>CAZZEF010000095.1:0-6071 GCA_964652875.1 uncultured Planctomycetaceae bacterium
CACTCGGACGCAAAAAGGCCGACCACCTGTTTCCAAGTGATCGGCGTAGAAGGTTATAAATGTAATGAACGAATCGTGCCGAGTAACATGTATTAGAAGTACACAGAGCGACAGACCAATCGCATGGTCGAGCTTTTATGGACTCCTCGGCGTTGCTATATACTCAGCGTGTTAAGCTGGCGGTCTGCTAAATACTTGTTTGCTTCATCGACGCCCTGATCCCACATCACGACACGAATGTGTTCAAGCGCCTGATGCCGACGATCATATAGGCTCGTCTGAATGAACGCCCTCGCTAAAAGCATCTTGCTAATCCAGTCCGGTAACTTCCATATAAGAGAAATAACAACTACAAAATCATAAGAGATTTTCCTTTCCGGTTCATTCAGCCATTCGCGCAGAGTCCTATCATTTGTCCCCAGTTTTTGCGCGATTGTTATCTGTGTTTCACCATTCTTGTGCATTATCAGCTCAAATGCATTCTTAAAGGTCCTCGGAAAGTCTTCGGTGTACCGCATCTGTGCATCCAACTCGTCCATGTGCCTGCTGTTAATCAAATCGCTTAAGTAAAACTTCGTCTGCTTTACATAGTCGGCATCGTATACTCTGACGAAACGGATACAGCACGCATCGACGTGCGCGTTCGCCCAATCCGTGAGCTTCAACTGATCCTGTTCCTGCCGCACAAACCGTTCATCGTTCCTGACGATGTGTCCGTCCGCATAGATATATTTCTTGCTGTCCATTACGCCGCGAAAATCATCGTTCTCCTTACAAAGATCCTCCACGGTTCCCGGGTCAATGACAAAAGTGTGCTGTTCTTCCCGCCACGCCTCCGTATCAAACGCGAAGGGCTCAATCAGCTTCCGCTCCACGTAATTCAAGGAACCTTTCGCCTGAATGTACCCGAGCTGTATCATCCTCGCCCGAATTCGAAAATGGGGGCGCAGAAGTTCAATTCCCATTTTCTTGCCAACGGCTTCATACCGCTCGCCAGCATGACGGCATTGCCCGACATCCTGATACAGGCGCTCGATGTGCTCCCGTGTGGACGTCACAGGGAACATAAGACCGTATGCGCCGCGGTTGGCCTGCTTTTCCATAAAGTAAATGGGATCGTCCGGCTTGTAATCGTCGTCCACAACGATTTCCCGCATTACAACCTTTCTCGGGTCGTTGCTGCCCATCTTCTGCAGGCGGTAAAACATATAGTGCTCCTCATAATGGTAGCACTCATGGAAAATACCGTATTGCATACATTTCCATCTGGGCAGATTCTTGTTGACAACGATCGTGTTCTCCATAATGCGCTCCGGGTCTGAATTCCTAGCCTTGACATGCTCCTTCTTTCCGTTCTCGTCTTGCTCGATTCGATCATCGCCTACAGCCAGATCATCTTCCTCAAAAAACAGAATGGTAGTGACTCCATCGTGCTCATAAATACGGCAGGGCTTTATCGCCAGCCCCATCTTCGCCGCCAGTTTCGTGGCGTCTCGCTTTAGGGGGTCGGTCAACGCCTCCGGAAGATACTCATTCCAGATTCCCTCCGCGATTTCATCCACGCGCTTGTTGGTGTGATATGGAATCAGGTACGGGTCAAGCTGATCATATCCGTCGTCCTTCCGATCAACCTTATCCGTAAGCTCCTCGCAGCTGCACTCGAATTTGTCCAAGAAGGCGCACCACAGGATGAGATACCCGTTCCAGACCAGCGCGCCGTTCTGTGTTTCCAGCTTCAACTCAACCTTGACGTCCGCATAGAAGCTTGTTCGATCGATTCGCCAGAAGGTAACATGCGGAAATGATAGGCTTTCCCGATTCATGACTTTGTTCAGCACACGCGCCCCGACGAGCTTCGAAAGCGTTCCGTTGCGCAACTGTCGGTTAACATAGGTATACATGGAAAGCCGGTAGTTATCAAAGAGAAACTTGTTCATCGTGGTCAGCACGGGCACAAGAATCTTCCTTTTCCCGCCCATTGGCTCGGCTTTATATGGAATCACGCCGTTTGAGCAATCCTCTTGATCCGGCTGCCCCAGTTGGGCTGGGCATATATCCGACTGTTCGATTGGCGCGCTGTTCAACTTCTCGCACACGGCATATGATTCATCCTCGCCGTACCGTACAAAACCGAAGTCACCTCTGTGCTCCATTACTTCCTCCCCGCTTCTCCACGAGCGCCGGTGGTTTCTCCGCCGCGCTGCGCCTGCATTATGCCGACCTGTTATGCCGACCCGTTATGCCGGCCTGACGGTTTCCGCGCGCTCCTACGAATGTTCAAACCAGAGCATGCGCGTCTATCGATCTGACCCTTTTCGGGTATTATATCACACTACATTTGTCTTTACAATCCTTTTTGGAGAAAAACCCCCGCCGACGTTTTGCGAACATTTTTTCGTTTTCTCGCTTTACAGCCCCTTGTTAATGTGCTATAATTGTGTATACGTTGAGGCGACAAGGCGAAAGCCGGAATGGCGTCCTATACCAAGCGGAGGTGTCACGTATGGATTCTGACAAGATCATAAAAACAGGCAAGGTGTCCGCCGGTGGAACCGACGATATAGGAGGAAGCACGAAGACACCCTCTCCGCGCCATCATCCCATTGCGCTGGATCAGGGAGAGTACGCGGCCAAGATCAGGGCATACCGGCTCAGTATCGGGATCAATCAACCCGAACTTTCCAGAGCTGTCGGCGTATCAAAAAACGCGGTCAGCAACTGGGAGGCGGGGCGGGCGCGTCCCGACCTGATGACCGTGAAAAAGCTATGTGAAACCTTTGGTATCTCAGCAGACGATTTTCTGGGCGTTCCCGACAGGCAGAAAACGAGAGTAATCAAGAAGGTCGTCCAAACATCCCGATACACCGCGACACAGCAGCAAATATGGGATCGCATGCTCGCTCTCCCCGAAAAAGAGCGCGAGTACCTGTATGCGCTTCTGGATACAATGGAGAAACTCAACCCGAAAGTACCCGCTGGCGTTGAGGAGTACGAAAGCGAAGAAGCGTTTGAGCGCGACTGGGTCAAGGGATTTTCCTATTACTACACCGCCTGTGCGGGTGAGGGAAACGATGTGCCCGAAGACGACATGGGCAAGCCCATTTATCTTCGGCGCAGCGAAACGCCGGATGGTTTTGACTGCGTCGTTCCCATTGACGGCGACAGCATGGAACCGGTATATCACTCCGGCGACCGCGTCCTTGTTTCGAGGTCGGAGATCCCTCAGTATGGCGATATCGTGATCGTCTTCGTCAACAACGTCTGCATGATCAAGGAATATGCGCGCGAGGGGCTCCGCCCGCTCAATGATGAGAAATACAGAATCGTTCGGGTTCGCGACACATCGTCCGTAAAGTTGATCGGCAAGGTGGTCGGCGTACTGAACAAAGACAGTATGCTGCCAAACAAAACGGAGCAACGGCGGATTGATCTGTTCCTGGAAGAGCATCCCGAGATAGCGGGGGCATAAGGCAAGCGGGAAGCGATCGGTCAACTGTTGCATTTAAACTGATTGCAACAAAAATACAAGCGCGGCTTATCCGTATGATTCCATATTATCGGATAAGCCGCGCAATGATATAGCGAATGATCACAGGATACGCGCAGTCCTCGCAGATTTAGAAGCCCTCGTACTCCTCATATTCTGAGCCGACGCCTTCCGCTGCCGGGTCGCTTACGGAGGTGTTGATGGTCAGCGTATACTCATAGCCCGATTGAAGCGTCACGGTTTCGGCGCCGCCGTCGAAGAGCATGGTTTGATAGGTTCCTTTGCTTCCGAACGCGTCCTCGACGCCGAACCAGTTTTCTCCCACGCCCATCTTGACGATATATGTGCCGCCGGGAATCTTCGCCGTGACCTTTCCCGCGCCGCCGATGAACAGGCAACTGACCAGATCACCGTTATTTGCGTAGATTTTGATCAGCGCCGCCTGCCCATCGTCCTGACTGTCGATCTTGATATGAAGGTAGGTCTTCTTACCGGAGTACGCGCTGTTGCGATATACCTCGCCGTTCTTTGGCCACTCCCGCGCGCACGCTTCCGCGCGTTCGTTCGCGTCCTTCCAGCCGGTGAGACAAAATTTCTGATACGCCTTGTAGTATTGCCCCGTCAGCTCGAAGCCGCACGCGCACAGATAGGTAAACTCGTCCTCCGACATGGAACCGACAAGCGCGTCGTACGCCGCGTCCTCGTCCTTCAGGCATAGGCGGCAGGCGAGCAACCGCCCGAAACCAGGTGCGTCGATCCCATCGCGGTCGGTCATTCCAAGCCCGGAATAAACATCGTTCAACGCGGTGATCGTCTTGTTCCCGACCTGCCCATCGATAGTTATATCGCGTCCCAGCGCGATGAGCAGCATTTGCAAACCGCGCCCATAATCGGAGTTTTCGCCCTTCCGAATGGTATTTCCCGCCGCGAGATACTCATATGTCTTCGCGTAAAGCGGGTCGTCTAAAATCTGAAGGATACTCCGCGTACTATCCGTCTCCGGCTCGGGCGTCGGTTCTGCTGTCGGTTCAGCCGTGGGTTCCGTCGTCGGTTCGGGCGTAGATTCCGCGACGGCGGGCTTGTCCATTCCGGCAGACATCTCGTATGGCGCGACGGACGTGCCGGGAACGTGCGATATAACCGCGTTCACGAATTCCTCCGCACCCTCGGCTTCCGTCATATTTGGCGCATCGCACCAGATCGTACCGGATTTTTGATACGTTGAAATGGTGGAGCCATACGAGCGCGTACCCGTAATCTGCGCGATCAACTCCCCGCTTGTCATATCATACGCGCGCAGCGTGCATTCGCTATTGTAAGCGGAAATGATGCCGCTCGTGCCCTGATACTGACCCGCGGAATGATAGTCCATGTCGATCTCGATCATGACCGAAGCGATGTTCGGGTTTCCGGTAGGCGTATAATCCATTTCCGCGAACATCGTATCCAGGTAATCCGCAATATCGCACGCGTACCTCCACGCTTCATATTCGCCTTTTTCATCACCCTCCGCTGTTGTCATGTTCGGCTTAAGCTCCGTATCGGGCGAAAGCGCGATCAGAAATACGCCCTTGCGCGGGCTATCGGGAACGAATGTCCGCAAACCCTCTCCGTAAAACCCTTCCAGCGCCGAGTCCGTCCATAGCGCGCTTCTGTACCCGTATTGCGCGCCGCCGTCATCCATGATGTCCAGCAATTCGGCCGACACGTTCATCTCATTGATGAGATACGCGCGGTAATTCGCGCCCGTATCCGAGTCGGCGTAGAGCAAATGCTCTTCCAGATATGCAAGCAGCTCGTCGTTTGGCATATTGTACTTCTTCGCGGCGACAACCTCCGAGCACAGGCGCATGAACTCGTCGTAAAGACCATTCACATCAGCGTATTCAAGCGCCGCGATATAGGATACCTCGACATTTACCTTTGCTTCGCATAGCGCGAACAGGAGCTTGTAAGCGTCGTTTTCGCCGTCCATGTGCTCAAGCACCCAAGTAAAATCGCGCTCATTTTCTGGAACGGACACATCAAAAAGCGTGTAATCGTGCTGCGCAATCTCCTGCATTGGCAGCAGAATGTCGCCGTTCTCGCCAAACAGCTCGAATATCAAGGAGGGGTATGCGTCATAATCATTCAACAGGAACAGCGCGTCAAATTGATCGCACGCTCCGTCAAGCTGCATATCGTCGGTTAATACAACCCCGTCCACGCGAATGGACGCGGAATCCAACTGCACTTTGTTTTCGTCGAGCATAAGTATGCTTTCCTTGTTGGCATACAATTCCGAAAGCGGTATGCCGTCGCATAGAAAGCGAACCATTATGAAAATACCGTTCGCCGGATACAGGCTTATGCCCTCGTAAGCAACCGCGCGTTCCCGCGACGCAAACTGCGCCCTGAGCGTATGTCCCAGCCATTCAAACGAGGAACCGGCTTCATTCGCGATCGGCGCGTTCGTCGTATCAGTATCCTTTCCATCAGGGTCGCGCCAGATTTCCACGAACGTCTCCGCGTCGTCATAGGGCGACAGATAGATCGCTTCCGGCATCTGAGTCATCTCAAATATATATGTATTCACGCCGCTTGC
>CAZZEF010000095.1:6081-15955 GCA_964652875.1 uncultured Planctomycetaceae bacterium
CGCGCGAACGGTCTCGCCATCGCATGAGACCGACGCCCAGAACGGAACGACGATCTGCCCATTCCGCATGTGCATTACGTTTCCAAAGCCGCTGACCTTAACGTTCAGCGCCCCGTCCACGACTTCAACCGACACGAAGGATAGCTTGTAGGTTTCGTCCTCAAACATCATCTCCACCGTCTCGCCGCCCGCCAGCGCGGGCAGGGCGGACGCGATCAGCACCAACGTAAGCATCAGCACCATAAACCTTTTCATGAGATTCACACCTCCTATTTTTTCTGCATGAATAACTAATCAGCGGGGACAGACGCGCAGTCGTTTGCATCGTTAGATACTGTTTCATTAAGAGAACCTCAAAATTCTTGATTCAAGGGCAGCTCCGTCTACTCGCCGATGCCTTCGCACGCAGGCTTGGTGATGTACCCCAGTTCGGATACGGCATACCCCAATTCGTCTGCGTATGCCTGCAGCGCATCTTCCCAGCCGCCTTCCATAAAGAACGAGTATGCCCACGAATCCTTGTATACTCGCACCGTCAGGGACTCGCACTCCATGAACGCGTCGACGGACAGCGCGTTCAGGCTCCGGGGCAGCGTGAGCGTCTGAAGGCTCCAGCAGCCCCAAAACGCAACGGGATCAACGCGCTCAAGGCCCTCGGGCAGATCGAATGTCCGCGCATTGGGATTGCCGCCCATGGCGTTGTAAGCGATGGCCTTGAGCCCGGCGGGCAGATGAATTTCCTCCGCAAATACGTTTAGCAGAGCGCCGTAGGGGATCAGCGTGACGCCGTCCGGCAGCGTAAGGCGCTCAACGTAGCAGTTTCTGAACGCATCCTCACCGATGCGGGTCACGGTGTCAGGCAGTATGATCTCGTCAAAATGTGCGTACTCGAAAACATCCCGACCGATGGCGACGACGGGCACGCCCTCGATGACATCGGGCACGACGAGCGTACCGGACTGATAGCCGTTGTACTTGAGGATTTCAACGCCCGCGTCCAGCGTCAGGTATTGCAGGCATTCCTCGCTTGTGGTGCGGTACTCATCCGAATAAAAACGTACGCTTTCCTCGTCATAGATCACATACTCCCACAGCGATGTGTCCACGCTTTCTTCAGACAGGCTCGCGCAGATGCCCTCGACACTGGCTGCGATTTCCTGATCGGATGGCCACGCGCCGTAGATATCGAAAGCGGAGGAGGTTGTGGTCTGGGGCGGGTCGCCGCCCAATACGTTCGCTCGCGTGATTTCAGCGCCTGTTCTCACGTCGTACGCAATCAGATCCACGGAATACCGAAGCCCCCGCGAACCGTTTGAGTACGTGCCGATGAAGCTGGGATTGCCCTCTTGCACCACGACGACATACCCAATATCTTGAAGATCGCTCGGCCGTCGGTTTTCTGGAACAAGTTCGTTTTGAAAGGACGCGCCGTTCTTCCTGATGTACCAGAGCGCCACGGACGCGCCTGTCTGTTCGGGCGCTTCGCCGCCGCGCAGAAACCATAGACAGCCGTCGTACTCCCCACCCGCCAGCGCGGGCAGGGCGGACACGAGTAATGCCAGCGTAAGTATCAGCGCCATAAACCTTTTCATGTGAATTTTTCCTCCTCTTTTTTTGCACTAATAACTTAGGAATCAATGATTAAAGCACGCGACGGATAGCGAGAGGAATTTTCATCAGCTGCTAAATGCAAAAATCGAAGGTTTACTTGATGTAAATCGAGGTTTTTGCATAACGCAGATGATGGTAATTCATCCGCTAGTCGTTGTGGGATTTGATCAGTGGTTCCCTAATCGGTGGTGACAGAAGCAACGTCGTTTGCATAGATCACACCTACGATGCCATCGAAGAGCGTCGTGAAAACAAGCGTGCTCTCGTCTGTCAGCATCCAGCCCGCCCATGGCGACGCTTCCAGCGAGGCGCGATCCCCGATCGAACCGCCAATATTTTCAATCAGTTCAATAAGCCGATTCAAATCCGTCATGTTTGGTGTTCCGTGCGTCCGGGTGAGCGTGGCAATGACATCCGGAAGTACGATTGAGTCGTAGAGCATACACTCGACGAGGCGCAATTCGCCACCTGAGAAAACATATCCCATTTCCGTTTCTTGATCGGCGAATAAAGCGTCGTCGATTGCTACGAAAGTCAAGTCGCCGTTCGTCTGAACATTTGCGTTCATGCCTAACGCTGTCATCACGTCTGCTATGGATGAATCCCAATTCAAATCGTTGGGAAGCGAGAACGCGTTTGGTTGGTCTTTTCGGCATACGGCTTCATAACGAAACTCTCTGCCAGAGGAAAGCGTGCTGATGATGGAAAGAGTTAAAGCCCCGTCTTCATGGATGAATGTCCCCTCGCAGGCGGTCAGGCCGATTTGGCTATCCTGGAGCGTTTGCACGGCAAAACTCCCGTCGCCGGGATTGACTGTAATCTGTTGGCTTTCTACATAGCCCGCTTGCTCGAAGGTGTAGCTTCCGGTACCATCTGCATTGATGGTGAACGTAAGCTCGATGGCGCTTCCGCCGCCTATGGGCTTGCCCTCGCCCTTCCATGCGCCAACCAATTCATCGGGGATTACGGCGGTATTCTCGGCGATGTATTCGAAGGGAATGCTGTTCTCTTTGGCATATGTCTCCGCATACGAACCTGCGTATACGCGGAGCGTTATGTCAGGACAACCATAGAAGACGTCTCTGCCAATCGCCTTAACGCTGACGGGAAGCGTGAGCGTTTTCAAGGCGGCACAGTCGTAGAACACGGTGTCTTCTATCTCGATCAACCCTTCAGGGAGCGTGATGTTCGTAAGTGCCGCACAGGATATGAATGCGGCAGTCTCAATGCGCCTTATTGTGGCGGGAAGATTCACACAGGCGAGGGAAGAACACTCGCCAAAAACCATATTTGAAACGATGATCATGCCCTCGGGAAGAGTAACGTCCTTCAGCGCGGGACTTGCGGCAAATGCGTAGGGGGCTAGTTCCGTAAAGCCTTCCGGTAGCGAAACGCTTTCCAGTGCGGAGCAACAGAACGCGTTCTGGTCTATCGAGCGCAGCGTGGAGGGGAATTGTATCGAGCGGATTCCTGTTTCATAGAACGAGTTCGCCGCGACCTCCTTCACGGGGAAGTTGCCCAGCATTTCGGGGATCTCGACCTCAGCATCTGTGCCTGTATATGCTTCAATGATGGCGTAGTCGTCGCGCAGGCTGTAGGTAAAGTCCCCTTCGTTGGTCGGCTGCGCCAGCGCGGGCAGGGCACACAGGGTCAGGGCAAGGGTCAGTATAAGAGACAGCAGCTTTTTCATGGTATCTCCTCCTTGCATTGTGTGGTTTGGAGCATCATTCAAACGCAACGGACGCGACGACGTCCGAAGCGTAGCCCAGCGCGTCGTCACCGATGAACAGCAGCGCCAGCGTCGTTCGGCTTTGCCCTACAATATAGAACGCCATCGGGCCGGAGGCGGTGTCGCCGCGGATGACCGCCGCGTTCCAGCCGCCGACTATCTCCATTTCGGGCGTCGCCTCCACATGGGTGGATTTGGGCAGCCGGGCGGAGGCGATGGACGGCGCAAGCGCGTCGGAGTAGTCGGTATCCAGCGAATAGGCGCGCACCATGATGATCTGGTCTGTCTTGCCAGCGTCCATGAAAACGGTGCCCGCCGCCTGTTCCATGGTACCGTAGTCTTCGGGATAGCAAACGGTAAAGCCAACGCCCTGCCAGGTCTTGTAGCCGCTTTGCGCCGCATTCTCGTTGCCGCCAAAGGTGACGACGGAACTCAACAGCGCTTCTTCCTCAGCGATGGCGCGCTCACCGATCAGCACGAAGGAAACCATATGTCCGCCGTCCGTTGCGCAGATCATCCGCGCGTCCTGATTGCCGCCCCAACTGCCGAAAGCGCGAAAGCCCTGCAATGCGCCGAAACGGACCATCTCGTATTCACCGGTCAATGACAGGCTCTTGCCGCTATACTGCTCAAGCAGGTTTTGAATAGTGGGCGCGTCCGCCTCCTCGTCGCCGGTAAAACAGACCAGATCGGTGACGATACCGAAGGTGATCACGCCGTCTCCGCTGCCGGGAATCTCCAGCACAACGGAGCCGTCGTTCGCGGTTCCCTGCTTCCAGGAAGATGGATAGCGGAAGCTGTACACCGTGTCCTGATAGGTCGTCCATTCCTCTTGCGCAACCGCGGAAAACGAGCAGCAGGCCGCGACCAAGACCAGCGCGCATAGGATGGTTAAAAATCGTTTCATGGTCAAACCCTCCCTTATGGATTTGAATCAACTTGCAGGACATCAAAGAGATCGTTCCACAGCACCTGATACCCAATCCGCTCTCCATCCAGTTCGTTGCGATTGCCGCTCTGCTTGGCGGAACTCACTTTGCGATAAATCAACACAGGGTTTGAAGCGTCTGACGCGGGATAGGCGTATGCCTCGTATATACGGTGTCGGCTGTTGGCGGGTGGCATGTACGTATAGCCTGAATCCTTTTTGTATTCGCGGATCACGACAACGCACTCCGCGTCCTCGAGGCTTTTCGCGGCAAGGCTTTCGGGCAGGCTCGCCATATACGCGCACGCCAGCTCCGGCGCGCCATCGTCGTACAGTATCAGCGTCGGTTTACCGCGAAGCGCCTCGGGCATGGCGCACACAGCATCATCGGACGCGTCTTGCCAATCGGCGGGCAGTAAACCGGCGGGCAGGTCGCTCTGCGCGACAAACAGCTCCGCCCAGCTTTCGTCCGCCGCCAGTTCATCGCTAAAGCTATCCGCAATGGTGCGACAGAGCGTCAGGCGTTCATCGAGCGTGTTCGCGCCGTTTATGAGCTTTTTCATCTCATCGTAGGAACGCGGCGCGGAAAGCTCCGCGTCGTCGTCGCACGGTATCGCGGCGGACGCATTCTGAAGCGCCCAATCGTACGCGGCGCTGTTTTCCGGCGCGTATACCGTCAGATTGCTGCTGCTTCCGTATAGATAGCCCAATTTGGATACGCTTGCGGGCAGAAATACCCGCAGACCATCGTGGCACATATGCAGGTTCTCAATCCAACCGTCGTCGAGCGTATCTACGCTGTCGGGAATGCTGATACTGACCAATATCGTACCCTCGTAACTGTGCCCGTTAAACGCGCTTGCGCCGATCGCGGTGAGTGGACAACCGCCAAGCCGCGCGGGAGCCTTGATATTGCCGCTGTTCAGATTGTGTATAAGAATCGCCTTTCCGTCCAGCACGGCGTATATGAACCCGTTCTCTTCGCCGATGCCGAGAGGCGGAATGGACTCGTCGGTATCGTACAATATCGCGCGCGGGCTATCGGAGAGCTGTATGGAGCTATGAAGACTGGCGGGCAATACGACCTGCATAAGATTCTCACAGCTCGAAACCAATTCTTCACCAAGTTCTTCCATCCCTGATGGAAAGACCAACCGGCATAGCGACCTGTCGTACTGAAAGGCAGCCCTTCCAACCGTGCGAAGCGTGGAAGGCAGCGTGATTTCCCACAGCGCGTAACAGCACGAGAAAGCCTGAAGCCCGATTTCCGTCACGCCCTCGGGGACGACGACGGTTTGCAGGCCGTCAATGTCAAAACACGCTCCGTTGCCTATGTTTGTCACGCTCAAACCTTCGACTTCCGAAGGGATGATCAGATGCACGGGAGAGCCGTCCGTCTCGACAAACGCGCAGCTTGTCGCGTCGATTTGCTCAAAGATGAGCGTAACGCCCTCTTCCGTTGTCCACTGGATTCTCTGGTTGTCGGATTCGCCCGCGCCGGATGCTTCCGAAAACGCAGTCGCAGTCAGCGTGAGTATTAAAACCAGTAGGATTAGCCTTTTCATACCATTCCCTCCTATCATCAGTCGCCTACCAACTCACACAACACAGTATCGCCGTTTGCGAACGGAAAAAGTACATAGCGGTCGCCTCCCGTGAAGCACAGACCGGGCAGGAAGCGATTGTTATCGTAACCGAAGCCGGGGCCTTTCTCCGCGAGCATGTCCGCGAAGGCCGATATATCGACACTTGTAAGCGCGAGGGTGTCCGTGTCCATCAGATACAGACGATATGCCTTGCTTTCATCAAGGCAGGCGAGTAGCACGCGGGTTCCGTCCGACGACAGCGACGCTTGTACGATTGTCACGCCTTCCTGCGTCGGCGCTTCCTCCGAATCCAGTATCGCAAGCCGCGCGACAGTCGCGCCGTCGTCCACTATCAGCCGATTCAGCTTCTCATCCTTCCAAAAGACTTGCATAGGATACCGCGCCTCGTCGCGCGTTACCATTGACAGAAGCGTACACGCGGACGTCGCCGTGAGGTAGAGCGTGCCCGTATAGCGCGGCAGAGACGTTTGCGTGACCGCGCCGGTCTCGGGCGAACAGGTCGTTAGCATTTCCTTCTTATCCTCGAACATCACGAACGCGAGATTTCCCGCCGCGTCCCAGCCCATGCCCTCGCACGCCATAGAGCCGTTGAGCACGGTCAAACTTTCATACGAAGCCGTTCCAGGCGCGTAACGCCTGAGCTGCAGCGCGGCCTTATCGTCGAAGCGCCCATAGACCGTGCAGTACACCGCTCCGGCAGCCTCGTCCGCGCACGCGTGTGCGAGCAGCGTCCCCATGTCCTCCGGCCTCCCGAACCGAAATGTCCCAGCCGACTGCGCCATGTACGCCGCGCCGCCCTCCGCGTCAAGCCACGTCATGCCGTAGACGTTTTTCATATTCTGATAAGCGCGTGTCGCGTTGTTGATTAGCGCATAGCGCCCGTCCGGTGACCAGACGACCCCCGCGCGCCCGACTCCCGTTTTATGCAACACTGCGTTTTGAACCAAAGCCAGCGCATAACGATATTCCTCGCGCGGCGAAAGCTCGCAGCGCGTCAAATCGAGGCTGACGGCGCGAATCTGGTCTCCCCGGATGAATAGCGGCACGCCTTCCATTTCCGCAAGCAGCGTCGAGCCGTCTGGGGATACGGAAAGTACGCGCGCGCCCGTTAGCAGACTCGCCGCGTCGTTCATCGGCGCGGTAATTGTATCCGTATCAAGGCCGACGTCGCCAAGCTCGCTCATGTCCGCAAGCGTCGCGCCCATCGAAGCGAGCCATTCCTCCGTTACCGTGATGGGATGCGTGCTTTGCGTAAGGGTATAGTCCTTGTTCTCGTCAATCCATTGCGCAGGCACGAGCCGCAGGGCGGCGGACGTTTCCGCCGGAGCTTCCGAATATTCATCGCCGTGTAATGTCATCCAAGCCTGTGCTAAAGGATCGCCGCCTTTGGCTGCCTTGTCGAACCATTCCTTTGCGCGCCCCGAGTTTTTTTCTACGCCCTCGCCCGACTCGTACATGATTCCAAGGTTGTACTGCGCCTTGGCAAGCCCTTGCTCAGCCGATTGATGCATCCACTCGAACGCTCTGCTCAAATCTTTTTTCACGCCGTAGCCGTAGTAATACATGATTCCAAGGTTAAATTGCCCGTTACTGTTGCCATTCTCGGCTGATTTTGCAAACCACTCTGAAGCTATCTTGTAATCCTGCGTAACGCCATTCCCATCCTTATACATGACGCAGAGATTGGCTTGAGCATCCGCGTGTCCCTGCTCGGCGGCGGCCGTGAACCACTTGACGGCCAGCGCCGAATCCTTCTGAACACCTGATCCAATCGTATAGAACAATGCAAGCTGATACTGTGCGCCCGCGTCGCCTTGTTCGGCGGCTTTTGCGTACCAGTAAGCCGATTGGCTGACATCCTGCGGCACATAGCTTCCATTGAGATAGATATACCCGAGGTTAAGCTGCGATTTTAGTTCGCCTTTTTCCCCCGCTTTTGCAAACCACGCGATGGATTCCTCTCTATTCTGCTGCGTTCCCTCTCCGAGCCACAGCATGCGTCCAATATTATACTGCGCGTCCACGTCGCCCTGCTCAGCCGCCATGAGACCCCACTTGTAGGCCACCTCAGCATTCTGCGGGACCCTATCGCCGAATAGATTGAGCTGCATAAGATACATCTGGGCGTCTATCAAGCCCTGCTCCGCCGATTTCTCCAGCCATTCAACCGCTAATTCAGAATCCTGCTGAACGCCTTGCCCATAAAGATATAGAACACCAAGATTGGCCTGAGCCGTCGCGTAACCCTGCTTTGCGGATTTTGCAAACCATTCAGCCGCGATGGCATAGTCCTGCTGCGCTTCCTTGCCTGTATAGTACCTCATGCCCATGCTGAACTGAGCGATTGCGTCGCCTTGTTCGGCGGCGTACAATGTAGCGTCTTCCTCGGCAAATGCAGAAAGAGCGGTAAAAATAAGTATGCAAAGCGTGAATATGAACATGGATGAGCGCTTCATGAGATAACCTCCTCGCCTATGCTGTTTCTACTTGTTGTACGTTTCCGTATACGGAATCGTCAGCGCGCGTCCGGCTCACCCGCACGCACGGCGAGATACGCGAACAGCGGATTGCACGCGCCCACGATGCTGCTAATCAATGTCACGAGCTGATTCCCGCCGCCGACAATGACGACCGAAAGCGATGACGCGAACTGCGCGCCGAGCAGCACGCCCGCGCCGATCAATATCATGTAAAGCCCGACGCGCCGCTTGCACAGTAGCATGATGTAGCCGATCAGTCCGCAGAGCGTCAGAGCGAGCTGCGCCGCGCTGACTGTGGCGTTGCGCATGCCCGTCGCGCCCGTGACAATCATCAGCGAATACGCGAGCGCCGCCGCCATTGCGATTGTCGCGATCCATGCCCATACGAGACCCACGCCATGCAGCCGCACATGCTTGCTCGAGATACAGGTGAGCGCGTGTACGGCGATGGCGACGAGCAGCATACACGCCGCTTCCGAGAAAACCCCGATCGCCACGCTGCATATGCTCTGAAGCGAAGAACTGAGGAGGTTTGTGGAGCGAATCAATACGTCCGCAACGCAACACGCGAGATACGCGACGCTCGCCGCCCACACGACCCGGCGCGTGCGACGCTCCACGCCCTTGTTAAGCGCTGACATAAGCAGCGCCACGCCCAGCGGGATTAGCATACAGATTAAATTTTCGGTAAACGCGTCCGCGAAGGCGACGCTTCTGAACAAACGCGATACGTCCAGTTGAACCGCGCGCCGCGCTTGTTCGGCGATCACGGTGCTCAAGGATCTAAGTAGCACCGCGATCACCCCCGCGCTCACGCCGAACAGTTTGAATTTTAAGCCTTTTACCGTTACGAGATAAACGCCCGCGCCGAGAAGCGCCATGGTCGTCAGATACATAGCGTTCGCGCTGAATGCCGCGCGCGGCGCGAACGCGGCTTGTAGCACGACGAGTGCGAGCCAGCCCAATACCATCAGCGCCGCCGCCCATACCGCGCGCGCGGGTTTTTCGGGAAGCTGTTTTAGGCGGCGCGGAGAGGCCGTCTTACGTTCAGGCTCGCTTTCCGGCGTCAAGTCCTCCGAAGCAGCGCCGCCGCTCCACGCCACGGTGCCGTTCCTCACATGCTTACGCGCGGCCGCAACGTCCTGCTTGTCGATGCCGAGCTTCGCGGCGCATCGATTTACTTCCTTGCTTGCGCGAATGTTGAAGACGCCGCCCAGAATCAACCCCGCAAAAATGCTGATAACCGCCCCGATGTTGCCGACGAAACCGCCGACTTCGTTGGATAGCAGCAATCCCAGCAGCAGCCCGCCAGCCATGCAGGGCAGATAGGCGGTGTATGTCGTCCTTGTCAACTTTTCCGATGTAGCGATATAGGCGTCAAAGTCCGCCTGACTGAATCCGCGCCCTTTTTCAAAGTGCTCGCGCTTGAAATCCGTCGCTTTCATGGCGTTTCCTCCCTACATTGATTTCTGTGACGCATGGATTCCTCCGCTTTTTGAAATCGTTTATGGCTCCCAGT
>CAZZEF010000096.1:0-14312 GCA_964652875.1 uncultured Planctomycetaceae bacterium
GGAGATCAAGCCCCAAAAGACGACTGAAACCGCTCTTGAAAAAGATCTCCATTTTGATTCTCAAGACAGTTCCAAAACCAACCCGGAAAATAATTCTGAACCCCGGAATTAAAAAATGATCTATGATATTTTAACTCAACCGCAATTTTCTTTTTTAAGATCGGCTTTTCTTTTAAGCGCCGCCGCCAGTATTGCGTTCGGCTTTATTGGAACTTTTGTCGTCGTTCGCAGAATCGGTTATCTCGCGGGAGCCATTTCTCATTGCGCATTTGGGGGGATCGGATTCGGGATCTGGCTCAAGCAGATCATTGCGGCCGGGGCGTTAGGATCGATCAGTTTCATTTCTGATTTACGAACTGCGGAAACACTGTCCGAAAAAATTGATCCTGTTATTGTTGCCGTATTCGCCGCTGTTCTGGCTTCCTTTTTGATCGGTATTATTAAAGATCATACCGGAGAACGGGAAGATACACTCATCGGTCTTCTTTGGTCGGTCGGAATGGCGCTGGGGCTTTTATTTCTCGACAAAACAACCGGTTATTCTTCCTCGGTCTCTTCATACCTTTTCGGTGACGCAGGACTGGTTTCTTCCAACGATCTGAAAACAGTTGCGATTTTATCCGTCTGTGTTTTATTGATCTGCACCTGCTTTTTCAAACAGCTGGAGACGATCTGTTTCGATGAAGAATTCGCCCGACTTGAAAACCTCAATGTCAAATTTTATTTTCAGCTCTTATTGATTCTGACCGCGGTTACAGTTGTTCTCATGCTGCGGGTCGTCGGAATACTGCTGGTCATCGCTCTTCTGACTCTGCCTCCTGCGGCAGCCGGACAATTAACCAAAAGACTCGGACCAATGATCGGACTGGCTGTTCTTTTCTGTTTTATCGGATCCTGGCTGGGGATCTATTTGAGCTTTATTTTGGATTTTTCCGTCGGCCCGATGATCATTATCATCATCGCCCTTCTTTACGCGGCGGCTGTCTTTCTGGGACGGCTGCTCAGAAAAAGAACAAAAGCTTAAAACAGGATCTCTGACAATTTTCTTTGGAAATTTTGCCCCTTCGTTCAAAAAGATCCGGTATCAGAAACAGACCCCGTCATTATTGGAAAAATATTTCCCCGACTCTTCTTTTTACAGGATTAATATTTTATACCGCTCATATTTTAAATCCCTGTCATCTCCGCCGGTTGACTGCGTGAATCGGCTCTTCTTTTGACGGTATAAAAAAATTTCATTATAAAACCGGGATATTAATTTTCGTTCACATTTTATGAATTTTATTTCTTCTTTTCGGCGATCACATAAAAATTGGCGTTTGGAGAAAGGAATCTCAAATACTCAAACCATCCGACCAGAACATCGAATATTTTCAGACTGACCCGTCCAAACGGATTTTCCGCCGGACGCATTCTTATTCGGTTCCAGCGCCAAAGAAAAGCGCCAAGAGCATTGAATTTTTCAATGGATTTCGGCTGAAGACCCGCTTGATCCAATTTTTGAATCAGTGTTTTTTTCCGATATCGGCGTTTATAGCCGCCGTATTGTTTTAGTGGGCACCAGCAAGATTCTTTGGGAACGACAATAAGAATTTGTCCATCGTCTTCCAAATAATTGGAAGCATTTTTAAGCGCTTGAACATCGTCCTCAAAATGCTCCAGCTGATTGAAAAGAAGTATCGTGTCATAATATCCCTGATCCGGGAGAGGACAAGAATTATCCTGTTCCAAATTAAAATGACGAACGTCAACGACCGCATTGCCGTCATAAGAATTTTTCAGAATATCATAATTTCCTTTTATTGGATCGGAAAGAGTCAAACGTTCTTTTTGCGGCAAATACCTTGAGATGTTGCCGAGCCCGGATCCGATCTCAAGCAGACGATTTCCAAAATATTTGACCGATTTTCGAATCAGCAGCCGGGTAAAATTTCTTGACTGTTCCATTCGGCGTAACAGACCCGGATTATCAGCGGAATCAACATAACAATCATCGATCAGCCAATATTTAATAATTGTTTTAATCGCGCTGACTCCGTCTTTCCATCCGATTTTTTTTCCTTCGGAATACCGGCGGCCATGATAGCTGATCGGTACTTCGTAAACGGACAATCCGCGTTTGGCGATTTTGGCCGTAAGCTCCGGTTCCATTCCGAAACGATTGGATCGAAGCGGAATTGTTTTGAGAATGGATGATCGAAACGCCTTGTAACAGGTCTCCATGTCGGTCAGATCCAGTCCGGTTGTCCAGTTGGACAAATGCGTTAGAAGAAGATTGCCAAGCTTATGATGATAAAAAAGGACCTTCCGCATTTCCCGGACAAGAAAACGCGAACCGTACACAACATCAGCTTTTCCTTCAAGAATCGGACGCAGAACAAGAGAATACTCTTCCGGATCGTATTCAAGATCGGCGTCCTGAATAATAACAATATCGCCGGTCATTTCCTGAATGGCCCGACGAATCGCCGCGCCTTTTCCCTGATTAAAAGGCTGATGAAAAACCTTGACAAGTTCGGGATATTTTTTCGCAATCTGATCTATTACTTCCGGTGTCCGGTCGGTCGAAGCATCATTAACAAGAATAATTTCCTTTTTCAGACCGGCGGGAATCGGAGCGGCGGCAACCCGGTCAATGACCCTGGCCAAGTAAGCCTGTTCATTATAGACAGGAATCAGGATCGAAAGAAGCTGGATCTGCGACTCGATTCTCGTTTCTGTATTCATTTTTTCCCTTTCAAAATATGACCGCTGATTTTTAGACTGTTTCCATTTTGTTTTTTCAGTTCTCTATTACCGGAAGAACAGACGTTCAATAACAACCGGCGAAACCGCTGAAAAATTTTAAAATGACGGCTGTATACCGATTCCATGATAAATTTTCCGTTATAACATCAAAAGAACAGACGTTCAATAACAACCGGCGAAACCGCTGAAAAATTTTAAAATGACGGCTGTATACCGATTCCATGATAAATTTTCCGTTATAACATCAAAAGAACAGCCGATTCACGTAGTCAATCGGCGAAAATGACGGAAATTTTAAATTAAAAGCAGTATATAAATACCGCTGTCGAATTCATGGGGCACCATTATCTCTTGTTCGAACAAATTTTCCGCTTGC
Organism: uncultured Planctomycetaceae bacterium; assembly: GCA_964652875.1. Taxonomy (GTDB): domain Bacteria; phylum Planctomycetota; class Planctomycetia; order Pirellulales; family Thermoguttaceae; genus JAUNBG01. The sequence goes on from CAZZEF010000096.1 coordinate 3,125, forward strand.
AGCATAAAGGGCCGGATTTGTTTCGCATTGGAAAAATAAGCTAAAATATTTCATTGGCGACTAAATGCTCAAACGATTGACGTTTTCGGATTAAAACAGCTTTTCCGTCCTTAATGAACACTTCCGGCGCCAGCAATTTTGAATTGTAATTGGAAGACATCGCGGACCCGTAAGCACCGGCAATTCCCAAAAGAAGAAAGTCACCGATTTGGGCTTTCGGCAGTTTTCGTGAAACGACAAAACCACCTTCCTCCTGAGTAAAAATATCGCCCGATTCGCAAAGCGGTCCGCCAACAATAACCTCTTCAAGATCCGAACTCAATTCCCGGTCACCGGCGGCAATAATCGAAATCGGATGATAAGATCCGTACATAATTGGCCGGGCCAAATTATTAAATCCGGCGTCGACAAGATAGAATAAATTTTTATCCTGCTTCTTAATCGCGCAAATTCGACTGATCAAAGAACAACATTCCGCAATCAGATACCGGCCCGGCTCTATTTCCAAATGAATGGCTTCGCCAAGGAGCTGCTCCAATTCCAAAATAAGTTCAAACCAAAGATGATGATATTGATCCAAGTCAACATATGATTCCCCTTCTTTATAAGGAACCGGCAGTCCGCCGCCGCAACTGATGATTCGAATTGAATCACCAACGGCTAAAACCGCGTTTCGCATCGCTTCGGTTACTTTGGCTAAATGTTCAAAATCGGTTCCGGATCCGATATGCATATGAAGTCCGACGATTTTCATTCCGTATTTTTCAGCAAGTTTTTTCGCCTCGTCGATCTGTTCAAACCATATTCCGTGTTTGGCCGATTCGCCCCCGGTGTTCGTTTTACGGGAATGACCGTGTCCGAATCCCGGATTGATGCGCAGTGTTATCTCCCGACCGGGTGCCCGTTCCCCCAGTTGAGAAATCATGTCGAGTGACCCGCAATTCACATGAACCGGAACTTCGTCCGCAATCAGATCCAGCGCATCCTGATCAAAAATATCGGCGGTATACACGATCGGAAAAACACCGTCTTTCGGATCGGGTTCCGCGGAATAACCCGCCGCAAGCGCTCGGCGGATCTCCATCGCGCTGACCGCGTCAACTTTGACGCCCCGTTCACGCATGTATTTTAAAAGAGCGATATTGGAACAGGCCTTCTGGGCATAACGAACCGTCTCAAACATCGACAGATCATTGATCTTTTGATCCAATACCGACGAATCATAAACAAAAACCGGTGTTCCATACTTAACAAGCTCATTAATCGATACGCCGTTGATTTTTTTTTCTTTGTCAACCGAAAATTTTTGTTGGCCGGTCATTTTTATGTCTTTCTATAATTTCCCTTGCTATTTACTCTTAATTATAACACTATTCATTATTCAAGTTCTTAACCTGACATTGCTTTTCTTAATTTTGCCGGTAATATTTTAATCCCAAACACGGAAGAAAGTTCAGTTCTGTCGCGGTTCATCTCGAATTTCAGAACGTTTTCTGACCCCGCAATTAAACCAGAAACAATATTTTACTGCGCGCTCTTTTTAACATTCTATCTTAAACGCCAAATTTTTCAATTATAATTATTATGTTTTAAAGGCATTATAATCTTTTTGTTTGCCTTTTATGTTGTCAACATTTTATATTTTCAGATTGTTCCGCCGATAAACTTCATGAATCGGCTGTTCTTTTGACGTTAAAACAGAAATTATATAACGAAACGGTATAGCTGCCGATTCATCAAAATTTTTGATTAAATGTTTTTTCAAATTCAAAAATTTATAGACTAACCCGCTTGCAATCTTTACTTTTTTAACTTAATTGTTACAATTGATACTAACACAAAATATATAAAATCCTGTCTTGATTTTTTTCTATTGAATTTTTATCTATTTTAGGCTGATAATTTAGATAAACAACACAATATGGTTGACAAAAGAAAAATTTTACTATAAAATAAATGATTGATAAAAATATCCATCACGTATTTGTTATTTAAGACAAGAAACAAAACATTTGCATTCAACTTCAAATGTTAATAATTACTTAAATGGAGGAAGAATTAATGAAAAAAGTATTGCTGGGAATGCTTGTTGCCGTTGCGTTGCTTGCGGTAACTTCGGCTAATGCTTACGCCTGTCGTATTGTAAAGATGTCCGTTTGCGCTTGCGCTCCGGCTGCTCCTGCTTGCGCTCCGGCTGCCCCTGTTTGCGCCCCCTGCGCTCCTGCCTGCGCCCCCGCTTGTGAACCGGTTTGCTGCGTCAAGAAGCATCGTTGCTTCCGTTTCTTCCGTCGGCACTGCTGCGTCACAGATCCTTGTGTTGACGCTGCCGCTCAGGCCGCCGCGCAAGCCAAGGCGAAAGCCGAAGCCGAAGCAAAAATCAAGGCCGCCAAAGCCGCTAAAGAAAAAGCTGCTAAAATCGCCGCGATGAAAAAAGCCGCTGAACTGAAAGCCGCTAAAGAAGCAGAAGCGAAAGCCAAAGCCGCTGCTCAAGCGAAAGCCGCCGCGTTGGCCAAAGCAAAAGCTGATGCCGAAGCCAAGGCAAAAGCTGAAGCCGCCAAAAAAGCTGCCGAAGCCAAAGCAAAAGCTGAAGCCGAAGCAAAAGTAAAAGCTGAAGCCGCCAAAAAAGCCGCCGAAGCCAAAGCAAAAGCTGATGCCGAAGCAAAAGCAAAAGCCGATGCCGCCCAAAAAGCCGCGCAAGCCAAAGCAAAAGCGGAAGCCGATAAAAAGGCCGCTGACCTCAAAGCAAAAGCCGATGCCGATAAAAAGGCCGCCGAAGTAAAGGCAAAAGCCGAAGCGGAAGCCAAAGCCAAGGCCAAAGCGGAAGCCGATAAAAAAGCCGCGGAAGCCAAAGCAAAAGCCGCTCCGGCCAAACCGGCCGCTCCGGTAAAGGCTGCCCCCGCCAAAACCGCGCCCGTTAAATAATTTTGTTCAATCTTTAAAAAGATCCAATACTGAACAAATATGACTTTCATATTACCTCCCGATTGTTTTTAATAATCGGGAGGTTTTTTATATTCCTCTTATTTCAAATTTTCGGTCAATTCCGCCGACTGACTCTCGCATATCGGTGTTTTTTAACGTTGGAACGGAAAATCTGCAATGAAACCGGGGCATAACAAGCCGCAAAAGTGCAAAATTAAACGGTCGAATTAATCGCGCTGTTTAAAACGGCTTCAGTCTGAACACCGACAAATTCCTGCACAACTTTTCCGTCTTTAAACAGGAAAAGAGCGGGAACCGCCGAAACATTGAATCGGGCGGCCAAATCCCGGCTCTGATCAATATCAATTTTGGCTATTTTGGCTTTACCGGCAAACTTTTGAGCCAATGAATCGACAATAGGACTCTGCATCCGGCATGGACCGCACCAAGGCGCCCAAAAATCGATCAGTGTTACACCGCTGCCTACCATTTTTTCCAATTCTTCAAATGTTTCTATCGAATGAATATTTTCTTCCTGACATTCTTCCGAATGTTTCTCCTCATTTTGAACGCACTCGCTTTGATTGTTTTCTGTTTCTTTGTTTTCGGACATAATCGTTCTCCTTTTTTTCTGTATTCCCGTTTTTTAAAAAATTTTTTAAGGAAAACCTCTTTTTTTCGACCTCCCGATTTCTTTTATAGACAAAATTTGGTATATTTGTAATAATGTTTCTCTTGAAACGGTTATTTCACCTGTTTTGAGGCTTAAAAGAAGTTTTTCGTGTTATACCGGTTCCATGATGAATTTTCCTTTTCATGATCGAAAGAACAGCCGATTCACAATGTCAATCGGCGGAGATAGCGGAAAATTTAAAATGCCGGCAGTATAAAAATATAGGTGATATACTCCTTGGTTGACTTTTCCTGAAATAACGTCATGATCCGTGTCCCCAAAGGGAGCGGCGATCTTGATGTTCTTCAGCGAAAAAAATACAAGAGGGTATAAAAAACCGAAATAATTTCAGACAATCTTTTTAGGAGGTATTTTTCAATGGGACGACCAATTACAATGATTACCGGTCAATGGGGCGATATGTCTTGCGACGATCTTTTCGCGTTCATGCAGAAGATCGGTTTTGACGGCGCCGAACTTTCAACCGCGCACATCGACATTCAGAAGATATTGAACGAACCGGGCTATTGCGATCAAAAATGGGAACAGCTCAAAAAATACAACCTGAATTGCTGGGCGATCAGTAATCATTGTGTCGGACAAGCCGTTCTCGACAAGATCGATTCCCGTCATCGATCCGTTCTTCCCGATTATGTTTGGGGTGACGGCGATCCGGATGGTGTCAATAAACGAGCCGCTCAAGAGATGATCGATACCGCCCGCGCCGCCAAAAAATTCGGCGCTAAAGTCATTACCGGATTCACCGGATCAAGTGTTTGGCAGTATCTTTATTCGTTCCCGCCGCTTCCGTTCTCCTGGATTGACGATGCGTTTGCCCTTTTGAAAGAACGCTGGACCCCAATTCTTGACGTCTTCCAGGAATGCGGCGTTAAATTCGCGCTGGAAGTTCATCCGACAGAAATCGCGTTCGACATTCATACTGCCGCGCGTGCTCTTGAAGCGCTTGACTATCATCCGGCATTCGGCTTCAACTTCGATCCGAGCCATCTGATTTGGCAGGGGGTTGATCCCGCCAAATTCATTCGACGCTTCCCGGATCGTATTTTCCATGTTCACATGAAAGACGCCGGTCTCCAACTCAACGGCGAAAACGGTATTCTGGCCAGTCATCTGAATTTCGGAGATCATCGCCGCGGTTGGGATTTCCGTTCTCTCGGACACGGAAGCGTAAATTTCGAAGAAATCATTCGCGCTCTTAACGACATTAAATACGATGGTCCTCTCTCCGTTGAATGGGAAGATTCCGGAATGGACCGTTATTTCGGCGCCAAAGAAGCTTACGATTTCGTCAAAAAAGTCGACTTCCCGCCCAGTGCCATCGCGTTCGACGGCGCGTTCGACAATGATATCAAAGGGAAAAAAGACAAATAATTTTATTTGATCCTCTTTACGTGATCATATAAAATTATATCTTCTCCTGTATTTCAAGCGGAACGTTTTTCTTTTATTAAACAATACAAAAGGAAAATTTTCCGCTTGTTTCGATTGAGAGTTCTTTAGAACCGTCCTCATTTTAAATTCTTCGGAATTTCCGCCGATTAACTTCGGAAATCGACTTTCTTTCAGCCTTGGAACGGAAAATTTATAATGAAACCGGCATATCAAGCAATCGAAATAAACTATGTCCTGTCTTTCATATTATTTCCAATCGCGGAAATTTTTCTGAAAGCAAAAAAAGCATCAATCATATAAGAAGTCGTTTCATAACTCCATTTTCAATTTTTTGACCCGGTGTTTTATAAGCTTAAATACGCCAAAAACAAGTTATGAAACTGCTTCAAACGTTATTTTTAAGTCCCGATCGCCGAAAAAGTTTTACCTGTTTTGTTTTTTATAAACATATACTGATTCTATCATGAACTTTCCGTTATAACGTCAAAAGAACAGCCGGTTCACGCAGGCAATCAGCGAAAATGACGGAATTTTAAAATAAAAGCAGTAAAATATATTTTTATTTCGACAACTATTGAATTTTTCGCTTTTTAACGATCAAATGAAAATGGATTGTCCAAGTAAAACTTCTGTTCGGCCGCAACCCAAATTTATGAAGTGAAACCGTGTTAGTACTTCTTCCCTGTTACAGTTTGGAGGATTTTTCGCTTTACCGATCTACCGAAGAAGCGAAAAACATATTTTCCGCCATTTCCGTATTTTATCATCCCGCTCTTTTGGATCGTTTTCAAAAGCTGCCGGAATGGGAACCCGCCGGATCGCCGAGTCCAACGGTTCCTCATACGATTGTTCTTGTTCCTCCTTGCTGCGACGCGGAAGTGCCGGGCGATTGGATCCTTCAACAGGAAGAGGCGGGTATCATTCTGATTCGAAACTGTCAAGACCGGGAATCCATGCTGACGGCCATTTTCGAAAAGCTCGAAATTGAGAACTCTCCTTTTGACAAAGAATATTGCGATTCCTTTCTCGCGTTGGGACTGGCTTGGTTCATTTCCGATCTTTTGACCCGCAAGCTCCGATACATGAGCGATATCGACATGACGGAACTTGAAAAATTCGCACTGGCCTCTATTAACGCTTATAAAAACGGAGATAAAGAAGCCGCCGGAGACGAACTTCAAAAAGCGTTCGATCTCGTTTGCGAAGCCAATGAGTATTATTTTCCAACTCCGGTCAAATTTCTTGATTATACCCGGTTCACCGATGATGATAAAAGCCGCACGTCTCTTAAAGAAATGCTCTTGCGCCGCAAAGACCGGCGGGAACATACCAACCTGCTGCTTGATCTTCCTCAACTGGAAACGATCAGGCTTGAAGATCCCGATCTCCTCTCGCTGTTGAAAAACGAGGCTCAAGCGGGAAGAATCGATTTTCTTTGCGGTGACGAAAATGAGGCCCCTCTTTATTTAATGCCGCAATATGAAGTACTTAAACGTTTGACCGAAACGCGAAAAAAATATCGGAATACCGTCGGAAAAGCTCCAAATGTTTTTTCAAGAAACACCGCCGGAATGTCGCCTGTCCTTCCGCAGCTTCTTGTCTTGGCCGGCTGGAAAAGCGGCGCTCTGTTCACAACCGATGGCTGGCATCTCGATTTTCAAATGCAAAGCAGAATTCAATGGAAAAGTGCCGACGGAACAATTCTGCCGGCTCTCGGACAGGAACCGCTCGACGGCGAAAAAGATGAGATCTTTATGGAACAGCTCGACAAACTCGGCTATTCCTATTCCAACGACGAAGTCATGACCGCCGTTTTCGCTCATCGGCCCAATCGGGAATGCGCCTGGTTCGGAGAAGTCGAACGGTTCAATCGATTCGATCCGATCTTTGGAAAAATTATGGGGGCCGATGAGTATTTCGAAAATACCAAAGATTCCGGATCAGAAAAAATACTTAAAACCGACGACTTCCGCACCAATTTTCTAACAAGAAACGAACAGGACGATCCAGTTTCCCGATGGCGAACCTTTCATCGCGACTTCATTTCCGCGTCTGCCGAACTCTTTGACGAACTGATCGGGCAAAATAAGAACAACACCCCCAAGCCCAACGTTTCAGCAAAGAAAAACACTTCCGCAAAAGATAAAAAAGAAAAACAGAAAAACGTGTCTTTTCTTTTGAAAAATCCCTCTTTGACAAAGGGGTCCGTTATTCTGGACGGAAGCCCGGAAATTTCCGACGGTGTTGGAGCGGATTGTGTTCGAACCTTTATCGATGAAAAAACCGGGATCGAAAAATCAATCGTAACCTTGCCCCCTGTTTCATGTCTTTGGGTTAAAATGAAAACTCCGAGCAAGTCCGCAGAAAAAACAGCCCAATCGACCCCGAAAACCGGTCTTTTTAAAAGGCTTTTTGCTCCTCTTTTGGACACAAACTCTGACGATTCACATAACACCGATACAATGGCGGGTTTTCGGGAAGACCGCATTTCCCGACTTGAATCGCATCAATGTTATTTTTTGAGAAACGACTTTTTTGAAATTCAAATTGATCCGGCAACCGGTCAGCTTCGACGGCTTCAATCTTTTGAAAACGGATCGCTTGAAGTCAGAAATGGTCTTTTGCGTCAGCCGGGCAGGGGAAATCGTTTCGCCAGTCATCTCGCTTACCGATTGGCGCCGGATGAACTTGATCTCGATCCGCGCAGCCGCAAGGACGGAAATTACGGTTATTCCATTATGGCCGCGGACAAAATCGAAATACTTGAAAACGGACCCGCGCAAAGTCGACTCGCCGTTTACGGTTCACTGAAACTTCCAAACGGTAAAGTCGCCGCTCAATTTGAACAGATCTATACTGTCCGCCGGGCAAGTAAAATTGTCCGCGTTAAAGCGGTTATCAAGCCGAAAATAATTCCAACTGGTCCGGTTTGGAAAAACTATTACGCTTGCCGTTTCGCTTGGAAAGACAAATTTGCCAATATTAGAATCGGATCTCAGGAACGATTTTCGGAAACTTCCCGGGATTATTATCAAGCTCCTTACGGAGTCGATATCCGAAGCGGCGATAATTTGGGAATCACCGTTCTTTCCAACGGACACCCTTTTTATCATCGGCATGCCAATCAGATCGACGCCGTTTTGATCCCCGCCAAAGAACATGAAACAGTCTTTGAATTCGGCATCGGGGTCGATCTCGACCAGCCCGCAATGGACGCTTTTAACTTTCTCGGTCCGGATCCTATTGTTGAACCAAACGGTGTTGAACCGAAAAAACATTTTCAGCAACTGATCAAAATTGACGCGCAAACAGTTATTCCGGTCGCTTTTACTGAAATAACCAATGAAGACAACGAGCGATCAAATACTCTTCCGGCAAATAATATTGAGCCGGACATCATTTCGTCTGAAGATAAAATCACCCCAACCCCAGAGAAAAAGGACCGCGGCGCCCGACAGATCTTATTAATCCTTCAAGAAACCGGGGGCAAGAAGAACAAGGTTGTCGTTACGCCCGGATTTTCCTTTGTTAAAGCGGAAATTTTATCCTGTCTGGATCCCGATGAAGTCCCGTCCGTAACGGACGTTCTCGAAATCAGCAAAAACGGTTCCGTTTCTTTGGAAATCGCTCCTTATAAACTGGTTCCGATCCGCTTTACTTTGCGGTAAATTTTTTGATCCGATCTTATAAGATCCGTTTGATGTTTTTTTATTAAAAGAACAGCCGGTTCACAATGTTGACCGGCGTTACTTTAAACGAATTGAAACGTGATCTCCAAACAGTCAGAACAGTTTTTAAAGATGTTCAACCGCACTATTAGGCCAAGTACCAATCGGAGTTTCAACTTATGTCAGAACAACTTTTAAAGATGTTCAACCGCGTATAAAAAAACATTAACAGCAATTTGAAACGCGCTTGATCTTGAATAGCCTGCGCATTCGGGAGCCCCTGTTTTTTCAAGAGCGCAACTGACATCATGCGGCGAAAAAACAACGATCCAACGGTCATCTTTTTTTATTCCCCAAAGTTCCGGTTTTGATTTTATAACGGAAATACCCGCTTTTCGCCCTTCGATTTTTTCCCGTTTGCGAATTTCAATTTCCTTTATTTCAAATCCTCCATAAATATTGGAAAAGATCGGATCGTCAGAAGGAATCGGAACCAGTTCGGATCCGGGAAAAATTTTTCGAATTTCATCCTTGAACGAATTTTTAAAATTCTCGGACGCGCAAATGGCATTGGCGAACAAAAATCCTCCCCGATTGAAATAGACGGTTAAATTTTTCTGCTCGGTCGGACTGAAATGAAATATATTTCGGCCATGCATAAAAAGAACCGGCGTCTCATAAAGATCTTTCGAATCGGCTTTGATTCGCCGGACATAATTTTGAACAGGAATACCCAACTCGTTTTTTAATGTTTTCATCAGATTGGGAATAGCTCGCGGCGCGCAGGAACAGCCGCCGTTATAATCGAGAATAGCCGCGTACACAGTCCCGTATTTATTCTCTTTTTTCGCAAGATCCTTGGTAAACGACTCGGGAATTTCTTCTTTGTTTTTCATTTCGCGATTGGTCGCGTAAGCGAGAATATTAATTCCGATCCCTATTCCGGCCTCAATTCTCTTTTGTAACGTTTCAGATATTTTAGCGCGCTGCCATTCTTTTTCCGGAGCCGATTCCCAAATACAGGACAAAGAAGGCTGAACATCGGCAACAGAATTATTTCCGTTAGGCTCCGGTTTCCAGGCGGGAATGAGTAAAACACTTGTCCGGCACCCGAAATCGATTCCGTAAATAGGGCGCAACTGATCCGGTGGAACCGGCTGTTCTGCATTCCAAATCGGATGATCCGATTCAAGCAGTCTGAAATCACCTTCTTCCGGAGGAATAATTTCGCGCATCAGATCTCGAAAACCGGAATCGAACCCTCGATCCTGATCCAACGCTTCCGCGACAATAAAACCGCCCTGTTCAATATATCCGCGCAGAGAAGTAATCATTTTCCGTTTAACTGTTTCATCACTTGGAACGGGAGAGTCATTACCGCATATATAAAGAACCGGTGTCTGAAGCAGATCGTCAACAACAGCTTTTTCAGAATCGATCACCTGCCAAATCAGATCCAGTTTCCAAACTTTTTCCGTATGCTGCGTCAAATGAAGCAGATCGTTCGGGTGCGCGTTCCAATTGCTTTCGGATCCGTATTTGTATTTTGAAATGAGTACCGGACGTCGTCCCTTGGAAAGAAACAGAAGCGCAAACGCGGTCGATACGGCATTATTGTTTTTAAGATCAAGCTGCGCTTTCCAATATTTATTAAATGGACCTTTTCGGCGAAGAAGAAAATCCGCCCCTTCGCGGTACCAGTCACTTCTTCCGATAAAACGATGCGCGGTCAGACGGCCAACCCGCTCAAGTCCGTAAAGATAATAAAACAGATTCGTTTCAACGCCAACCGGTGTTCCCGGATTGATCTCTATCGCAAAATGTTTGGAAAGCCATTCCAATCCCTGATCGATCCGTTCGGTAACTTTATTGTCGATCTGCTGACAGCAACGGATATTGTTTCCTTCCGCGTTCGCTCCTCCCGCCCCCCGAATACCGCTGCAAATCACTAAAGAGGTTATTCCCGCGCAAGTCATGCTGCCGGTCCCCGTTCCGCTTGTATTGCGCTGAACGCCAAGCAGTGAAGCCCGATATCCCCAGGATCCATCCTTGTTCTGCATTCGAAGCCAGTATTCCAGCGCCTCCGACCAAACATGATCGGGAACTTTTATTCCGATCCTTTCCGCTTCATAAAGCGCAAGGACCGCAAATTGCGAATTGGAATTGTCTACTTGCGCGTATTCCTGATGAAGTCCGACATAAGACCAGCCGCCGCGGAAAATATTCTGCGTTTTAAACTGACGGGCAATCAGCCATTGGACATTTTGTTCGATAATTGTTCGGTCCTTTTCCGGTTCTGCCAGACAAAGGACCATTGTCTGCAGTGAAATCGGATAGGTTTGATATCGGGATTCCGGAAGCGGCTGTCGAAGATATTCAAGCGCTTTGACAAGTACCGGAGTTGTTCTGTCGACTCCCGCGTTCAAAAGAGCAAGCGCAACCAAAGCCGTTGTCCCCGGATCGTAACCCGGAAATTCGATCCAGCTGCCGTCTTTCTGCTGCTTTTCTTCCA
>CAZZEF010000096.1:14322-15954 GCA_964652875.1 uncultured Planctomycetaceae bacterium
TCCAAAAAAGCGATCCCCCCGGAAATACTGCTTCGAACCGCCTCCGGTGACAGATCCCCCGATTCCGAACAAAACGTGTTCGAAACTCCCCAAAATCCCAATGCCCCCCCGAAAAACAATACAGTTAATATAAACTGAAACGCGTTCACAAAGTTTCTGCGATTCCAATTAACATGACAAGACAGTTCAACAAAACGATCTGAAATATCGTTATGTTTTGATCCAATCTGACCGTTCACCTTTGACGGGCACTTTATAAAACTTGGGCGAATCGCTTTAATGCAGCAAGTTTCTGAATTTCGGCGATCCGCTGTTTTTCCTGTTGATTTTATTTTAGAAAATCGCTTTTCGTCTGAAAATTGAAAGAAAAAGTTTTCTGTTGTCAATCGATAATATCGCATGAACCGACCGTTTTGATCATTTTTTCCAATCGCGCCGATTTAAAGAAAAATTTTCACGAAAATATTCCAATGGAATATCTTTTCTTTTTTCTCAAACCGGTTTCCAAATTGAATCTTATAATTTTAATATTGGTAAAGCCGAACGCCTTTTTTTGACTGTTTTTTATATCGTCAATAATTTTTAAAATTTCGTTTTCCCGCCATTTTTTTCGCGAATCGTCCGTTCTTCAGATGTTCAAGCTGAAAAACTGAATCAGACCGGAACAAACTGTCGATTCACTTTCATTGCCATTTTCGCTGAACCGATGTTCCGCTTGCGCCGTTTTTGAAATTTTGTTATACTCTTCGTATTGAAATTTTCTGTTAAGCTCCAATAAGAATAAGTTTATTTTACTAATAAATCTGTTTTTTTCCAATAGCAGGTAATTTTTGGAGTCTTAAAATATTTGAAATATTAATAACGCATTATAAAGAGATCCTTCAGACGGAGAACAGGCGTGACCAATTCATCGAAATCAGGAGAAATTCCTCCCGTTGCCGTAAACGGCACTGACAATACACGACCGGCAACTTCAGGCAAACCGAGAAATCTGGGTAATATTTTAACGGAGTTCGGCCAAACCTGTTCCCTGATGCATGATGAACTGCAAAAAGTGATCATTGGTCAAACACCGGTGATTCATCAGCTTTTGGCCGCAATTTTTACGCAGGGGCATTGCCTTTTGGAAGGAGTACCCGGCTTGGCTAAAACACTGATGGTCAGTACCTTGGCCCGTATTCTGGATGTTCGGTTCAAACGAATACAGTTTACCCCGGATTTAATGCCCTCGGATATTACCGGTACGAATGTTTTAGACGAAGATGATCAGGGCAAACGAAATTTTCGCTTTGTCGAAGGTCCTGTTTTCACCAATATTCTGCTTGCCGACGAAATCAACCGAACACCGCCGAAAACGCAATCGGCCCTTCTTCAGGCAATGCAGGAACGGGAAATAACCGTTGGTCAGACAACGTATCCGCTGCCGGAACCGTTTTTCGTCATCGCAACCCAAAATCCAATTGAGCAGGAAGGAACCTATCCTCTTCCGGAAGCGCAACTGGATCGTTTCATGTTCAATATCAAGATCGACTATCCGACCCTTGAAGAAGAAGAACGCATACTCTCCTCAACAACTCGGGGCGAAACTTCGGAAGTCAAAAAACTGCTTAACGGCCGCTTGATCGTCAATTT
>CAZZEF010000097.1:0-12515 GCA_964652875.1 uncultured Planctomycetaceae bacterium
CCCACCGCGGTAAAGTCAAGTATAAGCACTTCAACTTCCGCAATTCTGGCTTTGATCTCCTTTTCAAGTTCCGGTGCCGTTAATGTATCAATATTGCCGTTGATCGTAATAGTCAATATCGGTCCATCCGATTGAAAATCAAGCTTCATACTGTTTCTCCATTTTATAATCTGAATTCCTCTGAAGTTAGTTCTTAAGTGATTGAGTTATTATGTTTGAAATTCAAGCCTTTTATCCACCAAACATATTTTATACTATTATATTAAGTTTTATGCGCTATTATATTAAACTTATATTAAACTGACAATAATTTTATTTTTTCACCTTTTCCGGCATTTGTATTCGTAATCTGACTGTTCATTTAATGTTATAACTAAATGTCCTATTATACCGATTCCATTATGAATTTTCCCTTATAACGTCAAAAGAACAGCCGATTCACGCAGTCAATCGGCGGAAATCACGGTTAATTTAAAACAAAAGCAGTATAATATTATAACAAACAAACGATTTTTTGAAAAATTCATTGAAAAATTCTCAATAATCACTATTATAATTGAAATGATTGCATATTTCAATTATTGATCAGTATTTTATTGAACTTTATGCAAAATATTTTTATACAGATAAAAATTTTCTCAACATCAAATATTTTATTTGTCTTTTATAGATAGCCGGTATTTCTGTTTTTACTTTTCCGGTCCCTTGTATTGCATGATCATTATGAGATCTTCCGTCATTAAAAATTGAAAAGTTTCTAAAAATAATAACAAAAAAAATCGGTTAACAACGATCCTCTATTCAACAAGTTGTTTTTATCCGGCTCAACCAAACAGACGTCTTTAATATAAAATAATCAGTAGGTTGATTTCGATTTGTATTTCCTTTTAAAATTTTATTCTTTTCTCATAAATACAATAATTACTAATAATTCCCCAATATAATAATCACTCTTTCAAAAGCAACAAGCACAAACAGACTGTTATTTTGGCTTGGTATCAAAATATCATCTTGTAATTTTTACATGATTAAGAAGTAATATTATACATATTATTATTTATTATTGTTACCTTATCTGTTTAATTACCGCTTTATTATGTATAAAAAAGTGAAATTTTGAAAAATTTTCATTAGAATACGGTAACTTTTACAATTACATAAGACATCAACATGTCTTACCTGTTTTACTGACTATACTGTATTTTATCCATGTTGCGATATCGTAATATTTTTAATCTTTAATTTTAGAAAGGTTTTTCTGATGAAACACAAAGAAAAGAACAATGAAATGGACTTGCACTTGGAAACGTTATACTCTGATCTAATGACTAAAATTGACCGACTCAACTTTTGCGTTGAGAGCCATTACAACAAGTTTTATCTAAAACTTTTCCATGAGGCGCAAAAGTACATTGAGGAATTTGAAAAACTTCATAAAGATTATCTTTCGGCACTTCAAAACATCAGCCAATATATTGAAGGAGAGAAAGGGAAATGAGCGTTTCAGAAATCTTCTGCAAAATTGAGCAGCAAATCAAAGACTTGCGGCAAAATTTTGAAGATTATCTTTTGGAAGACCTCGACAAGTGGCAGCTTAATGTCGGACGAATAACGACTGTTTATTACAAACCATTTGTGATTCAGACAGCACTTGGCGAAAGAAAACTGGAAGCCAAGGCCTATGAACTGGCTGTTTACTGTTGCGGAAAATTTGAATACATGGGACAAGATACTTTTGTGTTTGCCGAAATCGGAGAACTGTTTTACGACGATGAAATGACCCCGAGAAGCACGATTCAAAATCTGGTCAAACGATGTCAAATACTCTCTGAAATAGGAATTCGTCTAACCTGTCACGGAGAAAAAATAACCATCAGTGTAACCTCCGACCTGTAAAAAAGATTACTTGACCTATGTTTACTCCGACAATTTCGATGCAGAATATTTTTTCATTTCATAACAAGCAATTTCTTTTTTGATTTTTAAAACTGTTAAAAACATGAAAAGATCTGTTCTGTCAACGAAAATAAATTTATCATTCTGTTTTCTGCTATTCATGTTTTTTCGAGTAGCAGAAAACAGAATTAATATTTTTTATTTTAAATTTTAATCGGAAAAAACTTTTTTGATTTAAATTTTCTTTTTACTTGTATTTTCAAAATTTTATTATATACTGAATAGGTCTGATATACTTAATATTATTGAATACAAATACAGTAACTATTCTATGTTTTATATCACTCAATTCATAATGTTTTTTATTGACCTTCAAATAGTTCTGTTAATCAATGAACAGAACTTAGTATCAAGTATTCGGATGATAATATGCCAACAAACATTCAACCCATTTCAATTCGTAAAACGGATCACTTGCCAGTGAACGTTCAATTTAACGATACTCACAAATCTTTGAAAACTCCGAATATTTTCTGTTCCCTGGCCTTGACGCAAAAATTAAAATATAAACTTTATTTCAAGAAATCTGACAACTCGAATTTTACCTTTTTTTTCAGACGAACAAATAAAACCTTTCTTTTTCTTTTGATATTTTTAGTGGTGTCGTTTGTTCAACATTGCGGTATCGGCCCAATTTCAAGAATATTCGCCGCCGAATTCCTATATAATACGGATTCACGGAAGAAGGCCGATTCGTCAGAGGCCCAGAAAATATTGAACAACCGTTATTTGTTTGAAATACCGAACAAGAAGGTTCGCCTCGGATTTTATCCGATGACGGGCTATCATATTTTCGATCAAAACGAACTGGTCCGCGGATACGGGCACGACGATCTTCAGCAACTCTGGCAATTCGCGCCCTGGACCTATAATTATTCCGATCCAAGACGCAGCTGGCCGGATGCGATTCGTATACCGGAAGAGGGAAAAACTGATCTTGTCACCAAAGTTCGAAAGCCCCCGAACCGGGAAAAGAAGTTCGCTTTTTCGCAGCTTCCGACGGGGCTATCGTCAACGATTTTGACCGACAAGGGAGGGAATCGGCGTTACCGTTCCGGCGAACACAACAACGAAAACGGGATCCCTATCGGCTTGATGAAAAACAGCTGTATAGAGCAAACGCTGATTGATTTCTTCAGGAAAAAAGGCTTTCGTCGGCTTGCCTTTTATTATGAAAACACCAATCAATTTCTTTCAATACTCCCCTCCGAGATCAAAATTCATATTTATAAAACGATTCAGGAAACCGTTGATTTCGTTCTCGCGGAAGAAAATGCCGCCGTCTGTCTGTATATCAATACCGCGGAAGCCATCGCTCGGAAAGATCCTTTTGACCGGCTTGAATCCAACCTCATCAATGGACTGCAAACAGAAATTGCGATTGGGGTACGCGAGTCACGCAAACCTCCTCTGGCGTCCATTGTCTGTAAATCCGCCGCAAGTATCGGCGAAAATTTCACCAATCCGGCACGTCTGACCTCCC
Source organism: uncultured Planctomycetaceae bacterium (assembly GCA_964652875.1). Classification (GTDB taxonomy): domain Bacteria; phylum Planctomycetota; class Planctomycetia; order Pirellulales; family Thermoguttaceae; genus JAUNBG01. The sequence continues at coordinate 3,440 of CAZZEF010000097.1, forward strand.
GAACGATCCGAGAAAAAACCAACTCTTTCTTTTTGTTTATACATCAGTATTCAATACCGGTTCTTGGGATTCCGTGTTTAATACTGTTGTTTCTCTGTTTATTTTTATGGGGTCTTCTTCGCGCCCGAAAAAAAGAATATCTGTTCGGAACGGTTTTCGGCAAAGCACCGTTCCGATATTTTATCGCGGATGCCGAAGGAACGCTTTTTCAGTATAATTTCGGAAACGATCCAGGTCAGCTGAACCTTCGGTCATTGAATGACATAAAAGACGAAAATATCCGTCGGCCATTAAAAGAACTTGTCGAACAGACGGTACGAACAGGTCAAACACAGGAGAAGATTTATACGGACTCGGGAAGAATTCGTCTTTTAATAACTTCCAGTCTGCCTAAATCGCTGTTCGGTCGTCCGACGGTAATCGGCGTGTCCAGAGACATTACCGAACTTCAGGAAATACACAATCAGGCAAAAAGAAATGAAGAATATTTTCGATTGACCTTAACCGGTATCGGAGACGGAGTCATTGCAACCAACGAAAAGGGGAACATTATTTTAATGAATCCCGCCGCCGAACGCATGACCGGCGTTAAAATGGCGGACGCCGTCGGAGAACCGCATACAAAACTATTTCGAATAATCAGCATTGAAGATCAAACGGATCTTGATTCTCCCTTGATACGCACCTTGCGGACCGACCGTCCCGCCGAACTGACCGTTCCCGCCAGCTTGATCTCGTTCGACGGGAGCTGCCGTTGTCCCGTCGCTTGCAATTCCGCGCCCATTCATGACGAAAAAGGAAATATTATCGGGGCCATTCTGGTCTTGCGCGACATTACCGAAGAATACAACCGCAACAAGGAAATTCAGGAAGAACTTGCCAATTGGGAAGCCGTCGCGGACATTGCCCAGATCTACCGATTCCGGTACAATCCCCAAAATCATAAAATTACCGAGGCCAGTAAAAGATTGTTTGAAGTTTGGCCGATAAAAGACGGAATCGCCGTTCCCGCGTCCGATTGGGTCTGTCCGGAAGATCTTGAAAAATGGTACCGTTCCTATTATGATATCGTTGAAGGAAGATCCAAACAGTGCATTCTCGAATTTCGTGTTCATCAGAATGAAACCGCCCGATACTTTCGCGGATTTATTCGGAAAGCCTCTGATCATAACAGTGATTTAACCGGACTGGTTCAGGAGATCACGCCATTCATTAAAGCGCAGCAAAAAGAATCCGCGGTTAAAAATTTATGGACCGCCTGCGTCAACGCAATGCCTGTCACCCTATTTATAAAATCAGCCGACAACAAATTTAGTTATAAGCAATGCAATCAAAATTTCGCCAATCTTTTAGGTCTGCGTTGCGAGGAAGTCATTGGAAAAACCGATGCGGAGCTTTTCAATAGATCGGAAGATGCTGAATATTTTCGCAAATGTGATCAGGAAGTCATGGCCGGCGGAAAAATTCTGACGTTTCATGAAACCGTTCAATATCCGAACGGGGCGATTCGTCATTTCATGACCGTAAAAGTGCCTGTTGCCGACATGGACGGGAAACCGGCTCTGCTTGGAATGTCGCTTGATGAAACGGAAGATTTCGATCGGCGCCAAAAATTGCGCGATATGCTTGAAGATTGGAGTATTGCCTCCAACGTTGCCAAAATCGCCAGCTACCGGCTCAACAATAAATGGCAGATCATTTCCAAAACCGATCGAATCGCCGATCTTTGGCCCATGAAAAACGGAAAACCGGTTCCTGCGGAAGATTATCTTGTTCCGGAAGACGTCGATCTTTATAATAATATGTACCAGTCTGTTTTCAGCGGAGAGAAGGAAGAAGCCTCCGCGCTTTACCGGATCGCCCGTCCGGAAGGAATACGGTATATTCGGATCTTTATTAAAAAAAATGCCGATCATCCGAATGAAGTTTCCGGAATCATTCAGGATCTGACGGAAATAACACTGGAACAGAAAAAACGGGAAGCACTCCTGACCATATGGAAAAATGTGATCGACTCGCTTCCGGTCATGTTCATTATAAAAAACGCGGACGACAATTTCCGTTACCTGCAGGCCAACGGAAACTTTTCCAATCATTTCGGATCCAAAGCCGAAGAAATCATCGGTTTGGAAGAGAAAGAATTTTTTCCGAATCCCAAAGACGCGAAACTGATCCGCGAGAACGATTTGCTGACTCTGAAATCCGGAAATCGAAAAGATTTCATTGAAACACTTCAAGACAAGGACGGTATTCTTCGACATTTTCAGGCGGTCAAACTTCCGTCGGTTAACGAGGCCGGACAGCGGATCATTATAACAATGGCATTGGATATTACCGAAACACTTGAAACGTCTGAAGTCCGTCGAATCATTTCTTCCGCGTTTGAAACTCTCTTCTCCTCCGACGATCTGACGAAAGATCTGCGCGAAATATTAAAAAGTATTTGCGAATTCATCGGATTCGATCGGGCCTTCATCAGATTCGAAGATCCCGATACGGATTCTTTGCAATTGTTCACCGCTTATATTCCTGAAGGGGAAGATCCAATATTTGACAAGGAATCATACCGGCTCGAAAACGGATCCGGACTTCTTCCTTTTTACAATAAAATGGCCAAATCGGCGCATTGTGAGGCGGTCCGCATTGATTTTTCGAATACTCAGGATCTGGAACTGGCGAAATATCTCGTTCCGGCCATTTTGGGTAAAGTCCGGGAGTTCGATCTAAGAGGAGTGCATGTCAATTATGTTTCGTCCAATAATAAAATATGGGGGACACTCGGTTTCATCACCCAGGGTCGGTCCATGAAGTTCCTTTCGGACAATGAGAAGCGACTGCTGAATCTGACCGCGCATATCGTCGAGTTGGCCATTACGCGCAAAAGAATGCTGGTTCGTCTTGAAAACGCTCTGCGTGACGCTTTGGCCGCCGGTAAAGCCAAAAGTTTCTTTCTCTCCAGTATGAGCCATGAAATCCGGACGCCGCTCAACGCGGTGATCGGCTTTACCGATCTCTTGAAAGATTCCGAACTGGATCGCGAAACCCAAATGGAATATCTTGACGCCGTTTCCGAATCAAGTCACGCGCTTCTCTCGCTACTTAATGATATTTTGGATCTCTCAAAACTCACGTCCGGCAATGTTCAATCCCATCCCGTTCTGACCAATATTCAGGAATTTATCTCGGAAATGGACTCTCTTTTCCGTCCTGAGGCAAAACGAAAAAGTTTAAATTTGGCTTTTCTGGCTTCCGGCATTCCGACTCTGTATCTTGATCAACCCCAACTTCGGCAGATCCTTTTTAATCTGATCGGAAACGCGGTTAAATTCACTTCAAAAGGTGAAATCACCGTCTCACTTGTCTTTGAAAAAACAAATAGTAATAAAGGCATTTTGACCTTGAAAGTTTCCGACACCGGTCCCGGTATTCCGCTGGAGGACCAGGATAAATTATTTGAACCGTTTATTCAAATGACCCGAATGCGCGGAACCAACGCTTCCGGTACGGGCACCGGATTGGGACTGGCCATCGTCAAAAAGATCGTTGAACTTGAAGGAGGTACCCTTTCTCTTCAAAGTGAAATCGGACAAGGGTCAACGTTTACCGTCATCTGGCCGAACATTAAATCGAAACTTCCGGATACCGCTTGCCTGTCTTCGGAGGATCTGTCGAACAGTCAGGAGATCCTATCCGACGGTTCAAATCTTTCGTCTGACAATCTGAACGGACAACGGGATCAATCCAACAATCAATCCGGTAATCAATCCGACAATCAATCTGATCATTCAACTGCTGATCCTCTGCGCATCACGACCAACCCGGACACCCCGAAAATCAACCCCGTCAATTCGAATCTCAAGCCGGACGCTTCTGAAATTCCGAAAAAACCAGCGGATCTTTCCGCGAACCGGACTCATTTTGAAAACAAAACTGACGGTTCCCGGATTCCCGTTCCCCGGGTTCTGCTGGTCGACGATTCGGAAATCGTACTGAACATCCTCGAACGCATGCTCAATTGGATGAAGGTGCCCTGTCGGGCCGTTCATTCCGGAAAAGAGGCGCTTGAACTTCTTCATTCAGAATCGTTCGATCTTGTACTAACCGATTTTCTTATGCCGGAAATGAACGGCAACTCATTAGCTTCGGCGATTCGGACCATGCCGCAAGGCAATGAAATTCGTATTGTTGTCATGTCAACAGAGAATGAATCGGTTATGTACGATAAATCCCTGTTCGATCATGTTATGCTCAAACCAATTATCCGCAGCGCGTTGTATGACTGCCTCTTCAATTCCGCAAACAAACCGTCCGATCACAAACACGGTACGGCTTGAAATTTTCCAAGGTACAATTAAAATAATAATTGTATTAAGAAGGTTGTCCATAGTTCCGCCAAGGAACTAAAATGAGAGAGTTCCCATCCTGATATAAACAACAGATCGGCATACAGGAGACGTATCGGTAACGATCAACGTACCCAGAACAAAGTCCCCTTGATATACCGATTCCATCATGAATTTTCCGTTATAACGTCAAAAGATCAGCCGATTCACGCAGTCAATCGGCGAAGATGACACGGAAAATTAAAAATTAAAGCAGTATAAATATCAAAAACTTTCTTTCAACAATCGAACGGCATCGGTGATTTTGTTCCCGTTTGCCGAACAACCTGCCCCTTCGGAAGGGATATAAAAAACATTATGAAACGTCTTTTCAATTTGTTTTGCATTACCGCGTCGATTTTCTTATTCGCAAACGCGGTCCTGTCCGCCGAAGTTCATCAGAAAAAAATCAGGGTCGGATTCTTTCATTTCGACGGGTACCATATGCGCGGCGATCAAAAAAAGAACGGCGAATACAATCGATCAGGGTACGGATACGAACTACTGCAAATGCTTCTGCCGTATACTAACTGGGAATATGAATATATCGGATACGAAAAGGGCTGGTCCGCAATGATCCCCATGTTGGAAAAAGGGGAAATCGATCTTCTTACCAGCGCGGTGAAGGTTCCGGAAAAAGAAAAAAATTGTGATTTTTCCAGTCATTCGATCGGTTTTTCGTCGGTGATCATGACCGTCAAAGCCGGCTGTACCCAATATCTCCCGCAAGATTATTCGAATTGGAACGGCATGAAAGTCGGGGTTTTGAGTAATAACAGTAAAAATAAGGTATTCGCTGATTTTGCAAAAAGCAAAAATTTTACTTATAAAGAGATCCCGTATACTCAAACTGAATTGATGTGTTCCGCGCTGCAAAAAGGGGAAATAGACGCTGTTGTTACCGGAAGCCTGCGCCGTCTGCATAATGAATGGCTTTATGAAGAACTGGACATCCGTCCGTTTTATATTATTGTTAAAAAAGGAAACACCGCGCTTCTGAAAGAGATCGACAACGCACTCGTAAAACTGGAAATCGATTATCCGGGATTCGCCGATCGACTGCGCATAAAGTATTATAATCATTCCGCGGCGGGAGGAAACGAAATCGCCTTTTCTCTTGACGAACGAAAATATCAAAGCGCGTGCGAAACGGACAAGCGAAAGTTCAAGGTACTCATCAATCCGGACCGTTTTCCTTTTTCCTATTATGAAAACGGACAATTTAAAGGGATTATGCGAACACTTTTGGATACGGTTGCGACAAGATCCGGACTTGATCTTGAGCCGGTGTTCTGTAAAGGACGCAAGGAGTATTATGAAAAGATCCGAAACAGAGAGTGTGAACTGATCTTCGATATGCAATATGACTTTTCCCGGGCGGAACAACGGGGATATATTTTGACTGATCCGTATCTTTCCGCAACAATATCCCGAATCTCGCGAAAAAGTTTCAACGGAAAAATGCAAACCTGCGCCGTTGTCGCCGATTCCAACATGTCGGAGATCGTTCAGACCCATCTGTCAAAGTCATGCCGGATCAACACCTACCCAACCATGGAGGCAGTAATTGAAGCGGTAAAAAAGGGCCAGGAAAACACCGGGTTCATCTTTACCCGAACCGCTGAAAACGCGATTTTAAATGATAAAAGCGGTATTTTGACTCTTGATCCCTCCGGATACACGGTGCATTTCGCGCTGGGGGTAAAAAAAGAACTCGACCGGTCACTGATCGGCATTTTGTCCAAAACAGTGCGCAGTCTTACCGAAGAAGAAATTCAGCAGGCGTTAATGACGGACAATTTCCGTTTTCTGCATAAACCGACATTCCGTGAACTGGTGATGGAAAACCCGTTGATCGTTTCTCTCTCGCTGATCGGACTGATCCTTATTTTGGGCAGTGCGCTGATCATTGTCCGAATTTATCACCGTCAGGCGGAAAAAGCGGCCGCGGATCTGGCCAAAAACTCGCGTATGTGGAAACTGCTCATCAATTCTCTGCCGATCCATATCTTTGCCAAAACAGGCAATAAGGAGCAGCGCTTTATTTTCAATAACCGGGCCCGAGCGGAATTTTTCGGGATTGATCCGTCAGAAATGGACGGGAAAACAGATTACGATCTACTTTCCCGGGATCAAGCGGAGCAGATCCGGGAAATCACCCAAAAACTCTGCGATGCCGGACAGGGGCAAGATGAAAATTTTCTGAATGTAACCGCCGGAGACGGATCTGTTCACCGTTTGTACTCGATCCTTGTTCCATTTATCGATTCTGATGGAACAAGACTCCTGCTCGGCTGTTCCGTCGATCAGACCGAACTGGAAGAGACCAGAAAACGGGCCGAAGAGAATGCCGAATGGTTTCAAAAGACTCTCATCTCGATTGGGGACGCTGTTCTCGCAACGGACACCGAAGGGAAGATCACCCTGCTTAATCCTGTTGCGGAACAATTACTGGACGTGACCCTTGCGGAATGTCAGGGAAAAGCGCATACCGACTTCTTTCATCTGGTCAGTTATCTGGACGAAACAGAAGTACCGTCGCCGGTCAATCATTGTTTGGCCACCGGCAGGATTATCTCCTTGTCGAATCATACCGATCTGATCTCGAAAGCGGGGAAACGTTATCATATCGCGGACAGCGCCGCTCCGATTCGGGGCAGTAACGGGACCATTTTCGGCGCGATTCTCGTTTTCCGCGATGTAACGAAGGAATACGATCTTAGGGACAGACTTCAACACAACGCCGTTCAACTCAACACCGCTTTGGCTCAAGCGCAGCAAGCCAGCAATGCCAAAGGCGTCTTTCTCTCCCAAATGTCGCATGAGATCCGCACTCCGCTCAACGCCATTATCGGTTATTTGAATATCGCCCTGGACAGCAGCGAAAACCGCGACAAGATCTTGGAATATCTTTCCTCCATCGAAAGCGGTAAACTTAAAATCACCAGCGAAGATTTCGATTTCAAACATCTTTTAACCGGTCTCGTTTCGATGTTTTATAATCAGGCAGAAAGTAAAAAGATCACCTTTGACCTGATCTTGCAGGATCTGACGGAAGAATGGCTCGTCGGCGATTCACTTCGCCTCAATCAGATTTTACTCAATCTTCTTTCGAACGCAATGAAATTCACTCCGGCAGGCGGATCCGTTACTCTTACCGTCAAACAGCTCGGAATCGTTCAAGGACGCGTTCAGATCATGCTTAAAATAACGGATACCGGCTGCGGCATCAGTCAGGAATTCATGTCAAGAATATTCCAGCCGTTTGAACAGCAGGACGCTTCGACCGCGCGAATGTTCGGGGGCACAGGCCTTGGTCTGTCCATTACGAAAAACCTTGTAACGCTCATGTCCGGAAGTATTGAGATCGAAAGTCAAAAAAATGCCGGAACCACTTTTACTGTTTACCTTTCCTTTGGACAGAGTCTGAAAGCACAAACTAACGCCGATATCGATTTTTCCAAACTCCGCGCTTTGGTCGCGGACGACCGGGAAGAAGAACGGGAATATATAAAAATGGTCTTAACCAAATGCAAAGTCAAATGCGACACCGTCGATTCCGGAGAAGCGGCAATTCGACAGCTGATCCGCCGCATGGACAGTCGGCATCCTTATGATCTGTGTCTGCTTGACTTGCGCTTGTCCGGAATGAACGGTATCGAAACCACCCGCGAAATACGAAAATCAAAATGCAATACCGAACTGCCTATTATTCTGATTACGGCTTATGATGTCTCCGCTTTTTCCGAACAAGCCGCGGAGGCCGGCGTCAATAAAATTATTCAAAAACCTTTATTCCAATCCACTTTCTTCGATTTTCTCATGACCACTTATTATCATCTGGACAATAAGAAAAACAATCTGAAAGTCAAAGAGGCGCTCAAAGGATTAAAAGTACTTCTTGTTGAAGACAATCAAATGAATATGGACATCTCAACTCAATATCTTCAGCGCGCTGGAATGAAAATCGTCTCTGCCTGGAACGGAAAAGAAGCGGTCGAGCTGTTCGAAAAATCCGCTCCCGGTACTTTTCAGGTGATCCTTATGGATATCCAAATGCCCGTAATGGATGGCTATGAAGCCACTAAAAAAATCAGAGCATCCAGTCATCCGGAGGCAAAAACCATTCCTGTTATCGCCATGACCGCAAACGCTTTTAATGACGATATCGTAAAAGCGCTCAAAGCCGGCATGAACGATCATATTTCCAAACCGGTCTTTTACGACCGGTTGTTTGAATCCCTTTCAAAATTTACCCTGAAAAAGAGTTAACGCTTATCCCAATTATAAAGGAATACGCGCTAATATGCCGATACACAATCTATGGACCTCTCTTTCAGGGAAAACGATGACGACTCCCCGCAAAGTATCGGAGAAAGAATAGGTAATGATAACACCTTACCCGCGCTGTGTCTTTGTCTAGTTACGGATTGCACCGCCAATAATAATTTTTTGGGAGCCCATAATTATGATCGCGCTGCAACTGTAATCGTCGAAAATCCCCGCGTTATCACCGACCTAATTTTTCGTAATTTTTCAATGTCCTCATTTCGTTCGTTTCACTCGCACTGTTATGGGTACGAACGTCGGTATACCGATCCATCATGAATCTTTCGTTATAATGACAAAGTACAGCCGGTTCACGCAGTCAATCGGCGGAAATAAAGGAAATTTTAAAATAAAAGCAGTATAAA
>CAZZEF010000097.1:12615-15834 GCA_964652875.1 uncultured Planctomycetaceae bacterium
TTCACGCAGTCAATCGGCGGAAATAAAGGAAATTTTAAAATAAAAGCAGTATAAATCATTTGAACAACACGAAATAGAACAGGTTTTTAAAAAAATGGAAGACGACATAAGAAAACTGATTAAAGAATTGGAATCCTGGGGCGCGGAACCGAGTCAGGTACTCAATGAAACTTTTTTAGACGATTTTTCGTTTTATAAAGACTGCTTGATAAAATTTTCACAAGATGAAAATCTGTCGATTTTGCGTCAGTCGCTCGTTCCCGAAAAAATTCAAGAAGCGATTCGCGCCGTTCATACACTGAAAGGAAATTCCGATTATCTCGGGCTCTTTCCGATCACCGACGCCGCTGTTTCCGTTTTAACCGATCTGCGCAAGGATCAACTTGAATTGGCAATTGCCGACATACCGGAATTGGAGTCCGCATTCGATGAATTTTTGAAACTCATCAAACCGTATTCCTCTCTTCAGGAATAAAATATGTTCGATCCCCAAGAAGATCTCATCCACCCCTTAAAGAACACGAAGAAACATCTCAAAGCCGAATCATCTTTTTTAAAAAGGAGGGGCTGTCCCCCCGGCAGAATTTCAGTCCCCTTAAAGTAAACCGGATTCTTTTAAAAAAGACGCTCTTCTTTTTTCCGGTCCAAGTCAAATATACCGATCCCATGATAAAATTTCCGTTATATTCTCAAAAGAACAGCCAATTCACGCAGTCAATCGGCGGAAATAAAGGAAATTTAAAAATAAAAGCAGTATAACCGTCGATTCGCAATCTCTGTCCGCGGAAATGAAAGAATGGTCAAAAACGAAAAATCATCGGAAACGGACAGACCAAAGATCAGCGTCTTTCATAACAAAGCGGATCCTGACCGGTTTTCCGACCAGTTTTTCCAATGACGCGTTATTTTTCCAAACGACTTTCTTTTCAATAAAATTACCGGTGAGATCCGGTGAATTTTTCAGTTCGAAGCCGGGAACCGGTTTGCCGTCGACGTTAAGAATTTCGAGCCGAACACTACCCGCCGCACTTGAAGCCATATTCAAATAAAGATCTTTTCCCTGAAAGGTCAGAAGTTTCGTTTGAAATTCTCCGCCGGCGTAAGGCGCGTTTACAGAAACAAAGCCGTCAATTCGGATCGAATAGCGATGCAAACAATGACGCGGCTGGGAATAATACCGCTGGACATAAATGGACATCTCCTGTTCGCCTGTTTGAATAATACCGCAGGCGGGATAATTGGTTCGGCTCGTCCAGTTGCCGATGTCAAAGTCAGGTCGAATGAGTGCTTCCATAAAGGACCGGTCATAACGGCTTCCGCCCCGGGTCGACATAAGAACCGACTCGCTGCAGTCGCGGTCCATTCCTGGCAAAAGCCCGATCTTCTTCGCCTCATCCGGGGTCACAATTCGTTTGCCCTGCATGAATCGGGCCGCGGTCGAAAGATAAATATGCGGCGCCCGGAAATATGGATTGGTCTGATTCGTATAAATATGTTCACGATTCGTCGATCCAAAGCTCATCGGCTCGCCGTTATCCGGCCGCCAATGAACGAAATCGTCCGACTCGCACCGGCTTACCGTTCGAAATCCGTCCCAGGTCCGGGCATAACAGAGATACTTCTTTTCCGATTCAGACCAGAATGAAACATTTTGCGAATCAAGCGCGAAGTTTTTAAAGGCAATCACCGGTTCACTACCCCGCTGCTTCCAATGAATGCCGTCTGCCGAAACAAACGCGCAAAGTTTCGTCTGATGACTGCCAGCCAGCGCTTTGTAACGCTGATCGGGAGCCGCAGCCGGATTACGATCAATAAAAGGAGCAAAATTATGTGAAAAATGAGGATTGATCTTTAAGATAATATTATTGTTTTTATTTCCGTTGAATTCGAACAGACCAAGCTTCGGCTTGATCCAATGAATACCGTCTTTGCTTTCGGCATAACAGGTCTGTTCGTTGCTGTTGTCGCTTTTACCGTCGGTCGGACCGCCCCGATAATACATTCGAATAATATCTTTGTCCTGAAAAACAGTAATATAAGCGCAACTGGGCCCTTCCCAAGGATTGTCGAAATCAAGAATTTTGCCTTCATCGCGCGGATGATGCAGTATTCGACGGGTTCCGTTCATTGATTCGATCAAATAATCATCGATAAACAGTTCTAGCCGCGCGCCAAGAGCAAGCGGATTGCGGCTTGAACCCGGCAATAAGGAAACGTTCCTGTTGGCCAAACGAGGATCTTTTTCCGGCGAATCGGTCCGATCCGCGCAGAAAGCGGCCGATCCGTTTATCATTCCGAAAGACAAAAACACGAATACGGAAAAGCCAGCAACAGCCGCCGCAAAAAAACACCGAAATAACCAACGTTTCATAAAATCCTCCTTGCGGCATCCGCAATCGTTTTGATCCATTATTTCAAAAGCAACAGCCCGACCGCACCAACAGAGGATCTGCCTATGCGAATCGGCTCTGTCAACAGGAAACCAAGAGTGCATCCGATTATTTTTCATATTTTTCGGAGATCAGAACAACGGGCCCCAGCAAACCGCTGTCACGCAGCGACTCTTCTTTTTTCGGTCCACCGATCGTCCAGGTCTTTCGCTTGGATTCCGGAAGATTCGCATCGTAAACAAGCCGGTTGAACCAGGTTCCGGTTACTTCAATTTCCAAAACGTTCTCTCCTGATCGGACAGCTTCTGTTATTTCAACGCGGTAGGGACGCGCCCAAACGGTTCCAACGGATCGCCCGTTGACCCGAACACCGGCAATTATTTCGACCTGACCGAGATCAAGAAAGTATCGGGCATTTTTATCAACACTGCTTAAATTCATCGCGGTTTTATATTGAACCGAGCCGGAAAAAGCTTTTCCTTCAGGAGAAAGATCAAGATCTTTCCAAGGGCAAAGCCTGTCCGTAACAACCGGCTTCTGAACTCCCCAGCCGACAGGAAACGTCAGGACCCAGGAATTATTCAGAGGTTGCTCCGATCTGTTTTTGACCGTTTGCTTTTGAGAGTCAGCAAGGACCCCGCGATTTTTATGCTGGACAATAAAACAGGCGCCCGCGTTCGGAAGGTTCAGATCAAGAAGATATCGATTTCCCTTTTTTTTGACATCCGCGTATTCAATACGGCCGGTAACAGGATCCCAAATTTCGACGTTTGCCCCGAGCGCTTTAAAATCAACGGTTCCGCGAAAATCAGACTGAACCGGAGCGGCC
>CAZZEF010000098.1:0-15773 GCA_964652875.1 uncultured Planctomycetaceae bacterium
TGGGAACTGATAAACAAATGCGCAGACAAGGAAAATTGATTTTGCGTAACGTGGCCAGTTTGGTTAAGGAAGTTTTTGAAATAACAGGATTCGCCGATTTTTTAAATTTTGAGTAAAAACTATGGAAAATATCAGATGGTTTCAATACAACGGTGAAAATTCGCTTTCATTGCCGGCTCAGGCGGAAGCGTTTGCAACGTTGAGTGTTTGGCTGGAAGGAATCGCGGATGAACTGGACATTCCGTTCAAAACTCGTAATCAGCTGCTGATCTCCGTTGACGAAATTTTTACCAATATTGCCAGTTATGGTTATCCGTCCGGTGACGGAACGGCCAATGTGGCAGTGCAGTTCGATATGTCTCAGGAAATACTGACGATCACGTTTACGGATACCGGAGTAGCCTATGATCCGCTTGCCGCCAAAGAGCCGGATCTTGCCGCGCCTCTGGAGGAACGTCAACTTGGCGGTCTCGGGATTTTTCTTGTTCGAAAATTCATGGACTCCATTGAATACCGGCGGGAAGATGAAAAAAATATTCTTGTTTTAAAGAAAAATTTATGTTCCGGAGAAGTCTGATATCGGCTGCGGCCGTTAGGGTAATATCATGTCATATATATTTTTTAAAAAATGGCAAGAGGCTTTTCGGACCGAGGGAAAAGGAATGTCTCTTCGAACAAAAATTATTTTCTTGATCGTTTTTTTATCATTTATTTTCGGATTGGTTTTTTTGTCGTATGCGCTCTCGGTCAACAAAGATTCAAGACAGCTGCATTTGGACAACGTGACCAAATCTTTAATGTATGAAAGCGAAAAGGTCAATAAAGCGATTGGTATTATGGAGCAGAACGCGCTTGACCTTGCTGTTATCGGTCGTTCCTGTTATTTAAACAGAAAAACAATTGACGATGCCGTTGGCGCTCAACTGGTTCTGGACAATTTTCGAAAATTACCCGAAGCGGTGGGGGGCGGTATTTGGTTCGAACGTTATGTTTTTAATCCTGATCGCAACCGCTATTGTTTTTATGCCTGTTATGACGATGATAAAAATTTGGCGATCAATGAGGATTTCGATGGTGAGGATTATGATTATCCAACGCAGTCCTGGTATGTTCAAATTCAAAAACATTTGAAAAATTGTAATCGGGTTAGCTGGAGTGAGATCTATTTCGACGATCTGGGAACCGAATCCCTTATGGCAACAGTTGGTGCCGGGATTTATGACAAAAACGATAAATTCGTTGGTATGTCTACCGTTGACTGGCGTATTCAGGAAGTGTTTGACCGGCTTTGTTCGTTAAGACCGACGCCGAACAGTTTTGTCATTCTTGTCGATCCGCAGTATAATCGAATCGTTGCTGATACAAGCGACGAAACTCACGGCGGAGTAAAAGATCATGTTAAACGGCGCATTGCTGAACGGAATCATAAAAAAAGAGGAATCGAAGAACTGCAATGGTACCCCAAGGTTCCAAAGCTTGCCAATTCGCAAATTACATTGTCCAAAACGGATATTAATAAAGAAAATCATCTCGTTTTCGGTCGTGTTTTGGATAACGGAATGAATGTTCTTATTCTTGTACCCGAAAAAGAACTGACCGCGTTTCTTGATTTTCGCAATCGGGTGGCGCTTGCGGGCATTCTCTTTTTCGTTATTGTTAGTCTCGCGTTTTCTCTCTTTTTCGTAACAACCCGGGTAACGCGCCCGCTTAAACGTTTGGTGTTCAGTGTCAAAGAACTTGGACAGGGAAAACTCGATACCGTTCTGGAGGTTCGAGGCAGCGATGAAATCGCGCAACTCTCTTCGACTTTTAACGGAATGACGGCCAATTTAAAAAATCATATCGAAAACTTGAAAAAAATTACCGCCGACAAAGAAAAGATCGAAAGTGAACTGAAAGTGGCGCAGGAGATCCAAAATGGGATCCTTCCGAAAATTTTGCCTCCGTTCCCGAAATGCGATTATTTCGAACTCGACGCGCTGCTGTATCCGGCAAGAGAAGTCGGCGGCGATCTTTATGATTTCTTTCTGATCTCTCCGACGAAACTTTGTTTGGTGATCGGTGATGTTTCAGGAAAAGGTGTGCCCGCCTCCCTTTTTATGGCCGTTACACAAACACTGCACCGCGGACTGGCTCATGAAAATAATCCGGATCCGCAAAGTCTGGTGGTCAAAATGAATCAGGCGCTTTGCAATAATAATGGAGCGGAACTTTTTGTGACCTACTTTTTTGCCGTTCTCGATCTCCAAAGCGGTCTGATGACCTATTGCAACGCCGGACACAACTCGTTTTATGTATTAAAGAAAAACGGCGAAATTATCAAACCGGCGAAGCGACATGGTGTTCCCCTGGGAATGTATGACGATCAGAATTACGGAAAGAGCGATCTTCAGTTGAAAAAAGACGATCTTCTGTTCTTTTATACAGACGGCATTACGGAAGCGAAAAACAAGGACGGAAAATTCTTTGGTGACGCGGCTCTTGAAAAAACACTGAAAGAGTGCGCGGAAAAAGGACTTGTTCCGAAGGAAACCGATCAGTATGTTCTGGACGCTGTTTCCCGTTTCGTCAATGGTGCCGAACAATTTGACGATATTACCGTTTTAGCTCTGAAGATGACCGCGCTGGCGCAGACTTCTGAAAAGAATTGAAAAACGGTTAAAATAAAGCGGCGGCGATATGTCAGGAGAATCGCTGCCGTTTTATTTTGCTTCTCTATCTGATTTGCTTTAAAAAAGGAATTTTAGAGTGTTTCTTGCCCGATTGGTAATTTATTCTGTGTAATACGAAATATAATTTAAAAATGAAAAGGAAATGAATATGAAATACGGCAACCCATTTAAATTGATTTTTTGGGGATGTTTTTGGCTTGGACTGGCCGGTATGATCCTTGACTGTCGGCCTGTTTTTGCTGAATCGACGGTTTCTCCAAACGGAAAAATTAGCGTCGAAATCGGAATAAAAGATGGTTTGGTGCAGTATACCTGTCAATATGATTCCGTTAAAGTAATCGAACCGTCGCTGCTCGGATGGCAAACCGAAAAGGAGATTACCGATTCCGTTATCGTTAAAACCAACATGGGGCAGGTGAACAGATCCTGGACACCGCTTTGGGGGGAACGGCAGGAAGTGCCCGACCGATATAATTTCAGAACAGTTTTTCTCCGCGGAAAATATGACGGCAAACCGATCAGCTGGCAGATCGAACTGCGCGTTTATGATGAAGGTTTTGCCTTCTGCTATCTCTTGCCTGATCGTAAATTGCTGGATAAAATAGAAGGAGAAAAAACGGAATTCCGTCTGCCGGAAAATGTTTCTGTTTATCCGATCAATTCAACGGAGGCCACTTATTCCGAAGATCCGGTTGCGCTGAAAAATTTCAAAAGATCATACGCGCCATTGACCGGAAAATTTTCGGACGGCCGCGCTTTTTCGATAATGGAAGCTTGCGCGATTGATTATCCAAGATTTCAGCTTTATAAAAACGAACGCGGATCGATTTGGACCAAGGTTCCGCCGACCGCGATCAAGCCGTCGGATAAGCCGTTTCAGTCTGCTTGGCGTTTGGTTCTTTTGGCGGAAAACGAACGGGATCTGATCGAAAAAGAATACGCAATTTTCAATTTGAATCCGGCACCGACGGAAAAATTCGATTGGGTCAACCCCGGCTTGACTATCAGTAATGAAGGCAACTGCCCAATCGTAGAGCGCGATCTCAAATCGATGGTCGATTTCGCCGCTGAAAACAATATGAAATACATTCAGATCGATTGGGGCTGGTACGGGACCGAATGGGGGTATACCGACGCGGAATGCGAAGAATGGGCCAAAAACAATCCCAGTAAAGCGAACGATCCAACCTGGCGCGCCAACACGAAGCCGACCCCTTACAAAGTCGCTAAAGGTCTTGTACCTTACTTTCCGCGATTTAAAGCGTCAACGTATGTTGATATTGATGTTGACAAACTTGTTCAATATGGTAAATCGAAAGGAATCGGAATATGTCTCTATTTAAATGATCGAATGATTAAAAAATACGACATTAAGGATCTGTTTGCCGTTTATGAAAAATGGGGACTGGCCGGACTCAAGCCCGGTTTTGTCGCTTACGGATCCGCGGAGAATTCCGATCAGATCCGCTATTTGGCTCAAACGGCGGCGAAGCATAAACTTTGGCTCTGCATTCATGACGCCTATCTGCCGGATGGAATGTCAAGAACATTTCCCAATGTAACTTGTGTTGAAGGGGGAGGCGGTCAGGAAGGGAATCATCCGGTTCATCATGATGTCGTACTCCCCTTTACCCGCGGACTGGTCGGACCGTTCGATTTCACTCCCAAATTTTATGTCAAAGGCCGCAGCAATGCGCATCAAATGTCACTTCTGACAACGCTTTATAATCCGACTCCCGTAATTCGCGGAGGATGGAGGATCAGAGACAGCAAGTCCGGACTGGCGTTTGGATCGGAAATTGAGTTCTTCAAGCATTTTCAGTCGAAATGGCTCGAAACGAAAGTTCTGGACGGCTCGATTGGAAAATACATTGTTACGGCCCGCAAGGCGGAATCGGGCGAATGGGTCCTTGGCGCGACCAACGGAACCGCCGCCGTTACAAGATCGGTTTCACTCGCTTTTCTCAATAAAGGAACCGATTATGAAATGACTCTTTGGACCGATGCTCCGGAAGAAAAAGACGGAGGACGTCCAACAGTTAAAACGGTCCGAAAAGTGAACGCGGAGCAGTCTGTTGATCTTCCACTCGCGCCCGGAGGAGGGGCGGTTGCTGTTTTTAAACCGATCGAAAAAGGGGATTACTGGTGCTATTTCGGATCTTATACCAATCCGCTTACGAAAAAAATGAAGGAGCTGGGATCGGTTGAAACCAAAGGAATTCTTGTTGCCCGATATGATTCGAACACGGGTAAATTTTCTTCTCCGCGTCCAGTCGCCGAGATCGGCAATCCGTCCTGGCTGACGCTTTCGGAAGATCAGAAGACACTTTATTCGGTTGGGGAGGGATCTCCCGCCAACGGGACCGCCAATGTTACTTCCTGGCGGATCAATTCCAAAGACGGATCTCTTGAATTACTCAATAAGGAAGGAACCGGGGGGGGATCACCCTGTCATCTGGCTCTTTCTCCCGAGGGAGGTCAATTTCTGGTCGCGTCCAATTACGGCGGCGGCGATTTCGTCTTTTACCGGATCGGCCAGGCGGGGAAAATCGGACCGGAAACCGATCGATTCCTTTATATCTCGAAGGTGCTTCTTCCGAACGGATCGGTCCGAAAACCGCATGGACACGCCGCCGCTTTTTCGCAAAGATCTTTTGACGCCGGATACCGGGTTTATCTTAGCGATTTGGGCAACGATCGGGTTCATGTCGGTTTTCTGAACAAAGAGACAGGTAAATTCTCGATCGATAAAAACATTGTCGGTCTTGACACCGCGGCTGAAGCCGGTCCGCGTCATCTTGTCGTTGATTCGTTCAACGATCATGATCTTGTTTTGGTAGTCAATGAAAACAGCTCGAACATTAATGTTTACCGCGTTTACGACAAACGGGTCGAATCGCTTGGCGCCGTCTTTACTCTGCTGCCCAAATCGCTGGAAGGAAAAGTCACCTGGCGCAAAAATCTCGTTGACGGAAAAAAGTTCACTCAATATAACGCTTGCGGTGAAATCATGTTTGACAAAAACCGCAACTGTATTTACGCGACCAACCGCGGACACGATTCAATCGCGGTTTTTCATTATAATTCCAAGGGGAAAAAAGCGTCCGAAATTATTCATGTCAAAGAGGTTATTTCATCCGGCGGAAGCTTTCCGCGAAATATCGAAATTGATCCAACCGGCCGGTTTATGATCGTTTCCAATCAGCTTGAAGGAACAGTTTTGACGTTTGCCCGGGATCTGAAAAACGGACTTCTGAAGAGAACGGATAATCCCCCTCTGTTGATCGGCTATCCGCTGGCCATTTTATTTGTCCCGGTCCGGAAATGATCTTTGAACGATTGTAAACGGTGTCCGGTTTTATAAAACAGATCTTATTCCGTGAGCGGTTTTTTATGAATGATTCGGAGGCCGCCAAGATCAAAGCCGGTCAGTGAAACGGAAACTGTTGTCTTGGTTTCGTTTTTGAATTTTCTGATCCAACGTTAAAAGATCCGTTGAATCAAGAAGTCAATTGGCGGATCGGCGGAAAATTTAAAAGCAGGACAGTACAAAACCTCTTGTATTAAACGACAGATTTGATAAGATATTGAAAGAAGTGTCTTTGATTGAATCGGGGGGAGAGAGCGCTGTCCGTCAGAGTCTTGCGCCCTCCAATGGATTAATACCGAAACAGAAGATCTTGTCCGCGCGGCCGGTTTTTTGTTATGTTCGGAATACAAAGAAGGTTTTTATGATTGAGAAAAAGGATCCGTCCCGAGAGATCTCCGGCGATGGAGCGTCCGGTTTTGAATTTTATTCGTTAAGCGAATATTGGGATCTTCTTCGCAGACGCGCTCCGTTGGTTCATTGCATTACCAATTATGTAACGGTCAATGATTGTGCCAATATTCTTCTTGCGGCGGGCGCTTCTCCTGTTATGGCCGATTCGCCGGAAGAAGTTCGGGAAATTACAACGCTGGCCGATGCGCTGACCGTTAATATCGGAACGCTGAACGCCCAAACGATTTCCGGCATGTCTCTCGCGGCGCAAACGGCGCAGAAGCAGGGAAAACCGGCGGTTCTTGATCCGGTCGGGGCGGGGGCGTCCTCCTTTCGAACCTCTGCTGCTGAGCGTCTTCTTGCGTCGGGCGCTTTTTCTTTGTTTCGGGGAAACGCGTCCGAATTGCGGGCACTGGCGGGGGAATCGTTTCGGTCGCGGGGCGTTGACGCGTCGAAAAACGATCAGATCACCAGCGGTAATCTTTCCGAATCGGTTTCTTATGTTCGGCAGTTTGCCCTGGATCGGCATTGCGTTGCCGCTGTTTCCGGACCGATCGACATTATCAGTGACGGACACCGAACCGCACTGATCCGAAACGGTGTCCCGCTTATGAGTCGGGTAACAGGGGCCGGGTGTATGCTGAGTGTTTTGTGCGCCGCTTTTCTCGGTGCGGTTAAAGAAAAACATCTTTATTTCGAAGCGGTCACCGCCGCCGTTTGCGCGCTGGGAGTCTGCGGTGAAATCGCCGCGGCCCGTCTGACCGAAGGACAGGGCAACGCCGCGTTTCGAATAAAACTGATCGACGCGGTCTGTTGTCTGGACGGCTCGGTTTTAGACAGGAGATCTCATGTTGAATTCATCGAAACTGAAAAAATCTGATTTTGCGTTATACGCCGTTTCCGCCTGTCGGGGGCCGATTAACGATCTTGTTGAGGCACAGGTCGGCGGGGCAACATTTCTCCAGTTGCGGGAAAAGGATTTATCCCCGGATGAATTTATTCAAAAGGGAAAAATGGTTCGAGAGATCGCGCACGTTCCTTTGGTGATCAATGACAATATTGACGTTGCCGTTTTATCGAATGCGGACGGAGTTCATGTTGGACAGGGGGATGAACCGCTCAACGAGGCCCGGCGCCGATTGGGGCCGGACAAGATCGTCGGTGTTTCCTGTTCGACTGTTCTTGAAGCGATAACCGCGCAGCGGGGCGGTGCCGATTATTTAGGCGTTGGCGCTATTTTTTCGACCGGGACCAAACTGGACGCGCGTTCCGTTTCGCTTAACACGCTTCAGGCGATTTGCGATTCCGTCGATATTCCGGTTATTGCGATTGGGGGAATTTCTGCGGACAATATAACAGGACTGGCCGGGTCGGGCATTGCCGGCGCCGCGGTTGTCTCCGCTTTGTTCGGACAAGGGAACGTAAGAAAGAGAACAGAGGCGTTTAAAGAAAAATTGGATCCGGTTCTTTCCGCGCCGGTTGCGGATCGGGAGGGGCTGATCTTGGATCTGGACGGTGTTCTTCTTGATTCTCTGGAAATTTGGCAGACAATTGATCGGGAGATCTTAACGGAGCGCGGAATGCTTCGGGAAGATCTTCTGACCGGACTCCATAATATATCCACTTTGGAGGCGGCGGCAGATTTTCTGCGACAGCATGGAATGCGGGAATCCGAACATTCTTTTATTGAGTCGGTCAAAAGCAAACTGGAGGATCTGTATCGTCATCATATTCCGCTTTATCCGGGAACGGAAAATTATTTGCGCGGCCAAAAAGAGTCCGGCAAAAAAATCGCTCTGATTACGGCTTCTCCCGGCGATTTGGTTTTACCGGCGCTGCGTCGATTGGGCGTCAGGGATTATTTCGACGCGGTTTTCTGCAACGCGGACAAACGATTTTCGAATGTTTTCTGTTCCGCGCTGGAGGCACTGGGAACCGGAATAAAAAAGACGGTCGTCATCGACGATTCCGAATACGCGCAACAGACCGCTCGTCAAGTCGGCTTTCAGGTCCGAACCTCCGTTTGGGAATGAATCGTTGGAGAATCGTGAAAACCCTCTTGTAAAAACAAGACGGATTTTCTCTCCGGCGCGCAAAACCGTCCTCTATTCAAAGATACTGATTGGAGAACAGGGAATTTTCTGTTAGGCGCGAAAGACTGAATCAAAAGAATAATTAATAGATCTATTTTATTAGAAACAGTTTCATAACTTGTTTTTGGCGTTTTTGAGCTTACAAAACACGAGATCAAAAATGGAGTTATGAAACGGTTTTTGTAAACTTTTCGTTCTAACGTTAAAAGAGCCGCCGATTTAGAGAGTTAATCGGCGGAAATAATGTTATACTGCTTTTTTTTAAATTTTCCGCCATCAGCGCCGGTTGACTTCGTGAATCGGCGGTTCTTTTGACATGATAACGGAAAATTCATGATGGAATCGGTATGATTTCAAATACGAGCAGCAAATAACCGCAGCGAAGAGAGTAAAACCGGGAGGGCGGCGTCTTCTCTCATTGTAAACGACGGATTAGAGATGATCTGATTCACCGCCGTTAATGGAGCCCATCGCGCCCCAAACACCGTAACGGCTCTTTCCGGCAACGATATCGGCAGTATAAGTTGCGTTCTGATCGCCGCAGCTGACCGTTTCCGAAACGAACTTGACCGAACCGTCCGCCAGCAGACAGTTGACGCCGCCGGAATGATTGCTGTAAGAACTCAAATAGCCGTTTCCGGATCCATTGCTGTCGCTCAGGCAGGAAGGGGAGTTGGGGGGCATGACGGTACTGAACGCTGTTACGGTCGGCCAGCCGTTTCCAAAAATATAACCGCGGTTTCGCAGACATCCGTCATCAATACTGTTGTTGAAAACAAAACGGTTGGAAGTTTCAATGTAAGTCAGACATTTTCCCGCGGACATTCCTTCGATTCCCGATACATAGGCAACACCGCCTTTAACGATGGTACTTCTGGAGGAGTCGCCGACGAGAACTTCCGACATGGCGATTGTATTGGACGTTCCATCCAGAATACTGTTCATGCCGCGGACTTGGAGTTGGCAAGTATTAGTGGTGCCTGATTTAATAACGCCGTATCCCCCGCCGAAAAATCCGCGCTTGTTGGTACTAGCGTTGGAAATACTGCGAACAATATCGCCCATTGAGCCAACATAGCAGGTTGGCGCTCCGCCAGAACCATTCCATGAAACCTTATCTGCGGCCGGATCCGAAGGGCAAACATAATAAGTAATAATGTCAGTTCCGTAACTACTTCCGGACCATTCGGCAGGCCAGCAGCCGGGATAACCCGTAACGGCGGTATTGTTTTTGACTTTATCAAAAATATAGTCGAAGCGCGCTTGCTGTTCCGTGAACGGAAGCAGGGAAATCAAAAAACTTTGCTGGCAGTATTCCCAAGAGCCGGTCGATTTGGTATTAACTCCCATTTTTTGGGGCGGGAAATATTTATTGGTGTCATGATAATTATGAAGTGCGATGCCGAGCTGCTTCAAATTGTTGGTGCATTGCATTCGCCGGGCCGCTTCCCGCGCCGCCTGAACCGCCGGTAAAAGCAGTCCGATTAAAATACCGATGATCGCAATAACGACCAGCAGTTCTACTAATGTAAACGCTTTTTTCATAATAATCTCCTTCGAGTAAATAAAAGTGAAAGATGTTATGCCGATTTCATTATAAATATACCGAAAATGCCTCGGACTCAAATTTTTGAAAAAAATCGCAGGTCGATTGCGCGTTAACAGAATCAGGAAAAATGACGCTCTCTTCGAGCGGATCAATATCGTAAACCCATTAATATTCAGGTGCTGACAACTGGCTTTGATCTAATTCTTTTTTCTGTTCGGAAGTCCAAAAGGCGACTCTGTCTTTCCTTCTTCTGATGATTGTTGTACCGATTCCATCATGAATTTTCCGTTATAACATCAAAAGAACTGCCGATTCACGCAGTCAATCGGCGGAAATAATGGAAAATTAAAAATAAAAGCAGTATAAAAATATTTTATATCGGCTCTTTTATACAAAAAAATATATTGGAATCGGTATAGATCGATTCTATTTAAGATTCATATTGCAGAATATTGCGTGTCACAGGAAAAAATAAAATTTTTTTGAGAACATTGTCCATGTAAATGATTAAGAATTATAGCATAAAGTTTCGTAAAAAAAAAGAATATAAATGAGAATAATAAAATATTTATGAGTATTTTTACAAAATTTGTGTTAAAAATAAGAGTTGTCACAAATGAAATAAAATTTTATCGCGTATAAAAAGGTTGTTATTGATGCTCCGTTTGGTATGAAGAACTGGTTGAAAAGAATGGACAAGGCTTTGGACTTGAATCGTTTGATAGATCCGGAAGTCCGGTTAAGAATGATTGGTCAGATAAACAAGTCTGTTTTGTCTCTGTCTGTCGGAATGAGTCTAATCCAGCAAAATTCACTTTTGGTCTCTGATATACCGATTCCATCATGAACTTTCCGTTCTAACGTTAAAAGAGCCGCCGATTTAGAGAGTTAATCGGCGGAAATAATGGAAAATTAAAAATAAAAGCAGTATAAATCCTTGAATTTGCGTCTTGAGCCGGGATTACCGCATAATTATGAGATAACCGACGATAAAGAGGGCCAGATCGATAAAAGCATGACTCAGCCAAGAGGCATAAAGTTTTTTCGAACGGCGATAGATCCAAACCCAATAGAGTCCGCCGGTAAAAACACCGAGCGCGCAGATCCAACAGACCAAAGAGGTATAACCGAAATAAGCACCGAGCAGCAGAATATGATGAAGTGTAAAGCCGATGGAGGCGAGAATCATGGCTGTTGTAAAATTCGAGATCTTGTTCAGTTGTCCGAAGACGAACCAGCGCCAGTAATACTCTTCAAGACCGCTGTGAATAACGCAATAAAAAATACCAAGAATAATATAAGGAACGGGCCGGGCCAGTCCCAAGCGCGCCAGTCGGGGAGTGAGTTCCTCTTTCAGCCGGTCAAAAGATCCGGAGAGAAAATCGAGATTGAAATAAGCGAAAAGAATAAGAACCAGTATCGCCATTCCGAATACGGAACCTTCGATCAGGTAACGTCCTGTTTTAACAGGAAGTGCCGCGATCCCGGGATCTGTTTTGGGGGATTCGCCGGTCGTCTGATCTTGCTTTTTCGCGCCTGTTCTGCTTCCAAGAAGAAAGATCCAGACAACAGGAAAGAGAAACTGGATCACTTTACCGGTTCCGTAAATGCCTTTTTGCAGATCCGGATTCAGGTTCGCGCCGAGCAGGAGATAGCACCAGGTCAGAACGAACGGAAAGAAAAATGCAAAAACAATGGCCGGTATTCGATAACGAGTGATAAAATTCGCGTTCATGATCTTAAGGTCCGTTTCTTATAGACTTCTATTTGCGTTGTTTTTTTATGTTAAATTGTGCGATCAACCAAACAGAGAGAATGGCATACTGCTTTTATTTTAAATATTCCGTCATCTCCGCCGATTGACTTCGTGAATCGACTGTTCTTTTGACGTTATAACGGAAAATTCATGATGGAATCGGTATAATATCCAATTTATTTTCTATTTTAACGTAATTTTCAGCTTTCGCAAGATCACATGCTTCCTTCCGAAAAAAAGGAATCTATATTGCCGCCATTTGAAATTTTCTGTCCTTTCTCCCGATTGCCGTTGTAAATCGGGAGTTTTTTGGTTTCGTTCCGGAAAATTCATAAGGGAATCGGTATAAAAGGATCGATCTCTTGAAAACACTGTTTTTAAAGGATATAATAGATCTGACCTGATTGGTATTTGTTTGGATATGATCGGGGAATAAAACTTGGAAAAGTACAAAAACATAAAGGATAATTTATGCTGAAAGATCTTTTAATTATTTTGGTTCTGTCTTCCGCCGGATTGGTATTTGCTAATGAAGACAAATATATTTTTACCGACGCTCCGATTCCGCAGACGAAATGCAAGAATGAAACCGTTCTTCGATTCGGTAATACATGGATTTGGCAGCAAGCGCCGGATCTTCAGGATCCGAGACCGCTTCAGAAAAGTAATAGCGAGCCGCTGATAAAAATACGTCCGAAAAAGAGTTCGGATCTTTCGGTCAATTATTTGGGAACAAATACATCAGGGATGCCTCGGTCGCGTCAGAACGATTATCAGCCCCTGGAGGTGATCCATTTAATTGACGGAGATCTTTCAACCTGCTGGCTCAGCCGGGGCACTCGTCGTCCGGAAGTATCGCTTCCATTCGTTCGGCTTGATTTTCCGGTTGAACAGACTATTGAGCAGATCGTTTTGAAGAAAAGACCCATTCAATATGTGCGGCCGAGTCATACGAAAATTCCCGTTAAAGGCGCGATGGAAGTCGGCCGGGCAATGCCGCTTGAAATTCTGATCGAAGGCTGCCGGGATGGTTACAACTGGAAAAAACTTTATCAAGGACCAACGGGCGATACGCCTGAAAAATCCGAATGGCGGGTTTCTTTTCCAGCGGAGACGGTCAAAAGTGTACGTGTCACCGGATTGAAAACGGTCAATACAGAAAATTTCGGATATTCATTTTCCGTTTCCGAACTTGAGATCTATAATACCCGTAAAAAAAATATAGCGCTGATTTCCCGGGGGAACGGAATTATCGGAAGCGGAACCGAACGCGGCCGAAACGAACTGACGGTCATGCGCGATCTTTGGTCGGTTCATCATGAAAGCGGCTTCAAATGGGCGCGAATCGGTTATCATGACGATCCGATCAACTGGCATGAAGTTGAAAAAGTCAAAGGCGTTTTGGAAGTTGATCCTTTTGCGGATCAGGCGATTACCGAATTTGCGAATCAGGGCATTAATATTATTATGTGTCTTGATTTTGGCAATCGACTTTATACCATGCCGGATCTTATGAAGGGGCAAAAGGTCAATAATCCCCGTAATCGTCCGTTCCCGCAGCTTTGGGAATGGTATTACGATCTTCCGAAGCCGCCGGTTACGGAAGAGGCGCTTCGAGCTTGGGACAAATATGTCGAATTTATGGCGATAAAATATCGGGATCGTGTTAAATATTTTGAGATCTGGAACGAATGGAATATCTCTTTATATTGGGGGGATGAACCGAATGCGGATCATTATCTGGCCCTGGCCAAACGAACGGTTCCGATTCTTCGCCGACTGGCCCCGAATGTAAAAATTCTGGCCGGTTCGACTTCCGGTTTTCCGCATAATTGTCGGAACTGGTCGCAAAAAGAATGGAAAGAAAAGGAAAAAACCGATGTCCGTCTTCGTGTTTGGAAAGAACTCTTGCCGCTGGTTGACGCGATTGGCTGGCATCCGTATTATCAACCGAAACCGAGTTCTTTGCTAACTTATCCCGATGATGTTCGCGCTCTTAAAAAATGGGCCGGAGAAAAAGGTTTTCAAGGTAAATTCATGTCCAGCGAATGGAACATGTCTTATAACTGGCCCGATTTTCTTCCGGAGGACGCGAAAGTAACCTGGCAGGGGAATAACCGTTCAACAGAAATGGAAAAAGGAAAATATGTCGTTCAATGTTTTACCCAGGATGCCGGACTTGACTTGATCTCCTGTTTTTGTGAAATGAATCAGCCTTTTTACGGCGCGCTTGATCTAAGCCTTTTAAGAAGAAGTGTTGATTCAGAGGCCGGCTCCGTACTGCAGCCGGAAGCCGCGTTTTATATGGCTCGGAATTTGGCCACAATTATGGATCGTTTTAAACCGGTCGAATTCAAGTTCGAAATAAAGACGCAGAAAGATTTGCCCATCGGTCCAAAGACACCGTTATGTTCTTATCCATTTTCAACACCGAATGGAAAAGCTGTTGCGATTTGGCTCGGCGGCAAAGCGTCCGATCGAACCCCCGGCGTTCCGGTTTCGCTTTCCGTTCCGTTTGAAATAAACAAGGCCTCGGCACAGGATCCGATGAACGGCGTTTCGCAGAAACTTCACTTCGTATCTGCGGAAGGCAAAACCGTTATTGACGGCCTTTTGATTACGGACTGTCCGCTGATTGTTCGTCTTGATCAGTAATCGTCAGAAGATCCCGTTGGCTCTTGATCCGGTACTTTACCGCGGCGGCGGACCGGCCAAGAGTCAGCGAAGCGTTTTTGGCTTAAACGACGGTTATCACTTAAACAGTTCTTAAATACTCGGCGTTTCGACGATTGCTTTCGTTCATATCCATTCCCTTTCCGCGAGAACCTTCGATGATTTGCGGACCGGTATAACCGATCTGTCGATAGGTGTCGAAAATTTTAGCGTAATCGATTTTTCCCTTTCCGATCAGGGTTGAGTCTTTGGCGTGTACTGCCGCGATCAGGCCCTTCAACTTTTGTATGTCGGCGCAAATTCCTTCGGTATTGCCGAAATTGCGGATCATGTTGCCGGGATCATAAAAGATCTGCAGCGAGGGAGAAGATACTTCATTGATAATTCGCAAATGACCTTCCGCGTTCAGGGTCGATTCAATCGCGAGAATTACGCCGCAGTCTTCCGCTTTGGGAACAAGATTTTTGAGTCGTTTAATGGTAATTCGGAACCGTTCTTCTTCATTTAACGTGCCCGGTCCGAAGAACGGAACAAGAACATTTTTGACTCCGAGCCGAACCATCGCGTCGAGGCAGTCGGAGACTCTTTGTTCGGCATCGTCGATTCGCCAAAATGGATTTTCATTGAAATTTGCCAAGGCGAGCGAGGTCACGGGAATTCCCGTTTCCCGGGACCGGTCGATGAACTTTTTGCAGACTTCCGGATCACGAAAATCGGCATCGCCTCCCTTGTTGAACGGAAAACTCATCTGAAGAACATCCAGTCCGGAAATTTTGGCATTGTCGAAAGCTTTCAAACCGTTCATCCAGGCGCCGATTTTATAGACCGATTTTTTATTTGCAGCGGACGAAATTTCGTCCAAGCTTAAAATTGTTCCGGCCGCCAATGACAGTTTTAACATCATACGTCGATTGATTCGCATTTCTTTTCTCCCTGTTTCAAATGATATTTTTCAATAGCCTGTTGTCAGTAAAAGATGACGGAAATTTTTATAAACTGGTTTCATTATGGATCTTCCGTTCCAACGTTTAAGGAAATGCCGATTCATAAAGCCGATCGGCGGAATAATTAAAATGAGATCCGTATAAAAATATTCCAATAAACTGCAATGTATTTTACGGACTTTCTTTCGTCTGATCAATATTATGATGGGAAAGATAATTGAAATATTAAAAAAAGAGCCCGTCCGTCGTTACGGAAAATATAAATTATCGACTTCCCCTGTTGGCGCGGACGGTTACTGTGTTATACCGGTTCCGTCATGAATTTT
>CAZZEF010000099.1:0-15748 GCA_964652875.1 uncultured Planctomycetaceae bacterium
TGACGGCCGAGAGACTAAAACTGGATCTGCGCGCCTCAACTAAAAAGGAAGAAGCGTATATTGATGACATTTGCCAACAGAGAACCAAAGGAAAAATACCGGCCCGACTGATCTATTCCTCTTGGAAATACGCCATGAAAAAAAACAGTGCCGCCCGACTGATCTATTTTAATAAATGTCTGCAAATACTCTGCTCTCGGGCAAAAATCACGATCAGTTTTTTAAAATTTTAACACGTTTAAGTGTGATCTCCGCTGTTCCGGTAATACGGCGGCCTGTTATTTGGTTTTATAAACATGCCGCGCTGCCGATAATTATAACTGCTTTTATTTTAAATTTTCCGTCATTTTCGTCGATTGACTGCGTGAATCGGCTGTTCTTTTGACGTTATAACGGAAAATATATCATGAAATCGGGTATATTAATGTCGGTATTTTACCGCAATTTCCATCGATTAATTTTACGAACAAGCAGATCTTTTGCCATTAGAACAGAAAATCAGCAAAAGGGGATCATTCAGGCTTTGTTGGTCGATTTTATTTGAAATTTTCGTCCCATCTGCTGATCAAAATAAAAAGATCTTTCATGTGCGTCATTTTGTCCTCTTTCCCAAAATCGTTGATAATATAAATGGAACATAATTCTCAAGTATTTTCCGGAACAACCGGACCGCTTACCGTTTTTCGCCGTCCGGCGATGGCGTCCGATTTTGAAATTTCTTTCAACGAAGACCGCTCCGATTTCGGAGCGCCGTTTGCGCTGGACGCGTTGGATGAAGTTGATCGAATAGAAAATATTTTGACCGTATTTAAAACATCAAGTCTCGTTTCCCGTCTGAACGCGCTTGCTTCGGAAATGCCTTATCGGGTACCGGAAGAGTTCTTTAACTGGCTTGTTGAATGCAAACATCTTTCGGAAGAAACAGAAGGCGCGTTCGATATTACCTGCTCGCCTCTTTGGAAAGTTTGGGGTTTTGCCCGTCGGGAAGGAGCCGTTCCATCGGCCGGGAATTTGGACGCCGCGCGCAAAAATGTCGGCTGGCGTCATTTAATTTTAGATCCGGAGGAAAGAACCGTTAAATTTGATCAGCCGGGCGTTGAAATAAGCTTCGGAAGCATTGGTAAAGGACTTGCCTTGGATCAAGCATCTGTTATACTTGACCGCGCCGATCTAACCGATTATCTTTTTCAAGGCGGTCAAAGCAGTGCCTTGGCCAAAGGAGGCAGAAAGGGCGACTTTCGAAACGGCAAAGATTCTCTCGAAAAATGCTGGACGATCGGTGTCACTCATCCGCTGCGGCCGGAAAGACGATTGGCTGAACTGCGGCTTTCCGGTCAGGCATTGGGAACTTCCGGATCTCAATATCAATTTTTCAGATACCGCGGCAAACGTTACGCTCATATTATCGATCCCCGAACAGGCGAACCGGTCAGCGGAATTCTTTCCGCAATCGCAATCGCGCCGACCGCCCGGCTGGCAGACGCTCTTTCAACCGCCTTTTTTATTTTCGGCCCTGATAAAACAGAAAAATGGTGTCAAAATCATCCTGAGATCTCCGCTCTGCTCCTGGTTGAAACAAACGCGGAGCCTTCGCTGGAATTAATCGCTTTCAATATGCCCCAAGATAATTTTCATCTTTTGTAACTGTTTATATCAACCGATAGACATTTTCTGTTCCAACGTCAAAAGAGAAATCAAGACACAATACCGGTAAAAATGAGGACAATATTAATTCCGTTACTCGCGAGCCGACTCTTCAAACCTTTTCAAAAACACCTCTCTTTAGAGAACTGGATCTCTTCTCACAAAAAAGTAGACTCTCTAAAAAATTCTAGCCGCCATCATTTATTTATATATTGACTGTTTATTGCTGCCGGCTTTTTTCTTGGACAGTCAGACGGCGGTCTTACTTCTCTTATAATTATCAAACCGCGCCGCGCGATTTTTAATTCGTTTTGCTTTTGTTTATTCATAAACGAATTCATAATGAATAAAATAATACTTACTCATTTTTATTCGAGTTATTCTTTGGTAATTTGTCGCTTTTATGATCGGTTTTATAGAAAGAAGAGAGTGTTCGCCCACGAAAATATAAAGATTTATTAATAATTTTTATATTTTTTTATAAAAATTGACAAAAAAATTAAAGTCGATCTTTACAGGATCAAGAAAAATTGTCAACATTCCGTTCAGTACTCTCCATTTAAAGAGAATTAAAAGGACTCCTTTTTCAAAACAGGCTTTCAGATCACTGAAAATTTTGAACATTTCATTTATTTGTTTTTTTGAGAAAACTGTTTTAACGGAAAAAGGAATCGACAAAATAAAACAACATTAATTATCTGGAATAATTCGATGTCGAATTTGTTTTTTATTCGTAAAAGAACCGAAAAAAGAACCTTGATTTTATTATTGGGGTTGCTGATTTCATTCGCGGCGGTCCAACTTCTCTCTTGCCGGGAAACATACGCGGACAGCGGATACAATACAGTTAAATCTTATTCGGTCAACGGAACTAAATTTTCGAACCTTTACTCGGCCCTTGCGTCCGCGATCCCGAACCGTTCCGATGTTACGATAACGACAACTTATGTCCCTTACGATAATCCAACGGCAACAGAATCGCAAGCGGTTGAAATTCCTTCGAATTCAGAAACAATTTCAGGATCCAATACCGTTTCAAAAGCGGCAAGTCTTCTTCCGACACAAGAGACGGAGATCATTCATTCTTCGTATTTTTCGGGCGAGATCTATTCATCATCGATAAGTTTTCATTTTATGAATAATTTTATGACGCTTCAAACGGTAATGGAACATCTCCGCAGTGTCGATCTTGTCGCCTATAACGGTTCTCAGCAGTCGACCGGCGGCGGACAAAATCAGGGTAATCCTTACAGTACCGGATACAGCACCGGCGGTTATAATACCGCTCCTTATGGACCGGGTTATGCTCCGATGTATGACGATCCTTCGCTGGGCAGTTATTATGACGGCGCTCCAATGGAAAGCACGATCAACCGCGGACAACAGGCCAATTACGGCGATCCGGGCACGCTGATTTATTCCGCTTGGCTTACCGGCCTTTGGGGCGACGGTAAAATTGAAGAACGAAAGGGATCCGCCGGTTACGAAACGGACCGCGCCGGTCTTTTGGCCGGACTGGATCTTTTCGGATGCACTGATTGCCGATCCGGACTCTTTTACAGTTTTCAGGAAAACAAACTCAAAGGATACACCGATTATTACGGAAAGAGCAAAACAGAACAACACATGCTCGGTCTTTATCATCAGTTCGGTGATGAAGTTATTTACAATATTTTTACTCTGCGCGGACAATACTCAAAATACAAAACCGACCGGACAATTTCAGCAGCCAATATTAATGAAACGCTCAAAAACAGTACCGATTATTACGACGCGGGAATTAATTACGAACGCGGTATGAATTTTTGTTTCGGAGACGCTTTTAAAATCACTCCTTACGCCGGTATCGATTTTGAATATCTTTATCGGGACAAGATCAACGAGACTTCGGACGGCAGTTCCGCTTACGGCTTGAGCGCGGCGAAAGAAGATTATTACAGTCTTCGCTCAACCGTTGGTGCCAAAGCCAGTTTGAGCATGTTTCCCGGTACTCAGGAAATCAAGATCTCCGTCGGCGGCAACTGGTCTCACGAATTTTTGGACAAACTTGAAGGAAACACCAATTTCTATTTCAATGGAAATTCCAATGCGGTTTACACGCTGACCGGCAATACGTTGGGACGCGATTGGGGGCTTATCGGCGCCGGCGTCGACTGGGTTCCCGTTCCCGCCGTTGTTATTTTCGCAAATTACGATTATATTAAAAACAAATATGTTCGTTACAATAACGCTTATCTCGGCGGTCGTGTTCGCTGGTAAAGAGATCAAAAGTTTTTATTGTCAACAATAGAGACTGATCGTCTTTCCCAACGACTTACCGATAAAACGGTAAATTTTTCGATGTTGGAATCGAAAAAGAAGTTATTACAATATTTTTGTCAACAGAAAAATTGTTTCGTTTTCTTCCGCTGTTCAATAAAACCGGAAAAACTTCTGACCATAAAAACCAATACACAAAAAAATCGGCTTCAACGGCTGACTATTTTTTCAACTGTCGAAACAGAGAACGTTATCCTGAAATTTTAAGGGTATTTTTGATGATGATGCTTCAGGAAATCGATTATCCGCTACTTCAGCGATGCCTTAAAAAAGAACGCTTCGCTTGGGAGGAATTCGTCGATCGTTTTATGGAAATGGTTCTCCAGGTCATCGAAGAAACTGTCCGCGTCGAGAAAATTTCCGTTTCCGAAGAAGAAAAAAACGAATTGTGCGAAGCGGTTTTTCGAGCCTTCCGTTACAATAACTTTCAATTGCTGAGAGAATTTGAATTGCGCTGTTCTCTGTCAACTTATCTGATCATCCTGTCAAGAAGGCTTGTTCTCGCCTTTCTGAAATATTGAAATATTTTATTGTCTTGCGATCGGAAACGTTTGCTTTTTATCTCGTGTTTTATTCTTTTTGCAACATAATCGGATTTTTCATAAGTCTTCATTTGAAAGATAGTTTCAGAGTTTACACAACAACGGTTTTCGCGTTCAAAACACGTTCTCCGTAAAATCAAAAAGGGAGCCGCGCCGGTAAAACAGCGCTTAATAGACTGTAATTTAGAAAAAGAACGGGCAAAGTCCCTGTAAATTTTAATTTTTTACAAAAAAATAAGCTATTTTCCCTTATTTGCCATAAAAAACTATTGACAGATCCCCCCTCTTTCCTGCATAATAATCGTTCAATAAAAACAGAGCGGATTTTACCGCGTTCAGAACGGTTTTTTCGCGATTTTTCGATCTTTTTGAGTATTGGAGAAAATTTTATCTTCGTTCTCAAAATAGATCATTTTTCGTGTTGACTTTCCGATAACTTTCGGGAAATGGCAAAAATACTGCCAAATCTGATTCAGGCTCCCAAACAGAAATTATCCATTGAATGATTATAAATCGGGTGCAATCGGAAATTATCAGCGGCGAAATGAAAAAACCAGAATCGATAAAGAATCAATATCCCCGCCGTGTTTTGTTTTCCTGTTTCGACATCGGACGAACAGCCGATTTTCAAAATCACCGGCGGAGAATGATGGAAAAATAACAAGGACTTCGGGATAAATTTTCTCAAAAAGGATACGGGATCTTTCTCTGTTTTTACATTCGGGAAATTTTGCCGCGAATCAGCCTTTGCGGTATTTTCATTGAGTTTTTTAAAAGAATTGATGAATGGTGTTTTTCCTGTTATCAGGACTTATTGTGTGATTGTTACCGTCAGGATCCTCTTCTGAAAACAATATCGAAATATTATTGTTTGTCAGAATTTATTGATCATTTCGAAGAATATTTCAAAAATCGTCTTTGACCGACAGGGATCTGCCGTTTTCTGTTAAAGTAACGGTGTATTTAACGCGAAAAAAAGCAGACTGCCCTTGCATAAACAAGATCTGTTGAAAAAAATTTCTTGAAGAGATCAACGGTATTGAAAAGAGGTTTTCCTGAGAGTGTTGGTATATTTCGTTACAATTCAGAAAAAGGAATTCGAACCATGGCAAAGAAAATTGCGAAAAAAAGTGAAAAAAAGTGCGAAAAAAAATGTGAAAAAAAATGCGAAAGAAAGCCTTTGACTAAAACTCAAATCATTGCCGCTCTCGCGGAAAAAAGCAGTCTTTCCAAGAAAGAAGTTTCCTCCGTTCTCGAAAATCTTTCTTCGCTTATCGACAGCGAACTCAAGGAAGCCGGCAGCTTCACCATTCACGGACTCATTAAAATTGAAAAGAAACAGGTTCCCGCTCAAGCGGAACGCAAACATGTTGAAAATCCTTTCAAAAAAGGTGAATTTCGCGATATTCCCGCCAAACCGGCTTTCAATAAAGTCAAAGTTCGCGCTCTTAAAGGACTGAAAGACATGGCCTGATCCGGCTCGAACCCCCATTCATGAAAAACGATCTTTCCCTTTAAAAAAGACGTTTTTCATGAATTGTTTACCGACATTTAACATCCGCTCTTCTCTTTAGCCTATTTATTTTCGACGGACCGTTTGACTTAACGCAAGTATATTTTTATCATTTGAAAATTAATGATCTTTTGAGACTGTTGCATAATAATATCAAAAGACAATCGGTAAATATCGCAAAATTTCTTTCCTTTTGCCGGTTTACCCCCTTAATTTCAAAATTTTATAGAATATCTCTTCTTTTCTTGTCAAAATCGGCCTTGTTTTTTCATAATCTCATAGATATTATATATAATAAAGAATTCAACTTATTATTGTTGTATTTTTTATTATACCGATTCCATCACGAATTTTCCGTTATAACGTCAGAAGAACAGCCGATTCACGCAGTCAATCGGCGAAAATGACGGAAAATTTAAAATAAAAACAGTATAAATATTGGCAAGATCGTATTTACTGTCATGCCGGTTCCGTTTTATTTTTTCAGTTCCAACGTCAGAAGAACAGCCGCTCACAAAGTCAACCGGCAAAAAACCAAAATGAAGACGGTATAAAGGCGATTTTGAATTTTTATGCTGTCGTCAGAAAGAGGTTCCCTGTTCTGATTGTTTTAAAAACAAATTTTCCTGTTCTTTTCCGATCTTCCCAAAAATCGGAAGAGGGATTTTTCGTATCCGTTCCCGATAATATTCTGAAACGGAAAGTTTCTTTGACAAAGTGGTCCCGAAAAGGAACCGGCATACCATTTTTATTTTTGATCAATTTCATTCTCAGAAAAAAAGACAAAAACATGAAAATCACCTTTAAAAAAGTTTTGACGCTTTCTGTTGCTTTCGCTTTTTGCGGAACAATTGTTTTTTCCGGAATTCTCTCCGCGGATGAACCGGTAAAAAAGAACAGTGTCCCTACCAAAACTGAAATTAAAAAGAGCGGCAATACAGATTGGGATCCCGATTGGGACGACGAAACAAAAGAAACATCGGGAAAAAAAGCTGTTGATTCATTGGGGAAAAAAGCCTCTGACGGTAAAAAATCAGAGACCGTCTCCAGTACAAAGATCACCGAATCGAAAAATGCTGATAAAATGCCCGTCGATTCTTCCAAAAAAACAACGCCTTTGCCGAAAACGGCGGGCAAACCTACTGCCCCCAAGCCGTCTTCGAACGCTTCCGGAACAGCCCAAACGTCTGTTCCGTTTTGCCCTGTTGAGTCGGTCATTGCGGGAAAATCCATTGCCGTTTTAAAAATCGCTTCTCTTAACGATCTGAACGCCAAAGGCAAAGATATTTTGAATGAAATGAAGATCAGTTCTTACGCGCCGTTGGACTGGCTTAAATTTACCCCTTTTGCCAAAGCGGTTGACAATATGATCCCGAACAAGCCGATCGCCGTTTCAATTATTCCGAACGGAAACGAACTCGGTCACGTCATCTATTTGCCTGTTAAAAATTATTCCGCTTTTGCTTCGGCATTGGGAGCCAAAAATGCCCATCAAGCCGCTCAAGAAGAATGGGGAGTCCTTCCCGCGAACACCTGCGTTAATATAAGTCTTCCTGACGGTTATTTCATTTGCGGATATTGCGGATACGCTCTTCTCTTTTCCAAAAATCTTCGCAACGCCGTCGGTAAATTTTATGACCGCGGAACTCTGGCCGAATCCAGAAAATCAAGACCATCCGTCTTAAAAGGCGCTGTTCTTTCATTTGAATCGTATCCTGACGGAATTCGACAAATCAAACAGATCCGTCAAAACGGACTGGCCGGTTTCTCACTTGACATTAATAAATGGGCCGAATCCTTGAACGACCCCAACTATCAAACAGGAAAAATCAAGGTCAACAAAGATCTTGAGAACCGATGGAACGATCTTCTTGATCGAACGGAAAAGAATCTTCGTTACTTCCAAATTGATCTTGATATTCAGGACAAAACCCTCCTGACCGCGATAACAGGAACGCCCGCCGACGAAACTCCAATGATGGCCCAAATCGAAGACCGGACAATCGCCGACGTTCCTCTTTATTTTACTTCGGACAAATTCACCAAAATCGTTCCCGAATATTCCGCTCCGGTTACCGGACAAATTGATCTTTCATCAACGGCGGCCGCTTCGCTTCAATCTCCTTTTAATCAGATCCGTCATGTCGAATACTCACTGATCCTCCCGGGTGAAAAAAATTTCCTGGCCGAGAACTGGTGTATTTTCCTTGAAGTCAGTGACGCCAAAACTTTTGTTCGCGAACTGGTTGTTCCCAAAGCTCAATATATCGGCGGTTATACCGGCGCGGAAATGGGGGGAGAACTGGCTGCGCGAGTCTTCGGCAACATAGCCGTTCGCCGTCAGAATCGGGGCATGGCCGCCAATCCAGCCGAGGCCGCCGCCGCGGGTAATTCGTTCGGTGCCCGTTTGGGAGAACGAATCGGTCAAATGATGGGCGAAAAAGAAGCGACCGCTGTTTATGATTTTGAAGGTTTTCCGCTTTACATCGCCGACATGGAATTTTACGTCCGCAAAATGGAAGAGATCAAGGCCAAAGAGTCGGGACAACATGCCCCCAAAGCCGTTTGGCTTAACGGTGAACGTACGCTGATCAATACCGTACTTGAAGTTTTGAGCGGAAGAGAAAATGAATTGACGTCGTTAATGAACCGATCCAGTTATCAAAACGATAATAATTCGGCTCCGGAAAGCGGTTCGCCCGCTTCACCTAATTTGATCGCCAAAAAGAATTTCTTTCTCGTTCTTGACGATCATCATCTTTTAATCGTTCCGGGCAACAGGGATCTGCTTCGCGAGGCAAAAAACAACTGGCTCAAATTAATCGACGAGATGAAAAAAGAAAATGTCCGTCCGACATTAAAAAGCGCGCAGACAGAACCGCAAGACTGGTCCGTTCTTTGGGATTTGATCAACGGAGAAATAGTCAACGCGTCAAGGCAGCAGATCCGGTCGATTACCCGGCTGGACCCTCCCAGTATAAAATATCTCGGCAGCTATTTGAACACCTATTATTTAAAAGGCGCTCCGTTGAAACTCGATTCCATTCCGGACGACACTCCTGAAGCGCTCTTGTTTACAACAACTTCGGACCGGTCCTTTCATGCCTATTACGTTGCGCCACTGAAAACAATCGCTTCGCTGGTTCAGGTAATAAAAGAAGTCAATAACGCCAAGATCAAAAATGAGGGGAAAAAATAGTTTGATCCGGCCGCGAAAAAAACGTTTTCTTCATTTCGTTCATTTTGAATGATTGTTTATTGAAAATTTTTCAAAAAAAAGATCGTCAAAAAACGGTATTAAGCCGAACTTTTGACGATCTTTTTTATTGGGGATCGATAGTGCGATTCCTTTTGAGATTTTTATCAGCGTCGCGGAAAAAATGGACGCGGTTACAAACGGGCGATTTGCATTCCTCCATCAATACCGATTACCTGTCCGGTTGAATAGGCGAGATCTCCCCGCAACAGCATCGCAACCGCCCGACCGACGTCTTCCGGCTCCCCCCAACGCGGTTGAAGCGTCAAACCTTCGGCGATCATTTTATTATATTTTTCCGTTACAACGGAGGTCATATCGGAGTGAACAACACCAGGACGAAGCTCGTAAACGGGAATTCCGTCCGCCGCCAAACGAATCGCGAAAAGTTTTGTCATCATCGCAACGCCCGCTTTCGAAAAACAGTATTCGCCCCGGCTGATACTGGCAACCGTCGCGGAAATTGATCCGATATTGACCATTGACGCGGAATATCCAACAGGATTCTTTTGCTTTTGATCCAGCATATATTTTGCGATCAGTTGAGTTAAAAAAAACGGACCTTTTAAGTTAATATCCAAAACACGTTGAAAACTTTCCTGTGTCATTTCGAGAAGATCGGCGCGAACCTGCGGCGCGACTCCGGCATTATTGACCAGCGCGTTAAGCTCTCCGAAATCGTCGAGAATACTTTCCAACAGATGGGGCGCCTCCTGTGTGTCTGACACGTCAAAAGAATAATATTCGAATTTGCCCGAATAATTTGATCTTAACTGTTCAAGCTTATCCGCGTATTTCTCTTTCGGCGCTCGTCCACAAAAAACAACGTTCCAGGATTCC
This sequence comes from uncultured Planctomycetaceae bacterium, assembly GCA_964652875.1. GTDB lineage: Bacteria > Planctomycetota > Planctomycetia > Pirellulales > Thermoguttaceae > JAUNBG01. The sequence goes on from CAZZEF010000099.1 coordinate 10,115, forward strand.
CGGGCCAGCGCGGAAACAATCCCAAAGCCAATTCCCCGTCCGCCCCCTGTAACCAATACTGTTTTTGACATAAAATTTTGTTCCTCTCTTTTCATACCGTTTTCAGTTTGAGTTTTTCTTTGATCTGTTGGAAACTGCGCTGGAACATTAAGATCTCCAACGCGCAAGTCGCGAAAAATTCTAATATGTCGGCAACAGGCCGATTACGTTTCGTCTTTTCTGTTTCTAACGTCAAAAGAACAGATCTTTCATAAAGTCAACCGGCATTTTTTCAAATTACTTTTCTTCTGTATAAAACAACTCTTTTCTTTGGTACCGTCGTCCGCTTGTGAACACGAGCCTTTAAGCGGTTCCGTCATGAATACCGCGCCGCATTCAATGTTTGTCGAGATCTCTTTTTATGCCTTTCTTTTTATAATTTACGACATTTCTAAAATGATTAAAAATTGAGATCTACCGTTTATCTCTTCTGTTGCGCGTAAAAAAAGAACAGAATCTTAAAGGATCGTTAATGACATTAAAACTTTTAATTTAGAGTCTATCCTGAAATCCATTCTATAAAATGAAATAAACGGGTATATTGTCATTAAATCAATTTTTTAGGATCGGTTCTTAATAAACGACCAACTCGGATTCGGGCAGCCAGCCTTCTTGTCCGTCAGTCAAACGAATTCGATACCAGCCGCCTCTTTCTTCCAGTATAACCGTCTCCGTCAGTTCCGGAAGTGTCTCTTTAAATACCGACTCATAACGAGAAGAATTCCCCTTTCGAACAACCGCCTCCGCCGATTGGACGATTCCATGTTTTTGATGGTCAAAACGATTCCAGTCATAAAGTGCGGAACAGGTCATCATGAAAAAGAAAACGGCGGCTATGACAGTCATGTAACGCAAAAAACGCCGGAATGATTTTATTCGCGATCCTGTGTCAGACGATCCATTATGTTCGATATTTCCCTGAGTCAAAGTTTGAGACACTCCTCCGCTTAACTGGAGATCAAGTTCGATTGGTGATTTTTTATATAAAACAGCGGCTATTTTCCAAAGAAGCAAAAAGACCCAAGCCGTTATAAAACCCGCAAAGGCTAATCGATATTTAACGGAATAACCGATCATATTCTGCCAAAACATAAAATATTCGGCAATCGATTTTTTGCCGGACAACTCCGAAGAGGCAAGCTGTTCAATATTAGCTTTTAAATAAGGATCTGCGGGTCTATAACGCTGGGCAAGCCGCCAGCAGGCAAGAGCTTTGGCTTTTTCTCCCGCCCGATAAAAGGCGTTTCCCTGATTAAAAAGAATCGCGCCCGACTCCGTTCCGCGATTGCGCATTCCCTGATAAAGAGCCGTTGTTTTTAAATAAATTTCTTTTTGCCGGGCAGACGTATCCGATTTTTTTTGACCGTCTGTTATCTCCGGTTGCGCCGATTGAGATCGAGTCGAAGCCGCTCCGGCCGATTCTGCTTCCTGGTGCAGCCGCGCGATTTGACTGAAATTACTCAAAGTTTCTGAATCCGGTTTATCGGAACAGCCTGTTAGTGACAGAATCGACAACGCGAAAACAAACGACAATATAATCATTGTCACCGAAATGGTATTCTTTTTCGATCCCCGAAACGCTTTGCTCGTTTTTCGAAATTCTTTTGAATGAATTTTTGCGACCCATTCGCTGAAAAGTACCGAAACCGATGATTTTATCGAATCGGCCGCCGCGGAATCATGTCCGTAACGAATTCGGTCGAGATCTGAAAAAAGTGTTCGCATTTTTTCTGCCAGTTGAATATTTTTATTATTATTCTTTTTCAGAATATCCAGAAAGTGATTGATCTCGGCTTCCGAAAGCGCTTCTGTCGGCTTACTGAAACAATCGTTGATCAGAAGCAGAAATGCCGATCGGATCCTGGCCGCCCCGATTGCGAAATCATCTTCAGATCCCGCAAAATTCAAGCCGTCTTCCTGACCTTTTGCCTGACGAACACTTGTGTCTGATCGAACGGACTTCGATCGGTCAAGCAGATCCGTTCCTTCGGTAAGCAAACGTCGGGCTTCCGAAAACAGTTCTCTCTTCTTTTGAAAGGATCCTATTGTACCGCTTCCCCAAACGCACAAGAATATCCAAATCAGAATACCGGCACCGGCAGGAATCAGCAGGGATCGAAGCCATTGGACAAGCGTTATTTTTTGATTGATCAATTCTGACACGTCTTCAATATCAGCGTATATTCCTTCGCTGGATCTCGTCAATGTTTTACCGGATCGAAATAAATTCGGACGACTGACTTCCAATGAATGTTCAGAAAGAACGGAACTTCCCTGAACATCAAGATCAACTGGATCGGAGTTAAGCGTTACGTACTTTTCATTTTTGACGTCGAAATAAGAAACCGGAACGGAAGGAAATTTCAACTTGCCTTCTTTAATGGCGCGCAGCGAGTAAGTAAAGACCGCTTTGCCGTCGCTGATCTCTTCCGTTGGCGGATAGACTTTAAAATTCTCCGCAACGGCCGGTATTGTCGCAAGATCAGGCGCTTTGACTTGAAGGAGAGATCCCTGACCGCGAAGGGTCAGCGAAAGAGTAAGCGCCTGTCCGACCTGAACTTTTTTCGGAACAACGGAAGCGGACCAGTCAAAAGATCCAAACGCACCGATATAATTATCCGGCCGCCCCTGAACAGGCACATCTTTTATTTTAACGGTTACCGGTTTCGATAAAGTATAGACCGTTTCCGCTTTTAAACCTTCTTTGGCATCGACCGCCGCGAATATTCCTTTCAGCGTCGCCGGATCGAAAACAAGTTCTCCTGTTTTTTCCGCGCGGAATGTTCGTTCGAATTTATAATTCCAATATCGGATCTTTTTGCCATCCTTGCCGGGCAGTTCTGTTTTTTCGCCTTGCGGAAGAAAAAGAATTGATCGATTCGGACTGTCAAAAAAAGAAAAACCGAAATCAAGAGGATCTGAAAACTTTATATTGTTAATAATAAAACCGCCGCGATTGTTTCGGAATTTTCGGATCCATTCCTCCCAATTTTCGGCGGGAACCAATCCTTTTTCCAACTTGTCATCTTCCAGCCAAGGCAAATAAAGCGAGGTCGGATCAACACGTCCGTTCAGTGAAAGAACCGGATCCGATTCTCCGTATTTACCCGGAAGTTCTTTAACGTAAACATTCAGCGTTATTGAAAACGGGATCAAAGGATAAATTTCATCGACCGACGATTTCATCTCCAGTCGGACCAATTCCTGTTCACTGGGCGGAATCACTTCAATGACAATCGGTGACGCCTTGACCGTTTGATTTTTTTCTTTGACCGCTGGAGCTTCTATTTGGATCTTACCCGCCTTTTTAGGTTTTAATCGATAAACATAAGTTATGCCCCGAGTCTCTGTTTTCGTTTGATTTCCGTTGATTATCCTTATCATCGAATGACTTCGGTCCTGCGCGCCAAGGTATTCCGTTTCAAATTCCGGTGAAAGGTAACCGAGATCGGGAGGAACCGGTTTATCGAAATTATCATATAAAAATTGAAGACGCAGTGATTCGCCAAGATATATTTTCGCGGGTTGGGCCAACATTTTTATCGACGGTCTTTTTTCCTGCGCCGCCGTAACTCCTGCCCAAAATAACGTTCCCATCAGCGTTAAAATCAACTTCGACCAAAAGATCATTTTTAACGAATTTTTATCGATCCGTTTCATCTGTCGATCCTCGGTTAAATACCGGGCCGAAAATAAAATTTTCCGAGTCTTTCGCATTATTAATTCAATCCGTTTCCGTTTATTATACCGATCACTTTTTAAATTTTTCTGTTCTAACATCATAAGAACAGCCCGTTCACAATGTCAACTGGCAAAATTCGGAATTCTAAAAAATGTTGACAGTATAAAATTTTTATCATTGGTGTTTGTTATTCAATATCTTAAAATTGCGGTCAATCAAAAATATATTTGAGAACTGTCCGATCAAAATATCACCAGTCTTTTTCAACTTTTTCCGATTGACGCATATAAAGTTCATAAGCCTTTCTCAATTCTTCCGCCTCTTTCTGACGCTGCTCGACTTTGCGCATTAGTGTCTGAATATTTTGTTCCTTCTTATCCTGTTTTGACTGATTTTCTTTTTGCTTGTTCTGATCTTTGTTCTGATCTTTGTTCTGATCTTTGTTCTGATCCTTGTTCTGATCCTTGTTCTGATCTTTGTTCTGATCCTTGTTCTGATCCTTGTTCTGATCCTTGTTCTGATCTTTATTTTGATCCTTGTTCTGATCCTTGTTCTGATCCTTGTTCTGATCTTTGTTTTGATCCTTGTTCTGATCTTGAAGCGGTTTCGCGATTTCTTTCAAATAATCCAGAATCTTGTTTTCAGACAGGCCTATCTCCCGGTTTTTCTTTTCGGAAAGATATTTTCGAAGGGAATCCAATTCGCGCCGAAAATCGGGAGCAACGTTAACAGCGATCTTCATTGATTTTTCGATTTTCTGCTGCATTGTTTCTTGCCGCAGTTTTATCGGACCTTCAGAAGATCCAACGTTGCTGTTTTTGATCTTCTCATTATTTTTTATTTCATTTTGCTGTAACTCCGATTTTGTTGCGGATTGGGCTTGAGTTTTTGATCCCGGAATTGCCTTGATTTCTATTTTCGGTTCAGATTCCAGTTTCGTTTTATCGGGAAACTCTTTATTTTCATTCGTTTTATTTTTATCAATTTTTACTTTAGTTTTATTATCTTCTTTTGTTTTGCCGATCTCGTTTTTGTTATTATCTGGACCCATTTGAGCGATATTTGAGTCCGGACGACTGTTGGCCGCGTTGTTTTCTTTGGACAATTTTTCTTGTGCTTGAGCAAGCATAAAAGCAAGCCAACGATCAAGAAACCGGCTTTCCCAGGTTTTTTCATTATATAAGGAATCGGATTTTATCTGATCTTTGTTTTCAGAAAATTTTTCATTGGCTTCTTTGGCAGCCGCCTCTTGAAAAGCAAGAGCGCTGAAGACCAAATTCGGCCAGCTCTTAAAAAGGGTATTGATCGAATTGATCTTTTCAATCGATTTGCGTATATTACCGGTTCCTTCTGTCGGATTATATTGCCGAAGCGCATTTTGAGCGTTGCGGTCGTCCAGTTTTGCCTGATCAATCGCTGCGGACAGAGGATCGGCCCCTTTTTGATCCGGACCTGATTTTTTTCTCAACTCATCATATTTTTTTTGAACAGCATCAAAATCACCTTTTAAATTTTCGAGTACTCCGGCCGAATCATAAAGCCGCTGATAATCGGTTATTTCTCTTGACCCGTTATCTGTTTCGCGAAGCGATCTTTCAACAGAACGTTGATTTTTTTCCAACCATTCCAAATGTTTCGGAAGAGGAAGTTCCGCCTTCCGATGATCAAGTTCGGACTGATCAAAAAGATCCCTTTGCTGTCGTTTCCAGCTCCGCAAAAGATCAAGATTTGTTCGCGCTTTTTCTGCCGTTTCCGGATACCGCATCGCTTCGATAAAATGACCTTCTGCCTCTTTGGTCGATTCAAGAAGTGTCTCGAAACTCTTTTTTCTTTTTTCCGACTCTTCTTCGTATTTCTTTAACGGATCGTTTTCCGGACCTCCTGTCTCCGGTCCCGAAAGAACAGATCCGTTC
>CAZZEF010000100.1:0-15587 GCA_964652875.1 uncultured Planctomycetaceae bacterium
TTCGTGTGTCTTTATCGTCAGGTATTCCCCTTTGGAGAGAATTCAAGTATTTCTTTTTGTGGATATACATGTGACGTTATCGTTTCATGACCATCATGGAATCGCGTAAATGAATCGCCGAAAACATTTCCTGAATAGATCGAATCATTCGCTTGCCGTAATGGGCGACCTTACGATTGGCGTTTTCGATAATGATATTTTCCACAATGCTCACAACAGTAACATTTCTGGCGATATTCGGTAACGCGAAACGGTTTTTCGACGAGTTCAATTTGCTGATAGACTTTCGCCGGCTTGTCTGCTTGAATCAAAACGCCACCGCACGATGGACATTTGTCCAAGGTCGTTTGTTTGACCTCATCAATCTGTTCCGGATCAAATGCGGTACGAGTTTACGTTTATGCCCCTTTTGAGTACCTTATTTGCGCTTTCTTCGTTTGTCCCACAACTGTGACACCGAGACAATATTTGACAACGTCGGTTTCGAGGAATTCGACGAGTTCTTCATATGCTTCGCGACTTTTTCTGTAAGCTCGGCGATTATTGCTTTTAGTTCGATAAATGTCGCTGTAAGGTTCCTGATTTTTATGTCTCTTGGGTCTTTCCTATTGTGTGAATTAGCTGGAATTGACCTGATTATTGACAACTTTTTGGATAATTTCTTTTTTTTCAGGCTAATTCCAGAATAAAATTGTTGACTTGGCGGGTTGTTCTGCTAAACTCCAGACAAAGTTAGAAGGCGAACCTTTCGAGTGAAAGGGTAAAATCGCCGTGAACGGTTACGCCTGACCGGAACGCTGCCTCCGCTGGCGAATTTTACTTCAAAATACTAAAACCTTACGGATATTTTTATAAATTAATTTCATATACCAGGACACTGAAACAATGATAGATAATATTGTGAAATGCGAAAAATTGGATATTAACTGGTTGCATTTATTATTATGTTCAATTCCCATGACGGTGATTTTTACATTTTCGCTCTTTATACCGATAACCAGTCTTGTCCTTATTACAATGATGGTTCAATGCGGTAATTTTTCGTCGGCTCTTGCTTTAATAATAATAACAATATTTATTTCTATATCATTGTACTGTACATATAAATTGGTCTTCGAAAAACACATTGACAATATTAAATATATATCGAAGGTGAAATTATGGAGATTTTATAAAGATGGAATAAGTATTCGCAACAGAAACAATATTGTAATTTTTGAAAATTATCGTAATCTTAAAGAAGTAACATTGCCTCGAATACCAAATAATGAAGGACTTGTTGTCTTCTGTAACTGTAATATTAGACTTGCAAAAGTTAATTGTATTATTTTTACATTTTTAGATGGAAATAGTATCATAATACCTGAATGTGTTACACAATACAATGAGATATGTTCTTTTTTTTATGAACTACATGAGTCCTGTACCTGTTCAGCATGTTTTCAAGGTGTTGATCAGACACCTGAAAATCAAGAGTCAGAGGAAGAATAAACGCAAAAACCGGACGACATATTGTGTTTACTAAAATGAACACGAGAAATGATTGGTCGCAAGACATTAATATACGAGAAATTTCGACGTAAGCGCATACTGCTCCCATCGGCCATTTGATATTTGACAATCAGATAGCGTTAAATTCGTTCGAGGTGAAGAACAGGCAGATGGCTTCGTCCTCCCAAAAACTCGATAACCAACCTGTTTTCAAACACGTCCCCACTATCGCTAAGCACAACCAAGACGACCAACTTTCCGAATGAAAGCCTAAACCGCGACAGTCGGGCTCTGTCGCGGATAGGATCGGATCAAGTGGCTAATAAACCGTTTGGTAGTCCATTTTGAGCGTAATCAAGTATTAAGTGATAATGCAACGTAATTTAAAACACCAACTTTCTGAAAGAAACCTCCAAGTCTCTCACCAACCCCAAAATAATCTAACATTATTCCTATGGCCCTTATTCTGTGGCTTTCAACCATCACGTGACCAAATTAACTACCACCCTTAAGGGGGGTATTGAGCGTTTGAGTCTTGGTTTTCAGGTGTTTTCACTTGTTTTTTGGTCGAGTCGCAAACCCGCACCAAAACAGACTCTTTCGGTTTTTCTTTTTTTGAACGTTTCTTTCCCGACCACCGGGCCGCAAAACCGTACAGAGCGGAAAACCAAGTGAAACCGGAATAGATATCCCGAAATGCTGTTTCGTTATTGCAAATGCGGTTCTGTCACTTCTTCCCCACACAGCTGACGCTTCATGTCTTCCGGGATTTCCGTTCCGTAGAAAGGAATATTCGCGTCCAGCCAGAGATAAAGAGCGCGGCGGTCGACTTCGCTCAAGTTCATTTTACCCTTGTGGTTCTTGTCGTCGAGAATGTTCGTCAGTTTCGACATATCGCAACCCGATTTACCCGGTTCGGAAGTAATTCGGTGAATCGTCGTTCCCCAGCCGTAATACCTCACATAAGGTTCGAGAGCGTTGTAGGAAACGGTGAATCGGTCCTGCGGCTGACCGGTCAGTTTCGGTTTGGCCGACTCCTTATTGCCATCGTGACATTGTACACACGACCGGTCGAGAATCGACTGTACGAGAATCGGATAGGAAAACGGCCTTGTTCCTTTCGGGCCGGGCGCCAGTTGTGAAGGAGCGTGGGCAAGCGCCAGACTGCGCGCGGTCAGATTCTTTTGCGTGGTTTGAGCCTGTTCATGACAGCCGATACAGCCGCGAGTCTCGCCCGGCTGAAGATAAACTTCGCTGACCATGGTTCGAACCGCTTTTCCCGCGGCGTCAACTGCCTGAAAATAAAGCGGCTTGCAAGCCGGTACTTGAAAATGCGCACTACCATCCGACTCAACCGGAACGCTTCCGAGATACATTCTTGAATTTGCCGCAAACGCGTGACTCACTTTGGGATCGTCGCGCATAAACCCCGGTGCCTTGGGGAATATCTGGAAAACGCGAATCTCCTTGATCGGGCGCTCTTTCGGCATTGGCATGAGTGATTCGTTTACATTCGATAGAACCATGGTTCCGAACTCCGTTTTCTTCTCGGGCAGCTTCGAAGCGATCTGGCGAGGAACAGGTCGTGTCTTGACCTGAAGCGGATAGCGGCAACTTGTTTTCGGGTCTTCGTAGATCAACTCCAAATTACCGAACCGATCACGGTAATAAAGACCAAGTTTGCCGGCTGTATAAGACGTTCCGCCACTCCCGCGATAACCGTATCCATCTTGCGCAAGATAGCCGCCGTTCCAATCGTGACTAAACGACGTGAGATAAAAGTCTTCCGAAAGTGGATACGGGCCATAATAGTATCGGTCGGAAACGTAAGCCAGCTTTGGATTGCCCGGTACGAGCGTTTCCGGAAAAGCGATCTCCGGCGAAATGACATCGATGCAATCAAGCATGTCCTGACCTGTTTTTGTATCATATCGCACTTTCGTTGGGTCTAAAATGGCAAGAGGTCCACCGACGGCAAGGTGATGGCCTGAACCGAGAAACATGATTTTGTTACTACCCGGAATTTCTTCCGCCTGCAATGCGGCGACAATTTTTTCCGTGTAATTGCCAAAAAGAGCCTGCGCTCCGGTACCGTCAGGATTAGTCACCCAAAGGTTCATATACCGTGCCGCTTCGCGGTCAACATAGTCCCAACGGGAATAGACGATGCGTCCGTCGGCGAGTACGGCAGGATTCCATTCGCCGGTTTCGTGCCATGAAAGACATTGCACTTTCCCGTTTTTATGCAGCTTATGAAGTGTTGCCGTTTGAACCGGCTCATAAAGCCCGACACATCGGGCAAAACCTCCGCGACGCGTCGAGACGAAAACAAGATCGCCGTCAGGCAGCAGAACCGGATCGAAATCGTCGTTTGGTCCCGTGGTCAACTGTTCGACGTTTCCCGTTGCAATATCCATTTTGAAAAGATGAAATTTACCTTCTTTTTCTTTTAGATATTCGTCGATGAAATTGCGGAAATCGGGTATCAATTCCTTTTCAGTCGTTCGCGGCGTTCCTTCGGGCACAATCTTCGAAAAATCGGCATAGGCGAAATAGAGCGTTTTGGCATCGTAGGAGAGACTTGGTGTCGAGTACACGCCACGCGGCAGTTTGCCCTTCGCGAGAGGCGTTGTTTCAAACGACTTCCCCGGGGTTTTCAGGAGAAAGAACCCGTCTCCCGTTGTATTGGTATAGCGATAATAAAACGAAAGATATTCGTGGATCAGCTGCCAAATATAACGGTCGCCTTTCATGAAGACAATCGGCGTGTCTTTGACAAGAGGATTGTCGAAAATAATATCTCGAAGTGTCCAGCGAAGCGCAAGATAATTCTCGCGTACTTCACCCGGCTTCATTTTCGCGATTCGTTCGACGGTAAGTCCGGCAAGTGTTTTGTGCAAGGTGTCCCGATTCGGCTGTGTGATAAAATTCTCTTCTTCAAGACGTTCCAGAAGTGTTGCAGACCGTTTTGCCAAATCTGTTAGAGCTTCCGGTGATTCAAATGTGCGATTTAGATACTTCTCCTGAAGTTGCCAGTCTTTGACAACTTGTTTCCGCCAAGAAAGTGGAGAGTTTTCTACAGCGTTCAAGTGTGAACTATACGTAAGACAGGCAGTCGCTGCGAATACAGTCCAGCATGCGAGGAATAACTCACACGGCCACCAGTTCCAACTATTCTGTGTCAAGATATACTCCTTATTCAATTCCATCAAAGTTGCAATAACCTGTCTCGGCGATTTTATCCATTCACGCGAAAGGACGCCGTGACTCCCTGGCTATAGTATAATGGCACCTCCGACTTTGGACGTCAACGGTCATGTCAAGCACTTTTCATCTGAAAGGCCAACAAGTCCGAAAAATTGTTAACAAGCCGGTCGACGCCAGTGATTCAAAAAAATTCCCTACAACGAATTGTCCGCCGAAATTCAAAAGAATACCATGTTCATTGCGATGAAACAGGCCACAAGGAAAATGAAAAAACGTTGGACATGGGTCGGACGGGCAAAAAAGTTTGCGGTGCTAAAGTCGATTCCTCCTGCGAAAGTGAAGTCTTGACCGAAATGCTCGAACATTATCTTCGCGATTCTGCCGCCCGCCGCTTATCCTGGCCTGATCGCCTTGTTTCTCCGTAATTGTCGTGAATGATTACTCCTATTAAAAAGGTTCCGACAGATATAGAAGGAACCTTTGATGCGAACAGACGATCCATGTCCTATTAAAACTTGATATTCGATGAATGCGGACCAATTTCGACACAGGGAGAATCCTTAAGAATCGGTTTGCCAAAATAGGTAATCTTTTCAAGAGTAAAACCATCGACACTGTGTTTTGGACTCTTTCCCGCGATATGAATGATGCCGCTAAAGTTATCAGGAATTCCAACCACTTGTATATTTTTAATAGAGCAGTTTTTTAAAAAACCCGGCTCCGTATTCGGAATCTTGAAGGAAGAATAATGGCAACTCATCGGTTGTGCCATGAGCATAATAGCACTGGAACCATCAGAATAAATACGAAATTGATCGAAATGACATTGTTCCATAACCATATTGTGACTCGGTTGGAGCCAAATAATGGTGTTGGCCCAATAGTCGGTTGGCTTATTAGCGTCTTTGCTATAATGTAAAACATCAATGTTTTTGGCGCAAATATTGCGCATGCCTGCTGCTTCGCATTCATATCCAATACGGAAAATATTGGCGCAATCGGTCCAGAATTGACAATTTTCGACGAGAATGTTTTCGCAATAATCATACCCCTTTTCGCGAGCATCGTTCCTTCTAACTTCGTCGTATTTAATGGGATTATCGTCTCCGCGATCTTCATATCCCTTTTCGCAAACATAGACACCCTTAACGGCAATACAATCATCTTGGGTTCGGAAGAAACAATTTCTGATAATAACGTTTGATGTATGAACCAGATCGATCCCATCATCATTGATCATTCGTGATCCACATATTTTTAGGCCGTCGAAGAGTACGTCCTTACTATTCCAGGTGGTCGCAGTCCAATTCCACGGATTACGTATAATAATATCACGAACTGTCAGGTTTTTACATTGTTGACAATCAAGTGGGAATCGACCCGGTCCTTTAAAACGGGAATAATCTTCGCCCGCCAAAATACCACGTCCCCGAATGACAATATTATCGCCCTTGGCGAGAATTGATCCCTTAACGACTGCACCTCCCGCTAAATAAAGCGTCTGATTACTTTTAACTGTTATCATATCCGTTTTATGAATTCCCGGGCCAAAATAGATTACATTCGGAGATTTTGGATCCGGTATATCTTTTTCCAGTTCGTTTCCGAATAAGAGAAGAGGTTTGATTCGACCTTTTGGTTCAACGGAGATACGGAACGGCTTATTCGCTTCTAGTACGATTGATTTACTATCGCACGATTTCGTTTGAATCTCAAAGCGTTCGGGTAAAAGTTTCGTTTGATCCATTGGGAATGGTGATGTAATTTCTATTGTCACCTTTCCTGAAAAGTCGAAACTGGCGAAATAATAATCTCCTTCAAAATATTCTGATTGCGCGGTGTAAACATCAACAGATTGACCATTGACCGTTATTCTATAGGCATTATTGGTCCGTTCACTTACTGGGGCAGGATAGGTCAGAACTTTATTCATGCCAAAAGAGTGTGTACAAAGTCCTAACGAGAGACCAAGTAACAAAATGAAACAAACAAGGGGACGATTCATTACATTTCTTCCTGTTCTATTATGGGTATCAATAACCGGTCTCGGCGATATTACCCCTTCACGCGAAAGGACGCCGTAACTCCCTAACTTTAGTATAGTACATCCGACGATGGACGTTAACGGACATGTCAAGAACTTTTCATCTGAATGACCAACAAGTCCGAAAAATTGTTAACAAGCCGGTCGAAGTCAGTGATTCGATAAAATTCCCTACAACGAATTGTCCGCCGAAGTTCAAAAAGAATTTACTGGAATCATCTCTTGCGATTTTTTCGGAGCGTACAAGAAGTTTGCGAAAATGGCTTCTTGTCCGCTTCCGTTTTGCGGGGCTCATTAAATTTACGATTTTTGTTTTATCGACGATCCAACCCGTTATTCGTTAAAGGCCTTTACTTTTGATGAACATCTGATCCCGATACTCTTCGTCCTGATTTTCATAAAACGCATCGAAGAACAAGGGAATATCTTTACATTTGTGAATGATCTTAAAAGCGTCTGTTTCTGAAATCCCTTTATATAATGGCGCGTTTTCAGTCCAATAGACACCGTTAAACAAATCATTGAGAGCGCTGGTCATTAGAATGAAAGCGGTTTTATCCAAATTTTCTTTCGACGGATTGATTCCGAAAAGCTCATTGAGATGTGACAAAGATGGAATAAACCGAATCGTATGATCAGGATCGGCTTCTGCAACCTGCTTCATTTCGGTGATATCACGAGGATAACATGTACCAATACGAATGGCGAGCGTTATCTTTTTCGATTGGGCGTATTTGCCAAGAAAGGCATATGCTTCCCGCATATCCTTGAACGCTTGTTGTTCGTCGTAAATGGTTGGAGGATTATGACCGCGAATTATGACGGTTTCCGCATTCCAAATGGCCGCTTTATCGATGACCTCACGAATCATTCGTAACGACTTTTCATATTCCGGCATATCATTTTTTACCAATCGCAAATCGGGAAACAGATTCATTCCTGAAGTGAAATCGACCGCGATTCGAACTTTCTGGCGATGCAGCCACGCGGCTTCCTTTTTCACTGTTTCTGCGGTTCGTTCATGAAGATATTTCCAGTCGATCACCACACCATCAAAATACTGAAAGAAGGAAGGACGCATAAGGATCTGTTCTTTAAGCGGTCGATGTCCACGAAGTGAGAGAAAACGATTTTTCGGATTCGGGTCGGGAATATTATGGGGAATCTCAACAACATTCTGTTCCTGAACGCGTACTTCGAAAATACGGACATCAACTCCGGCGATTGTTTTATCGGAGTGCTTGCCACAATCGGTTTTTTCAAATCCTTCCGGAAGAAAACCAATTTCCGACCGTTCGGAAATATCGATCGGCAGTTCTTCAATCGATTCAATTTTACCGATTTTGGATTTAATCTGAAAAGGTTTTTCTTTGAAATCGTTATTGAAAATACCGATGGTGTATACCCCTTTTTCCTTACGACAGACGATGGAACCGAGATCATCCCCGACTTCAAATAAAACGGTGCGATTCAATTCGTGATCCATAACGGTTCGAACATGATCGAGCATTGGAAACGGATTGAGTAAATGCTTGTCCGTTTTATTATCAATCAATTTAGAAGCGGTACTTTTCGATGGAATTCCCCATTCGGAGGCCAAGACAATAACGAAGCCTTTTCCGCAAGGAACTTTTGCGGCGACAGGGAGATTCTTGTGTTTCGCGAGGATCTCCGCGTTAAGGGGCAAATTCAAACCATAAAGATCGAAAGGGCTGTTTTCCCTGACTTTCAAACCGTCTGAAAACAGGATCGGTTCACTGGGATCGACGTTTTGTTTGGAAGAAACAGAAATACCGGCCAGCTCATGGAATTCGGCAATATTACCAGCGGTCAAAATGAGCCTTCCTCCCTGCCGCACATAATCAAGGAGTTTGTTTTTAGTTTCAGTTCTTCCGTTCAAGTTACCTGCCGCAATTATTAGAGGATAACGGATTAAAAGCCAAAGTGGTGCGTCTGAAAGAAGATTATCAGCGGAATCGGAATATGGTGTTGGAGTCAAAAACCCGGATTCATCATGAAAATAGGACGAATCCTGATAGCCCGGATAGATCAGATTCATCACATTATTGGTGAGATAATCGCCCGATTCATAAGGGATTCGTCCCCAAACGCGGTAAGTGAATCCTGTATAAAGATGGCGAGGAAAAGACCAACCGCATTGAAAATCGGTCAGAACAGCCGTTTGCGAGATCATGGTTCCCGGCATTCCATTCTTTTGTAACCAGCGATTGGCCGATTGCTGAATCTTGCCAATCGGACTTAATTGATCACCAATGAACCAGCCGCTTTCAAAACCAACAGCCGCCGAATTATATAACAGATGAGAATAGAGCAGGCGTTTGAGCAGATTCAAACTTGCCCCTTTGGTTGCGCCAGGCCCGTACTGATCCGGCTTGCCAGTTTTCGAAAAGTCTTTCCACCCCCAACGATTGTAAACAGAAGCATTACCGAACCAGAGAACGCCGTATTGTTTACCGGCGCCCCGAATCCAGGAATAATAAACCTGCGAATTCGGCAGTGCTTGTGCCGCCTCCGCCCCTATCAGGGTATATACACCCTCTTTTAAAAAATAATGGCCAAAATTCAATGAAACAAGAGTTGCCAATCGATTACAAAGATCGTCACCCAACTGTTCAAAATGTCGTTGAAACAGAAAATACGCCAGATTCCTGTTGTTTGTGCGTGGATAGATCTGATTTGAAAACGATCCAATATATCGTCCGTCCTGCTCTCCATTATCCATGCCAAGCCAGTGATCGCCCAGTTTTTCTTTAAGTATTTTGCATTGTTTCGGATCGACCCGAAACTGAATCCAATCGCCTGGTTTGTCGGGATCATATGGCCCGTTGCCCGGTACATATCCCCAAATGTCAAAAAGATAAAGATTGCGTTGTTTTATCTCGTCGGCGATTTCCTCTAACCGTTTGAAAAAAATCGCGTCTCTGTACGGCCAAATGAACCGGCCTAGGTCGTTCGACTGGTACCTGTTGAGTTCTTCCGCCAATTTCGCAGGATCACCCGGAATACTTCGAAGGCAAATAAATTGTGTTCTTCCGTCGAATGTTTTCCAGGTTGGGGGTGTAACGGAATAACGATTGTGATCCGGATGTTCCGCCGTGTCATACATAGTGGAATAGATTCTTAGCGGTTCAGAGTTGACTTGCGAGCTTTCTTGCGCCGAAAGTTTTTTGCCGTTCAACCCGACTGCAAGCAGAATCGCCATGGATACAATTAACACGATGTACCAATGGATGTTCTTCAATATTCGTCTATTCTTCATTAAAAATGTTCCTTTGTAAATTGGCCCTGTTTTGTTGGACAAAAACGGTTAAACTGCCATTACCTTCTTTCTTAAATAAAATTACCATCGCGCTTTCAAGTGGCCCTCCCTTCATTAACTTAACGCTTTATAGTAGTTGTTCCAAGGTATTAAAAACAGGCGGGAACGTCCGTTTTGCGGTAATGTGGACGTTCTCCCCCTCGCTGGCAATTCTGTCATGTGCTGTGCTAGTCCAACAGTCAATGATCAAGTGGACACGGTACTGGTGTCCGGGACACATTATCCATATGAAATGACGATAGTATATATTACGATTGGGTCTGCATTGATTAGAAATTATTTTCAGGAGGCAGGTCAACACATAAAACAATTCAAGCCGCTGCTGAACGGGAATGTCCCGGTCTACTCAAGTTCATTGTCATCTTTTAATCAAGAGATTACAATGAAACACTTTCGCCGCCATTAATGGAACCGTAAGCTCCCCAAACACCATAATGAGATGGACCAACTTCTTCTGATTCATAAGTCGAATCACCACATTCAATTGTTTCGGAGAAAAACCGGACAGAACCATCGGCCAACAAGCCATTTACACCTCCACTATGATAACTGGACGCGGATCCGATACCGAAATCCCATCCCATGTGGGCATAACTGTTATTTCGACAGTTCAACGAATTGGGTGAACCCGCGGTCAAGAACCCCGTTGCTCCAGGAGCACCAAAAACAAAACTTCTTCCTCGGGTACCTACGACTTTATTGTTGCCCGGCGTAAAGAAATGTGGATCTGTCGGGTCTAGGTGTGCCTGACATTCTGAAGGAGAGTACTTTGCATATGCTGTGGAAAAAATATTTCCTTTGACTTGATAGGTCGAATCAGAAGCGGCTGTACAGGTTTCTGATATGGCTAATGTGTTCGAAAGGCCATCAACGATTTCCGCTACGCTTCGTGCGGCGGTGATTCGTCGAGTCTGTGGTGTACTGCCACTTTCACCTCGCGCACTGAAAAAGCCCCGTGTCTTGGACTCTTCACCAAATTGGGTTACCCAATCGCCCCAACAGCCCGGATAACTGCAACGCACATCTTCGCCCCCTTGGGATGGCGTGGAAGCTATCGCGTCGGAGGGACACCATAAATATGGAATTGTACCTTTGTAACAATCAACATTGCTTTCCGCTGATGGCCAATAGCCGAGTACTGATGTTTGTTCATAAGATCGCACCATTTCAAATCGTGCCGCCTGCTCACAGAAAGGGAGCATTGCAACATTATAACTAATAGTACACCAGTTACCGGTCTCGGAAAGATTATCATATCCTGACATTGCAGGAGGAAACATCTTAGTCGCATCAAGATAATTATGTAACCCGACGCCAAGTTGTTTAAGATTGTTTGTACACTGCATCCGTCGCGCGGCTTCACGGGCCGCCTGAACCGCTGGCAAAAGCAGCGCGATCAGTATGCCGATAATCGCGATCACGACGAGCAATTCAACCAATGTGAAGGCATGACGCCTTCCGAACAGCGTAATAGTTCCTGTTTTCATGATTTACCTCCTGTTGAGTTCCGCAATAACGCCAAACCTTGTTACACCGATTATTCCGCGCGTCCTTATACGTTTTATTCGGGACCTTTACAGGAAAAACGATCTTGCTTGATCCAACAAAAACGAAAAAAATCGGGAGTAGGACTTTTACAGAGTCCTATACCATCATAGTATAATGCTGCAGAGAAAAGATGTCAACGTAAAAATGCGCAATAGAATGGTAAAAATGCGCAAAGCGATTCGCGTTCCAACGGACAAGTAATTGTGGCTTTGCGGGACCTCGCAGGTAGAAAATCGCAGCTGAGGTGGTCTGGGTATGCGGAAGCGATATGTTCTGTTACGACTCCTGACTTCGCTGCGCGAACGCACAGTTACGTCGTCGAAATTCGGACATTGTCTGTTTGTAATACTTTCTAAAGACTTTGCCGAGATAGCCTTCATTGTCGAAGCCGCACAGTGGAGCGATTTCTGCAATGGTCAAATCGGACTCAAGAAGCAGCGAACAGACACGCTGAAGCTGGAATCGATGTATTTCCTGCAACACGGTACGATGAAGCGATTTCTGAAAACGGTATTCCAGCTGGCGACGCGAGATCCCCAGAAATTTTACAATATCGGAAACCCCGAAGTATTGGCCGGTGTGCAAGCGTATGTAGTCGAGCGACTCGGCGACCCATTTGTCGGTAACGCAAAGCGAATCGGAGGAAGTCCGGGTAACAACGCAGCTGGGATTATAGGTACGTGTGCGTTCCCGGTCGGTTTCTTTATTTGCGCTTGTCGTCATTTGCTGTAACAGTTCAGCGGCGAGATAACCGGCGCGTTTCGTTTCCATTTGAATGCTGGAAAGAGGAGGGTAAGTCATTCGGCAGAGAGGTTCATCGTTGTCAACCCCAAGCACGGCCACTTGATGAGGAACGGAGATGCCTTCGGAAATACAGGCGTCCAGAATCTGTCTGGCGCGCACGTCTCGAGCCGCCATAAGGGCGATCGGTTTGGGTAACTTGCGTATCCAGCGACACAGCCGCCTGCTTTCAAGATCTCGATTCTCCTGTTCTCTTTGCGACAGACCGGGATAGACCTGGCAGTCGAAACCGGCGTTGCGAATCGTGTCGATAAATCCTTCGCGCCGCCCGATCGACCATTTGAACTCCTGAACGTCACCAACCCAGGCGAAGTGATTGAATTGGCGTTCGAGAAAATATCTTGCGCCCATTTCGCCAACACTGTATGTCTGACAGCGGACCACCCCGAACAGGTGACCGTTTCTCCCATTAAATATTGAACAGTCTTCTTCGCTTGGATCGATAAGAACTGACGGAGAGCGCGCCTTGCGTACAATATCAATGTTTTCGCGACTTTCCGAAAAAGCGATAATGCCAAATCGCTCTTTCGAGTTCCTCATGCGAACGATGTTCTGCTCGCCGTGTCTTCCTTCAATTACGTGGAGTCGCCACGGTCCGTAAAGCCGCTCGAATTCCATAATGCCGTCGAACATATCGCGGCAGACCTTGAGTGACATCTGCAGGACGATCGCGACCTGCGGAAGACTTCGGTGCAAAAGTTCAAGTTTATGGGGTTCTGTTTTCACGTTTCCTCCGTGGTTGCCTGACACCAGAGCGGTATCCCGACAGGGAACAACCCAGGGACATCAGTTCTCGACCAGGAGGACTACCGATAACGACTCCAACGCGATTTCAGCCTTCGCTTTTGGACTGATGGTTTGTCTTGATTCCTGGCATGGCAAACTATTCTTTATTACTGTTATTATAACTGTCCTTATTACTGTTATTATAACCGGTTTTTCAGTTTTGTCACCCGCCTTGTACCGCGGAAGTGTTCTGTCCGGCCTTCTGGGACCGCTTTACCCTTGATGTCGCTTTCCTTCCAGTACTTTGGGGAATACAAAATCCGTCGCCTGTCGAATTCTTCTTTGGCGTGAATGTAAACATCGAGGCAGGGGAGGCGGACAAGTTTGGGTTCCGGTCGACTTTGGGGAAAGAAACGCGACACGAGGCGGCTTGGGGAGTCACGGGGTGAAATTACGTTGTCTGCGAGAAAAGAGGGGCAGGGAGTCATAAGGGGAGCTGCTCCTACAGAACGTAACTGGGAGCAGGGATCTTAACGGGGGGCTGGCTGTATATCTCTTCGCGGTCGAGTCGGAACCATGATCGAAATCAAGGGAATTCTTACTTCCCTGAATCGGTATGTGCCTTATGCAAACGCCCATAACGGCGCAAAACATAAAACAACAGTGGGTACCTCGGGGTAAAATTTAATGTTTTTAGACATTCGCAACATTAAGTATAAGACAAATAAAAAACACAGATAACGTATTTTAAGATACATGAGCTTCTCGTTTGAATAGTCAGAAGGTGCGTGAACCTGTTCCCCGTTATAATGAGGGGATTTTTAATCCGTAAAAAGACATTTTTATGCAAATAAAATTTGACAAGAAAAAGCGAAAAAATGATGTTCGAAAAGTTTTCGGTCTTCAGTTTGATACAGTCTACATACGTCGTGAACAATTCAACCGTATGATGAAAGAATGTCATGTAGCTTACAGTAAAATTAAACACAAATAATATCTAACAATATATATTTTAAATACTTAGGTGTATTATCAGCCTAAAAAACTGTAAAACTTTGGGTAAATAGATGTGTATGCACGTTTGGCCTTCGTGTAATTTTTTTACTGGTATCTATAGACAGATACCTCATGTTCATGATATAATGACGACTGGGACATGGCTCCTTCTTTGAAAGAAAAATTGCATGTTTCTCTTTATTATAAAGGAAAGCCTGTTCCTTTTTAACTCCATCCTCTCATTGGTAAGATGAATCAATTTTTCCATTTTTTCAAAAAATTCCCCAGGACAAAAAACGGGGAAAGTACAGGATAGTTTGGACCTATAGAAAAATGCGAGAGTTAACCCAAAAAAGAAAGAAGTTTATGTTTCGTGAATTGAAAAAATGGATTATCGCAACGCGGCCTTGGTCTATTCCCGCCTCGGTAACACCGGTGATTGTCGTAAGTTTCTGGCTTTATGTCCAGGAGTCGCCTGCTCAATGGTCTTTGATTCCTGCTATTGTCGGTGGCACCATTCTTTTCCACATGGCGGGAAATCTGATCAGTGATTATTTTGATTATACACAAGGAGTAGATACTTGGGAAACAGCCGGGTCAAGAACTCTGCCGGATAAGATTTTTTTGCCAAGGACGATTCTTTTGTTCGGCTGGATATTATTGGTGCTTGCGATTTTATTTGGCATATATCTTGTTTTTAAAAGCGATTCGCAACTCGTGTATTTTGGTTTAATCGGTACTGTGGCGGTGATTTTTTATTACAAGTTGAAATATCGAGGATTGGGACTGCTTTTGATCTTTTTAATTTTTGGTCCCGGTATTGCGATGGGAACGGAATATGTACTGACTAAATCTCTTACTTTGCCCGTATTTCTTCTTGCTCTTCCGATTGGATTTATGACAACCGCTATTTTACAGGCAAACGATCTTCGTGATATGTCTTATGACCGCCAAGCTAATATTGTAACCTTTTCCCTTCTAGTGGGTGATATAAATGCTAAACGTTTTTATCGTGTTTTGATACTGACGCCCTATCTTTTAATAGGGGGATATTGCTGTTGCGGCTTGCTTTCTCCCAAAGTACTTGTAATGCTGCTGACCATGCCGTTGGCCGCGTCGGTGATGCAATCATTAAATGATTCCGTAAAACTCAATGATTTGGACAGAAAAACGGCTCTCCTGCAGATGTTCTTTTCGAGCATGCTAATCGTGTCATTTATCATGTAAGGGAAAAAATGAATTCGGTAAAAAGAAATTTATATTTCGGTTTATTCGCTGCAACGATACTTTGGGGAGCAATGTTTTCTCCATGGACATCATCGCATCTTCCTTTTTGGCCCATGATGAGTCTCTCTGCGGTCATTCTCATGGGGATGTCATTTTATACTGGTTCCACTTGATTTTCCGGGAATTGGTATTGACAGAAAAAGTCAA
>CAZZEF010000101.1:0-15542 GCA_964652875.1 uncultured Planctomycetaceae bacterium
GATCTTCCTGATAAAGAAGCTGCAGAGCGACCCGCCGAGCGAACGATCTTGCCTGATACCGGCCGGATTTTTTTTCCTTTGACATAAATACCTTCTGTTTACAAAATAAAAAAACTTCTCTTCGCGTAATGACAATTTTGCGTCAAAAACAGGGGATAAATAAACAGGTCCAATTAGGTGCCGACGGACCGGACCCGATTCGTTTTCCGCCTTGAAAACGGGATCTCTTTCCGGAACGCGTCAAGACATTAAAACAGTCTTGAATATTAATTTGGAAACGAATAACAAACGATCTTCCGGTACCGCCGACCTGCCAATTTCCGACCATCGATATTATTTTTTCGGTTTCTTTCCGCCAAAATGTCCCTTGCCGGATCCGCCCTTATAACCGCCGCCTTTGTTCGAACCGCCCTTGTAAGGCCGGTCGCTTCCCTTATGAAAGTGTCCTTTTCCGTCCTTTTTGTCTTTGGGACGATCATAATCTTTTTTACCGGTGAACGTTTTTTGTCCTGACCGGTCGGATCCTGCGTGCATATACCATCCGGCTTCGCTGCCGTCTTCGTCCTCATCCTCTCCGTCCTCCGCTCCGAAATCACTGACAAAGTTGTCGGTATCCTGAACTTGGGTAAATTTTTCTCCGGAAAAAGAAGAAGCAGGAAATTCTTCCTCGTCGTCTTCCAAAGGAGGAAGGATCTCAAGCAGATGAAGCATTTCCAAAACGGCTTCAGCCGCTTCTGCTCCCTTGTTGCCCGGTGTCGGATTGATCGCTTTGTCCCGTTCCGATTCGTTCATTCCGCTTCGGGCAATCGCCTGCTCCTTCGTATTGCAGGTCAGGAGACCAAACGCGATAGGGATCCCAAATTCCGCGGAAATTCGAGCTATTTCAAGACTGACCGCGCGATTGATATGTTCGTCATGCGAGGTCTCGCCTTTTATGACGCAGCCCAGACAGATCACCGCCTGATATTCTGTATCGAGAGCAAAACGCTGCGCAACATGCGGAAGTTCAAACGCGCCGGGAACCCAGGCAACGGTGATGCTCTCGTCCGAAACGGAATATTCTTTTAATTTCGCTAGCGCGCCTTTAAGAAGGTTGTCGGTAATTGATCGGTTGAATTTTGAAACAACGATCGCGATTTTTCCTTCGCCCGGGGTACAGGCCACTCCTTCATAAACTTCCATTGTCTGCTTCCTTTGCTAAAATTTTATGATCCAAAATCAATTTTCGGATTCGTCTGTTTGTTATATTCGTTATTTGTAAAATGTATCTCTGTTAACGTTTGGGGGAATTCTTTTCTGCCTTCGGTGATTTTTCGTTTTGGTGATCCCGGGACTCATTTTTATCGGTCGGTAACGGCGCGAAAATATTAAATACAATAAAATTGAAGACTTTAAACGCCAGGTAAAAGGGAATAGCCAGCAACAGTAACTGGGGCCTCCAGATCGCAATGACCGTCGCTAACGGAAGGACCAAAAACAGCCATTTGGGAAGTTTTTCCACCTCCGGCCAGGCGAGCCAAAAGACGAACATGACCAAACCGCCGCGAAGACAGAAACTCAAATAATCCGGCTTGTCGTTCAGGTATTGAATATAGGCGTAAGGGACCGCAAGCCAAACCAAAATAGTCAGAAAGGCGATACGTGTTCGAATCGGTATTTTATGATAAAAATTCATATCCCTCTCGGAAAACGTAAAAGGACGATAATCATTCAGATTGTTATCGGTCCGTTGTTTCGTTTTATAAAATAATGTATTTGCGGTAATTTTAAGCCGCAATCTCCGCAAAACGTTTTTTATTGAGTTTTTTCATTGAGTTGTCCCAATCGGACGGAATCATAAAACCGTCGGCAACAGGTCTGAATTATTTCATTGACTGCTGTCAGTCTAAAAATAATATATAAAACGGTTCTATTATACCATAGGCGCGGAAGTTGTTCAACCGACTTGTTCTGTCACGAATTGAAGTTTTTTATTAATATTGAATATTATATTGTAATTTTTATAAAACAAAGGGCCCGAAATAGAAAAGATTACAGATAACAGTAGCGGTAAAAGTATATTGTGTGTGAATAATACAACGTTGATTGAAGATTGAAATTCGTATGTTTGAAACAAGATATTTATAACGTTATTTGATAATCGTGTGTTTTTATGCGGCCATCGTTTAATTGGTCGTTGTTTTCGTCAATTGACTTGTTCTTTGGACAAAAAATGGAACCGGGAATAAAGCAACATTAAAACGTTCTTCATCAAAGCTGATTGTCTTTAATATATTTTTCGAGACGGTACAGGCCCTCTTCGGTACTGATTTGCGGATCGTACCCGAAGTCTTTTTTAGCTTTTGAAATATCAAACCAGTAAGACTGGGCAAGTTGTGTAGACACAAAACGAGACATGGCCGGTTCGCTTTTTTGCAAGGTGATTTTGTAGACAAATTCGAGAAAAGCTCCGATATTCCAAGCGGTTCGAAAAGAGATCTTTTTCTGGATTGAGGGCAAACCAGCCATATTTAGTACTTTGTTAATCCATTCCCAGCAATTGACCGGTTCCGGTTGCGCCAAATAATAAGCGGAGCCCGCAACGGGACTTGTTGCCGAGAGCGCGGCGCAGGCCTGAAGATGTCCCTGAGCGGCGTTTTCGACATAAGTTACGGAAAGTAAATTGGTTCCGTCGCCAACTTGAACCAGTTTTCCGGATCTTGCCCGGCTCAAAAGACGCGGAATCAAACTTTGATCGCGAGGTCCCCAAATCAGTCGGGGACGAAGCGCGCATGTCAAAAGACAACCTTCCTGCCCGCGGATCCGTTTGCCCTGTTCGGACCAGGATTGGCCGTTTGTTTTCAGAACAAATTTTTCCGCGATTGCTTTGGTTTCGGGGTAAAAGGCAAGATATTTTTTAGGGTAGGGGGTTGTTTCGTCTATTCCTTCTTGCGGATGACCGTCATCGGTTACGCTGGGGCTGCTGGTATAGATCAGTTTTTCGACACCGCAATCAAGGCAGGCTTGAACGACGTTGAAGGTTCCAAGAACGTTTATTTCATAAAAAGGCTTACGCCAAACCCCGATTCCGGGAAGCGCGGCGACATGAAAAACGACGTCTTGTCCTTTGCAGGCTGTCAGAACGTCCTCGTAAGAGCGCAAATCGCCGCGAACCGTCTCCGCGCCGAGCTTGCGAAGACGAGGATAATCACCCCGGGAAAATATTCGGACCCGATCTCCTTGCGCCATAAGCTGTTCCGCTATGTATTGGCCCAGAAAACCGCCTCCGCCGGTTACCATTGCCCTCATGAATATTCCTCTTTTAATATTTTTTCATTGATGTATAATACAAACTTTGATCATTAATTGTTTCTATTATACCGATTTCTTTGAGATTCAGGGAGGTTCGGTCTGAAAAATATCGGGATCCCCTGTTTTTCAGATCGAACGGAAACGTTTTTGTACCGCAGTCATTGGACTTGATAGACAAAAGCTGCCGGGCGGCAATGCCCTCCGGTTCCAGTGGACAATGAAAACATTCCAATAAAAACGGTATGACGAACAATAATATCGGTTCTATTTATGAATTTTCCATTTCGCGTCGAAAAGACAACCTGTTCATGAAGTCCATCGGCAGAAAGAGCGGAAAATTTTAAAATGTTGTCCATATAAAACCTTACCTGAATTTCAATTATTGAAATTGTAACAATCAAATATTTTTTTTCTACCCCAAATGACTGATAATTTAAAAATTTTGAAAAACTCTTTGCTTGAACCGACAGAATTACAGTTTCGCGTCCGTTATCCGGAGACTGATCGGATGGGCGTTGTCTATCATGGAAACTATTTTACCTGGTTCGAAATGGGTCGAACGGAACATCTTCGCGAGAAAACCGGAATAAGTTATCGCGATCTTGAAGAGGCCAAGACATTATTTATGGTCGTCAAGGCAGAATGCGAATATAAAAGTCCGGCATTTTATGACGATCTTTTAACCCTCAAAACAAGTATTGTCCGAATGACATCCGTTCGGGTTGAGCATCGTTATGAACTTTATCGGGACGATCTTCTTTTGGCGGTCGCGAAAACAATTGTTGTTACTGTCAGCGATAGCGGAAAGATCATTCCGATTCCCGAACGGATCCGGCAGCTTGACCCAAAAAATATACGGGGAACATGACAGATTTTCGATTCGCTCGTCAAAAGATCCGTCGGTTCATAAAGAGTTAATGAGCTTAAATTCATGAGATTTTATATTAATCGTATAAAAAAGGGATTGATTATTAACAAGAGGTTTATTCAATGGCGTTCATTCGTAAATATTTGTCGAAATATCTTTTGATTTGGCTGGTGCTTTTTTGCGGACTTGCTTTTTATTGGAACCGTCTTTTTCCCGTCGGTACATTTGATCCGTTTATGATCAAGAGTTTTTTCTCGCAGGTGCTTATTGCAGTTACGATGCTGGCGATTGGCTCGCTTTTGCCGATTGACGAAGTTAAAAATGTCGGTAAACGATGGCCGACAATTCTTTACGGATCAGCGGTTCAATATATATCAATGCCGCTATTGGCCTTTGTGTTTGCGCATATTTTTCATTTGGAAGGCGCTTTTTTTATTGGTGTAATTCTCGTCGGATCAGTGCCCGGCGCAATGGCTTCCAATATGCTGACGATGATCGCCCGGGGAAATATTAGTTATTCGGTCGGACTGACAACATCGGCAACGCTTCTTTCTCCAATTGTCGTTCCTGTAACGATTACCTGGCTGATCGGAACGCAGGGAATAAAGCTTGATCTGCTGCCGGTTATTGAAACATTGGTTTTGACCGTTGTTCTGCCGGTGATCGTCGGATTTACTTTATCAAGATGTTTTCGCTGGTGGCAAAAAGGAGCGGAACAGGTCGCCGAAATTGCCGCTAACGTTGCCATTATTTGGATCATTGCCTCTGTTGTCGCTAAAAACAGATCTCTCTTTAATAATCTTCCTCCTGAATTTCCGAAGGTTTTGGCCGCCATGATCTTTATAAATTTCGGCGGTTATGCCGCAGGCTTTTTCGGAGGCGGACTGATCGGACTGGACAGTCGAATACGGCGCGCGCTCATGTTGGAAGTCGGAATGCAGAACGCCGGTCTCGGTACTGTTTTGGCTATGAAATTTTTCCCTGATAAACCGCAAGCCGCTTTCTGTTGCGCTCTTTATACTTTCGGATGTATGTTTACCGGCATCATTATGGCGCAGGCGTTTCGCGCTTACGATAATTGCCGCGAAAGAAAGATATCCAAAGTGACGGTTGTTTCCGACGCTTCGGTCGGACAGACGGGGGCACCCGTCGTAAATGAATCAGATTGCAAACAGATCCCGCGGTAATTGGGAACGTCAGGATCTTGATGATCTGCCGATTTCATGATGAAATTTCCCGTTGTTAAGCCAAAAGAACTGTCGGTCGGCTCACGTCGTCAATCGACGAAAATGACGGAATATTAAAACTAAAAGCAGTGTATTATATCCAAAACGGCAAGGCCGACCGATTTCGTGTTAGGGTCCGGATGGATGAAATGTGAGACTTCATCAAATACATATCCGTAACGGTCCGTATCATCCTCACCTTTTTTCAAAATCCGATGCGCCGGTTTTATTTCGAGTTCGTTTGAATGACTCCCTTCAAGCGGCTTGGTTACGGTGAGATAGTTCCAGTTTTGGATCATCTGTTTTTCATCTTCGCAATCGGCGAGTTTGAAAAGATCTTTTATGCCCGGCATCATTTCTTTTTCCGAAATCATGCGCGAAGATGCGAGAAAATCAAAAACATAATTTCCAATTGCTTCCGGTTCGCTTGTTTGCGGAATTCGAATCATTGGCGAGCCGGACGTTTGAAAACCCGTGACCGATGAATGACAGGAACAGAGAATAATATCAGTTCCGTTATAATAAATATTGCAGTCTTCCGAAACGCGGCGATAGATCTTTTTATTGAGATACATTTGATAATGAAACAATACTTTGGGAACCAGTCCGATCCCCAAAACCGCGATCATGAAAAAAACCGCTGCGCCGAATATAAAATAGGCTTGCGATGTATTGTCAAAATGTCCAAGAGTCAAACCTGCCAGTAATGCGGCGGTCAGTACGGCCAAGATCAAAAAGTAAAATAAATATCTATTCATCGTTCAACTCTGTTTATCTTTAATGTTTTTTGTCTGTTGGAGGGAAGGATCTGTCCCGAAACGAACGGTTTTCCTGTTAAAATATTTCGTAAACAGAGATCCGGGGGGAAAAAATGAAAAATTTTCGCTGACAATAATAAATATAACGCGGAATCGTTTTTTGTAAATATATTATTGACGGACGTTTCATTTTGGTATTATGTATTTGGGAAAATTTTATTTTCGCGCGAATAAATTGAAACGAAATAATTTTTTTATATAATAAATGGATAATGAATCGGGACTTCCGTTTTCTGTTTGTCATTATACTGACATTGAGATGAATTTTCCGTTCCTGGGTTATGAGAATGATCGATTCACGTCATTAATCGACGGTTAGGGCAAAAGTGACGGAAAATTTATATGGGCGCGGTATAAAAGTGAAAATAAAGAGGAAAAAATGAAAAATAAGTCATGCGGAATCTTTTTTTTAGCGACGCTGTTTTTATTAATCAACGGTTCAAAATTACAAAATCAGGTCATCGGAAATGAGACCGCATCATCCGATCATAAAGATAGAGCTTTATGTTATATCGCGCATCGGGGAGAAGCGTTTGACGCTCCTGAAGGGACTCGACCTGCCTATCAGTTGACAATGGATCGACGTTTGCCCGGTGTTAAACTGGATCTTCAGTTGACCTCGGATCATAAAATCGTTATGTCGCATGATTCCAATTTGAAACGAATGACCGGAAAAGATCTCCCGATTAAAAATACAAAATACGAAGATCTGAAAATGGCTGTTTTTAAATCGGTCGGCGGATATGATAAAGAACGGATCCTAACATTCCGTGAATCGCTGGAAATTGTAAAAAACTGTCCCCTTCTTTTTATCGACTTTAAATATTATTCCGATGAAATGGCGCGTCAGGCATTTGAAACTTTGAGCAAATACGGAATAAAGCGGAACAAGGTGATTGTTGCCAATTTCAGTGAAAAAACACTCCAAAAGATCAAAAAAATGTATCCTGATGTAAGGATCGTTCTGCATGTTTCGTATTCGGTTAAAGATAACGGTTATGAAATTTTCGGCAAAAGGTACGAAAAGAAATCGGATCTTGTCAACGCGCTTCTTGCGAAAAAGAACAAACTCGGACTTTTTGGCGTCAATATCAACGCGAATCAAAAAATAGCGGATAAACATTTTATCGAACAGCTTCAAAAAGGCGGATTATGGGTTTCTGTCTGGTTCATTAACAAACCGGAACAGGCGGTCTTTTACTCTGAAGCCGGCGCTGACGCTTTTGTTACCGATTGCGGAGACAAAATGCGGCGGGTCGTCGAAGGTCAAAACAAAAACAAAGAATATAATAAATAACTGCCGATACACAAGAAAAATCGCGAAAAATTTTAATAATGGGCTCGTATGAGATACGGGTCCGGCAATGACAGGAATCGACTCCCCGCAATGGCAGGAATCGACTCAAAAATCAGTGTCCGCCGTGAGCCTGAATATCAATGAGACAATAACAAACTCAAGCGAAAAAATGTCAGAATAAACATTGCCGTTATCGTGTTGAAAAATATTTTCCAGTGGGACCGGTATTCTGTTCGACAAATCTTTGAACTTTGGAAAAACAAAGAATAATCAAAAAAAGAATAATAAAAAGCCAAACCGTTGTACCTGTATTCCAAAATTCACGAGTGTTCCAAAGCTGTCGGGAAGTTGGGCAACAGGCGTTGAAAATTTCCTCCTTATTGGGAAAAAGCTTGTCCGAAACCGAAAGATCGGCATCAAATCCGATACCGCTCTCTTTTGAATCATTCCCGTAAGAAAGAAGTTCCCAGGACAAACCGTCCGAACGATAATAAAACGGATTGTTCCATCCATCAGTAAGGACAAGATCGTTTTTTCTGACTGATCCGTTTTCAGGGGGCCGCTGACTCGAATTTCTCTTGATCCGAATTGCGCTAACCCTTCAAGAAAATGTTAACTCCCTGAGAAAACGTCATTGCTTTCTCTTGTTTTTGAGAAAAAAATATTATCAAGGCGATCAGGATATTTTTCGGTCCTGCTTTGGAAATTTCGCAGTTTCCCGCTTATTTGGTTCATTTTGAAAATATCGTCCGCTGTTTGTTTCGTGCCCTGCTGTAAGGTTCTTTTGATAAATGCAGATTAATGAAAAATTGTGCCTGCGATAATGATCGGAAAAAAATAAAAACAGATCTATGTTGATTTGAATCCGATTAAACGCCAGCAGGTGACGAATTGTATTTCTTTTGATGCGGACGGATCAAGGATCGGGACTGTTGGATCCTTTTGGAAGTCGTCCAATCGGGAAAAAACGGTGACTTGTTTGGTGTAACCGAAGCGGCGAAGCAATTCAGCGGTGTTCTTTTCCAACGACGGTTTGTCGGAAAGATAAAATAGGTGCATTATAAAACGGCGGCAAGAGCGGAAAATTCAAAATGTTGCCCGTCCGATCATTCTGTTGGACAGTCCGGTCTGACCGCGAATTTATTTTAACAGCTCATTGATAAGCATATGTCCGGTCTGAAGAGCGTTGGCCCCTTTGGATTTTTCCAAAATTTCCAAGAGTCTTTTGACCCGTTCACCGCTGAGCGGCTTTAGCATAATGCCGTTG
This sequence comes from uncultured Planctomycetaceae bacterium, assembly GCA_964652875.1. Lineage (GTDB taxonomy): Bacteria > Planctomycetota > Planctomycetia > Pirellulales > Thermoguttaceae > JAUNBG01. Next base: position 8,768 of record CAZZEF010000101.1, read on the forward strand.
AACAACTCCAATTTGAAATTGGAATCGGCATCAACATCGGCTGTAATGGCAAATATTTTCAAATCGGTGTCTTTCATGCGTTCGCGAATTTTCATCGCTAATTCCATTCCGTTCATTTCCGGCATCCAAAGGTCTGTCAGAACGACGTCGAATTCTCTTTCCTCAAGCAGTTGAAGAGCCTCTTTGCCGGATTCAACCGCAATGGATTTAAGACCGTTTCGACGAAGCAAACTGTTCAGCAGCATTAAATTAGCAGGCTGATCATCGACAACCAGAACCCGGAATCTGCCGTCTTTGTCGGCATTCTTCGGCCGCTGCGCCGGAGCCGGAACAACGGTATCGTTGGTCTGGATTTCATAGCTCACGTTCCGAAGAGTGACCGTGAACGTCGAACCTTTTCCCTCAATGCTGTCAACGGAAATATTTCCGTCAAGGACATTTAAAAGTTTATGACAGATGGAAAGTCCAAGTCCGGTTCCTTCATATTTGCGATTACCGCCCCGGATCGCGTCCTGTTGCGTGAACGGCATAAAAAGTTTTTCTTTAAAATCTTCAGAAATGCCGATTCCCGTATCCGAAACCGAGAAAACAAATGTTCCTTTTTCATCATTGTCCGGAGTAAAACGAGTATTGACAACAACGCCGCCGGAATGCGTGAATTTCATGGCGTTTCCAAGCAAATTGAGAAGGATCTGACGAACTCTGGCTTGGTCAACCGTTAACAGGGGAAGTTTTTCCGAACATTCCAGTTTGAGTGTCAGATCTTTTTCGGCCGCTTTTTGTTTGAAAATCAACAGGGTCTCATTGAACATTTTACTCATGTCAGTAACCGTCTTGTTGATCTTCATTTTTCCAGCGTCAAGTTTGGAAAGATCAAGAACTCCATTGATCAGAGTAAGAAGTGAGTTTCCGGCAAACTTGATGGCGTTTAAAAATTCCACCCGTTCCTTTTCGGAGATCTCGGGATCCTGAAGCATTTCTGTGAAACCGATCACCGCGTTCAGAGGAGTGCGGATTTCGTGACTCATCGTTGAGAGAAAATAGCTCTTGGCCCGATCAGCGGCGCGGGCATCTTCAACCGCTTCTTTGAGCTGAAGATCTTGTTCCTGTTCAATGGTAATATCGCGAATTATACCGAAAAATTCCTTTTTATCATTATTTTGAGCCCGATTCGTTAATATCGTCATATCAAAATAACGGGTCTTGTCCGAACCTTTGACACGATATTGGACCCTGGTGTCTTTATCTGTTTCCTCGGCGGCATGAATAGTATTTTTAACAAGAACAAGATCTTCCGGACAGATCCATTGTTCAAGGGAAAGAGACTTGCCGTTTTTATCATGTCCCCAATAGGCTTCGGGAACTGCGTCGCTCATCTCGAACGGGATCTTGCAGGGACAGTTGAAATAAGTCATATTGGCAATATTGGACGCGAGTTTCATCTGTTGATTCTGATGTTGTATCATATCGCGTTTCGCGTATTCGTTTGTCACATCGCGAACAACCATTACTGCTCCGATGAGGTTGTTGCCAATATCAAAAATAGGCGCCGCACTGTCCGCGACATGACGTCGGGAACCGTCTTTGGAAACGATGTCGGTATGATTGGCAAGTTCGACATTATTGCCCGTTGCCAGCACTCTTTTGACAGGAATTTCAACGGGGGTATTGTCTGTATAACTGATCAGAGACATAATTTCATCAATATGTTTACCCGTCGCTTCCTCAAGTTTCCAGCCTGTGAGTAATTCCGCCACCGGATTAAGAATGGTGATCTTCGCGTTGGCATCGGTAACGATAACCGCGTCTCCGATGGAATTAAGCGTCAATTTAAGCCGTGCCGCGTTTTGCTGAGCGATGGTCTTTGTGTTTTGAAGTTCGGTAGTATCCTGTGAAATCCAAAGAACCGCGTCCTGTTTGTAAAGAGTGTTCGGCAATCGAAAACAGAAAGAGGTTCGGATCTGTCCGTCAAGTTCAAAGTCAACACTCTTCATTACGCCGGTATTGAATACACTGTTGATGATCGAGGAGATCTCCTCATACTTCGGCAGTCCAAGTTCACGGACGTTTTTGGCTTGTATGATCCGATACCCGCGTTTGCAAAAAGAAAATCTTCTTTTCGGTCAATGACGAAAAATCGGATTGGCAATTTTGTGTAAATCGAATTGTTCCAAGCGGATAATCTTGCGTTGCGCAGAAGGACCAGAATGATTGTTACAAGAAGAATGAAGAAAATCAGAATTACGGCCGTACTCCAAATAATCGGCGTTTTATAATTCGAAAAGAAATCTTCGGGCTTATTTAAATAAAAGACGCCTTTGGGGATCTTGTGAGGATTAATTCCGTATCGCTCAATCATGGGCCAGTTGATCAGTGAAAAAGATTGAACATCAAAAAACATTGGCTCCCTGACATTTTTTCCGTCCAAGATGGAAATGACATGATTCGCCGTTTCTTCGCCGCAGTCATAGCCGTTCCATAATACACCGCCAATGACGCCATGTTGTACCATCATACGCCGCATGACAAAAAGAGGAATACGCCGCTTGTTGACAATGTCGCAGACAACTTTTACATAATGCGAAAGACCGTTGGTCGTTCCAAGCAAATCCGGATCGTTCCAGTCATGATAAATAACAATTCCTGTTTCGGTGTATTTTCCCAGTTGATCCAGCATTTCCTCTTCTGACATGTCCTCCGCCCGAAATACGGTCATTTTCATATCCGTATTTTTTATCTCTTCTCCCAGTTTCTGTTCAACCACCTGACCTCGGAGGGTTTTATCGGAAATCAGCAAAAGATCCTTCCGGTTTGGAAAAAGAGTGCGGGCAAGTTTCAGTGTTTCCACCCGTCTGTTGCGGGCAATCGAACCGACTGTATTCGGTCGGTTTTCAAATTTGATGGGAACATCACTCTGCGGCAAACCAATATAGGCGATAATTGTTGTCGGTGAAATATTTTTCCGGGCAATATTAATATTAATAACATCAAAGGCGGCATCGCCTATCCCGACGATCACATTATATTCGCCCGAAAGCAATTTCTCTTTTATGGGATCCAGGGAAGATATTACCCGGTTGTATTCTTTGGAATTGGATTTCTTGGCCAGAGGTGCGGAAAGTTCTATATTCGTCAATTCGATGGGATAGAGAGAGTTGTTCATCGTCTGAATAAAGCCGTCAGAATAACCAAAATATCGCGAGTAACCAATGGATAATGAATGAATCATCAGTACTTTTTGAATTTTCGTGTTTGACGTTTGATTCGTCTCGGAGCCTTGGATAAAAGTACCCAAAAGTGTTATGATACAAAAAAACAGAATTCTGATTTTAAAAAGAAATTGGTCAAAGTTGCCATTTTTGAATCTTAAATATTTTTTCTTCATCTAAAATTATCTCCGCTAATATTAATATTGTATGTATTACATAAAATTTATTGTTAGATTCATTTAATAGATTTATTTTCAAAAAATATTGAAAAACTAAAATCGTCTAAAAAAGAATTTCAGGGATGAACAAAGATCCATTATATTGAATTATTGAATCAGCAGTTTTTTATTATAGAGACAAAAATACCAATTGTCAAGACAAAAATGAGAATGTAACCGTAAATTATACGAAAGGAGGGGGGGAGTCAGATCGAACGCAAATTCCTGTTTTTTAAAGGTAACCGTCCAAAGGAATGCGTCAACCTTATTTTTTGTACTTCGCGGCTCTTTTCTTTCTCTGTATCCTGGTGTTTCGGCAAGACTGACCGGTTTTTCTTTATAACAATTCGTTTTATACTGCCTTATTTTAAATTTCGTCATTTTCGATGATTGACTCCATAAATTGGCTGTTCTTTTGATGTTAAAACGGAAAATTCATGATGAAATCGATATAACATCGCAAAAATATCCAAATTATAAAATCAATCGGTGAAAAACACGTAAATATTCAATGTCGGCAGTTTAAAAATTCACACTTTGAAGGTCGTGAATGTATTAGCGGTCTGTAACGTTCTTTTGAGCGTCGAGGATCAAACGGTCGCAATACTGATTGAACTGATGCAGGGTTGTGAATTCCCGCCAGGTTTCGACATGCAGTTCGCGCCAGAATTGAACGAGCTGTTTGGCCGCGAGGACAGGATCAGCGGGAACATTCGCTTTGGTTTTTAAGAGCGCGGCTTCTTTCTGCCAATGATTCCAAAACAGCAGTCCGATATGATCAATTGGGATCCGTTCGCGCCGGACTTTGTGAACAAGTCCGACGTACCGGACAGGATCTTCCTTTTCGAGACGGAGAGCCGTTTGTTCGGCCTGATCAAAGATCCTGACCGCCTGATTATAAGTAGTCAGATCCATCCATAACGGAACATTGGTAAAATAACATCGGAGATTAATGTCCGTTTTCCAGGCGCGGTCATGAATCAATTTCAAATATTTCTGGAGCAGTGATCCGACTTCCTGACCGTAATATCCGAGAAAGAATTCGTCGAAAAGTTTCTTTTCGTCGAGATCCGGGTTCCACATAAGCCGGGAAAGGTACCAGTTTCGAAAAAGAACGAAATCGCCGGCGATGCAGAAGGCGTCCCCCTGTTCGAAAAGACCGACCGCGTTGTTTTTAAGGAAAAATCGCAGATCGGCGGCGAGACTTCTCATATTCGGATGCGGGATCATGTAAGAAGAAAACGTTGTGACATAATTCCAAATAAAGAGCCGGTCGGCCGCTTTGCTCCAGTCCCTGACATCATTGACAAAGGAAGTGTTTCGCGGATCGTCTTCCAACGGGCGGAGGAAGGCGCACTCAATACTGCAAAGCCGAATGACGACGTTGTCTCGGGGCTTGACTTTTGAAGGGGCCTTTCGTGTGTATTGATACGCGAGTGTTTCGATGAAAACATCAGGAAATTCTTTTTCAATCGCTTCGGCGACCTGATTGACGAACGTGATCAGACTGCCGGAAGGGGTATCGCCGTTTTCATGATCGACGGCTTTGCATTTTTCGCATTGACACGGATTGCGCCAGTCATTTTGCGTGATCGAAATAAATTTCGCCGTCGGATCGGCGCGCAAGAGTTCAAGCGCGTTTTTTACAAATTCCTTTCGCATTTCCGAATTGGTCAGACACAGTTGTGAACGGTCCGCTGTTCGTTTGCCGTTGATCATACTGTACCATTCCGGATGCTTTTCAAAGTAAATGGACGGCGGAAGAATTTCAAAAAACGAATGAAGAATCGAACCGCGTCCTTTGTAAAAAATAAAATGATCATTATCGCCGAATTCGGGGGGAATGACGGATCGGTTGCCGTTCATGCGTGTTCGGGAAGAATTGTTTTGCTTGAGCCGGGCAGAAAAGATGCCGTCGAAACCGACCCGGTAATGCGCTTCCCGACTGATCAGTTTCGGAGCGTAAACGGTCTTTTGTTCCGCGGCTGTAAGATCAGGACGGTTCGGAATAAAGCGTTCGCGGTCGCTCCACCAATGAACACCCAGGACATCTTCCAAAAAGGAATAAACCGCGTAAAGCGTTCCCCGTTTCGGATGTCCGGAAAGAACAAGATCTCGCCCGGCCGATTGTATGACAATCGCGTCGTAGCCCAGTTTTTCGGGATCAAGGCCGGGAATCAGGGATCTGATTTCCGGAGAGTCGCCGATCCGGAAAGCGGGAAGTTTTGGTCCATGACGGTACTCTTTTTCAGAAACAATTTTAAAGACCGCACCGGTCATCAGATCCAAATGCTCTTTGAGTTCCGCCGCCGCCGTTTTTTCGACCGGTCGGGGATCGTCCGGAAGAACGATCGTCATGAGAGCTTGTCCGTTTGACGAGATTTTATGATCCGCCTGGCTTTTTTCGGCACTGAAAAAAATCGATAAAACCGCGGCAGTTAAAATTAGGATCCGACGCATGGTGTTTTTCCTTTTTTATTAATTGATTATAATGCTTTAATACCGCTTGCATTTTCTGTCGCTTCGACGATTGATTGGGGATCAGCTGTTCTTTTTGACGTTACAACAGAAAATTCATCATGGAACCGATATAATAACGGCGGTCGTTGGGAAGACCGCCGTTATATCGTTTTCGAACAAGTTCGTAACGACTTCGGTTATTTTTCGAGAATCCCGAGTATTTTTAATTCAAACGGCTTGAAATGGATCGGTTCCTCTTTGTATTTGGAGAGATTGCCCGTGACCGGATCCCACCAGCGTTTGTCACCGGAAACGGCCGTTTGAATTTTTACTGTTACGTCCGTTTGAACTTCATTGAAAAGGATATAAAAATGATATCCGTATTTAATGACATGACGAACGCGTATTTCCGGAGCGGCGGGAGTCAGACGCAAGTCGAAATAAAGTTTCTTTTCGATCAAACGGACAAGCTCGTTGTCGTTTTCGACCGCCGGTGATTTTCGAATTGCCGCCGTATCGGATTTTTCTGTTGTTAAAACGGTTGCGCTGACGGGATCCGCCGCGGAACGGTTGTTATTCGCGGAATTTTTCTGAATTGCAGTTGGGGTATGATGCGGCAGATCGTTTTTGTATCGGATCAGCCGTCCGTTTTCCGCCAGTTTGGCCAGGGCAGGAAGACTTTTTTTCGGAACAGAGTCGACCGGAGGCAGAATAAGGAGATCGTAATTCATGCCGGCGATATGAACGCCTTTACTGTCGGTGGCGGCGCGGTCGCCGAGATCCCGCAGTTCAAGATAATTGAAGTCGAGTTGATGTTCAAAGAGCGCTCTTGTCCCATCGGCGGAAGCGTTATGCGCGTCGGTCAGAATCGCCAGCCGGATTTTCGGC
>CAZZEF010000102.1:0-1604 GCA_964652875.1 uncultured Planctomycetaceae bacterium
CAAGATTTCTGCTTGTCGCGGCAATAATACGGACATCGGACGAAATTTCTTCGTTGCTGCCGATTCGTGAAAAAGTTTTTTCCTGCAGAAAACGGAGCAGTTTGACTTGACTGGACGGGGCAAGATCGCCGATTTCGTCGAGAAAAAGAGTTCCGTTATGGGCGGCTTCGGCACGTCCGATCCGCTGGCTGACCGCGCCGGTAAACGATCCTTTTTCATGGCCGAACAATTCGCTTTCGACGAGATCTTCCGGAAGGGCCGCGCAGTTGAGTGTTATAAACGGCTTGTCCTTTCTTGGACTCAGCAGTCGAATGGCATTCGCGACGAGTTCCTTTCCCGTCCCTGAACTTCCCCGAATTAAAACGGTTGCGTCGGTCGGAGCAACTTGCCGGATCTGTTCATAAAGCGTTCGCATACTGCGGCAGTTTCCAATTAGTTTGCCCGGACTTCCGATGCTTTCGATTTTGGAACGCAGCGATTCGTTTTCTTTCTGAAGTTTCTCTTTCTCTTCCTGCTCCAGTTGTCGGGCCGCAACGGCTTCCGCGGCCAGATTTCCAATAATTTCGAGAAATTTTCTGTCTTTCGCCAGTTGTTCGGGGTCAGCAGACGGTCGTTCGACACTTAACGTCCCGACGATTCGTTCCATTCGAATAATTGGAACGCAGATAAAAGCGGTATGTTCGTTTTTTTTATGGGCGCCGGTTCGATTGAGAAAAATTTTGTCTTTCGAGATATCAGGAACGCAAAGAGATTCGCCCGAGAGCGCGACTCGGCCGGTTATGCCTTCGCCAAGATGATAGATCCCTCGTTTTTTTTCGGTATCGGCCAGTCCGCGGGATACTTCGATCTGCAGCATATCGCCCTGACAAAGCGCCAGGGTTGCCCGGTGCATCTCCATTTTTCGACTCAAAATATCCAATATACTGTCAATGATATTATGAATATCGCGTTCATGTACGACGACCGTACTGATCTCTTGAAGTATTTCAATTTCCTGATTATTATTTATGGTGTTCATGGACCGACAAGGATCTTGTTGAGTGGGAAAAGCAATCCTGTCCTATAATCGAGAAATGCTTTCGCGGAGGCACGTTTGTAAAAAATGGCGGGAATTCGTTCCCAACCGCCTGTTATTCCGTTGTTGTAGAAATAATAAAGACACGTTCTGAATGTTTTTTGTGGCAAAATATTGTTCCGTGCCTTTTATACTGCTCTTGTTATAAGTTTTTCGATCTTTCCTTCGGTTGGTTTTGAGAATCGGCGGTTAACTCCGGAACGGAAAATTCATAAAAGAATCAGTATCTCTGTCTGTCAATCTCAAATTATAGCACTTCCCGAAATTTTGAAAACTCCCGGCGGTATTGTAACCCTTTTTTCTGCTTATAGAACGATTCCATCATGAATTTTCCGTTACAACGTCAAAAGAACTGTCGATTCACACAGCCAATCGGCGGAAATGACGGAAAATTAAAAATAAAAGCAGTATAGAACGATTTCTCGAAAAGCGGACTTTCATCCAGTCCGATCATTTTGATCGGACAGGAGATTTTTTTTCGGGCAACATTTTTAATCACTCCGGCTTTGTTTTCATGAAGATCAGATAA
>CAZZEF010000102.1:1614-15516 GCA_964652875.1 uncultured Planctomycetaceae bacterium
CAGATAAAGAGATCGGGAAAACATAGACCGGAAAGGTTTGTTATGTCTTACGGAGTACTATTTGACGAAATCTTTCTTTAAATAAAATATTCTCGCGATGACGATGAATACCGCACCCGCAAGATAAAAAATGGCTAGCGATGAAAAGCCCGCCTCCATAGAAAGATGCTGACGCATCCAGCCAAGCACTGGTGGAGCGAACGATCCGATAATGAATGCCCCGCAACAGAATATTCCGGTTGCCGCCGCATGAAAACGCGGTTCGATGACATCGTAAATCGAAGCGAAAAAGTTGGAGTCATACACTCCTTGGGCAACACCGTAAAGAAATAAGGCGGCGCAGCAGGCAACAAGTCCGGGAACCTGGACTACCAAAAGAACAAATGGCGCGGCGAGCGTCAGTCCGATAATATTCATTTCAACACGGAAACTTGGCCGCTTTTTGGCAACGCGGTCGGAAATACGGCTTGCCACCGCGATACCGGCCAGCGCGCCCGCAAAAAACCAGAACGTCGAATGAAATGCCGCCGTTGCGGAAGTAAGCGAAGGAAACGTGTCTTTAAGATAGGTCGTCATCCATGTTTTATAACCGTTGGCGCCGTAAAGACACATTCCAAAGGCGAGTGTCATAAGAATGAACGACGGCTTTGAAATCACCGCAAAAACGATCTCTTTGAATGTTGTCTTTTTGACCGCGGGTAAAGGTTCGGACGCGGATCCGTCAGATCCGGTCGGGGAAGCGGTGTCTTCCCCGGTCTGTTCGTCCGCCGACTCCTGCGCCTGCTTTTTCGCCGCGCCGGGCGTGTCTCGAAGAAAGACCAAAAGTACAAAGAACCAAAGGATTCCAAAGGCGCCGAAGAGCAGAAAAGCCCAACGCCAGCTTCCTTGACTAAGCCCGCTGACCCAGCCGGAAACACAGCTGCAGATCACTATGCCAATGTATAACGCCATCTGATATATGGACAGCGCCGTGGAACGCGTATCCGTATGAAACTGCGCGATTAGAGATGTCGATGGTGAAGGCACCATACTCTGTCCGATCCCGTTTAATATACTGTAAGTAATCAGCAGCAGTCCGATCGTTGTCGCGAAACCGGAAACAAAAATACCAATGGAAAACAGAAGTGTTCCAATCACTAAAACCCATTTGCGGCGAAAAAGATCTGCGGCTATTCCCGCGAACGGAACCGCAAACGCGTACACAAGAATAAAGGTACTCACCACTAAACCAAGTTGAACGTCCGTAACGCCGACAGACGAAAAATCCGTCTTGATTTGAGGAAGCATGGCTCCATACATTTGACGTGTTCCCTGCTGAAGGAAATACGTTACCCACACAAGCCCCAAAAGAAGCCATTTATAATTATCCGTTTTGGTTTTTGGTTTCATGTCAGATTACCTTTTTGCTAAAGTTACAGTTCGATTGGTCATCGCGCTTCGCCGTTCCGCGCAAATAAGCTGGATGGAGGATCTTGCGTCTTCCGGGGTCAAGGGCTGTGTCTTTGCCGTTCCGTTCACCAGAGCAAGAAAATATTGTATTTCCGCTTCGTAACCGGAAGCCTTTTGCAATTTGGGCTCAAACGGTTTTCCTTTGACAGGATAGATGGTGAGCGGCTGTTTCGCCTTGCTGTTCATGACGGCAACAGCGTTTTCGAACACAACTTTCAGTTCCGCTCCGAACAGATAGGACGGCGGCATCGACCAGCTGGCACTTGAGGTAATGACCATGTTGGGGAAACCGTAAATGGTCGAAAAATGATCGGTCAAACCATCCGCGCGATGGTGAGATCTGCTGGTTACCGTTTGCGGCAATCCGAACAGGAAGTTCACCATGTCGGCGTCATGAATATGAAGATCAAAAACAACACCTCCGGACTTCGTCTCATCCAAAAACCATGAGTTGCCGTTATTATTCCAGCCGGGCGCCGCCGCGTAACGGGAAAAGTCCGCGGCCTTGACCTGACCATACCGGCCGGATTCAATAAGCTGTTTGATGTAAACATACTCGGGCCAAAATCGAAGACATTGCGCGATCAGAAATTTGCCTTTGGCTTTTTTCGCCGACGCAAGCATGGCATCGCAGTCCTTGAGCGTCAGGGCCATTGGTTTTTCACAAAGCACATGATAACCCGCGTTAAGTGCCTTCTGACTGGTCGTCAAATGCAAGGGTGTCGGAAGAGTTATGTCAACAATATCAAAGCCTCCGGTCTGAAGCATTGTGTCATAATCCTCGAAAATTTCAATACCGGTAAAATCAGTGGTCATGTCAGTTCCGGCCTGATTTCCCGCTTTCGCGTTTTTGAGCTGCGCAAGATTTGAATCGCATATTGCGCAGACTTTGGCTCCCTTCGTTTTTTTCCAGGCTCCATAATGCACTCGGCCCATGAACCCCAAACCGACGACAGCAACTTTTTTCATAATGATATTCCTCTCTTGACTCTATTGTGTCAGCTGATGTTTTTACGCCATTTGATCTTGCCGCCGACAATGGTGATTTGCGGTTCAAGTTTTCCGTTTGTCAGAACAATGTCCGCGATAAAGCCCTTTTGCAGTCGTCCCCGATCCGGAATCCCAAGGCTTTCGGCCTGATTGAGACTCGTTGCTCTGACCGCCTCGCAAAGAGGAAGTCGTGACGCGCGGGCATATCGTTGAAAACCCTTGTAATAGACCAAGGTTGATCCGGCGATCTGTCCTGTCAGAAGTCTTGCGCAACCGTTCGCCACTCGAACGGGAAGTCCGCCAAGCGAATATTCACCGTCAGGACATCCGGCGGCCCGCATCGAATCCGTGATCAACATAATACGTTCAGGCCCTTTTACCCGGGCAATTAGATCTATCATTTGGTCCAGCATGTGTATGCCGTCGCAAATGATCTCCGCGAAGACATCCGAAGCCAGCAGTCCGCCCCCCACCATTCCGAACCGTAAATGATGCAATGGCGTTATCATACTGCAAAAGTGAGTAATATGAGTAAGTCCCGCCCCGCGTGCCTCTTCAAAACATTCGTAATCGGCGGAGGAATGTGCCGCGGACGCCACAATACCGCGTTTGACCAGTTCCCGTGTGAACTCAATTGCCCCTTCAAGCTCCGGCGAATAGGAAACCTTCTTTATCGGAGCAATCGCGTTAAGCTCGTCCACCAGTTTGATATCAGGCTTGAGCAGAAATTCCGGATTTTGGGCACCAACGCAATCCGCGTTAATAAACGGTCCTTCGAGATGCACTCCCAACATCGTCGCGCCGGACTCCGGTTCCCGGGCGTATGCCGCGGATTCCTGACAGACCTTGCGCAGTGTGTCCGCGGAAACTGTAAGCGTCGTTACAAGAAAACCGGTAACGCCGTCCTGAAGTTTATCCCGGCCAAGAATTCGCATCGCGCTTGCCGAAGCATCGCAAAAATCAACATTGGAGCGACCATGCGAATGAATGTCAATAAAACCCGGCAGGGCAATTAATCCTTGAGCTTCGATGATCTCATCGTTCACGCCGGGTACGAGATCTTCGCCGATTTCGACGATACGATCCGATTCCGCGCGCAGTGAACACCAACCCCGGTCAATACCGGGCGAAACAAGTCTGCAATTTTTTATAAACAAACTCACAGCACTTCTCCAAGATTAATACAGTCAGTCGTATAGATCACACGACTGTCGGGATGAATGAGTAAATAAGAGGCAGGCAGAGCCGGGGTCGCCCGTTTTCCGCCGATCATTTTTATCAGCTGGGACTCCTGTTCCGGAAAACACGCCAGTAAAAGACACTGTTTCGCGCTGAGAATGGGACGCATGCCGAGCGTTGCGGCAAAACGCGGCATAAGACTCCTGATACCGTTGGCTGTCAGTCTTGTGTTCTGTTCAATGGTCGCTTCCGTAAGCGGTAAAACCCGCGTCGGCAAATTGCCAAAGTTCTCTGTCGTGATCTCCTCTTCGCTCATCGGTTCGTTAAAAGCAATGTGTCCGTTAAAACCGATCCCCAGCAGCTGAATATCAATACCGCCGGCTGCGACGAGCGCATGATCGATCTCCTCCGGACAGGCGGGATTCGGGAAGTGTGCGTTCTCTTCCTTAAAGCCGCGTTCGGGCGAAAAACGACTGAATAAATTCTCATGCATATACTTCCAGTAACTGAGCGGATGATCATGCGGTACAGCTGTATTTTCCGTTGCCGCGTATTCATCAAGATTCCATGTACTCAACAGGGAAAGATCCGCCTTGGCAATATTGAACTTTGCCGCCAGCTCCTCATAAAGGGTGACCATCGTATTGCCTGTGGCCAAACCCATATTGAACGGTTTCCCCTTTGAAATCTTCGCCATTGCCGCATCAAAAAGAATCGATGCGCCAACACTGCTCATTGCCTTGTAATCACGAACACTTTCAATCTTCATGTTTCTCTTTCCAAAATAATTAAGAACAGGTAAACTTTGAAAACAGGTAGACCGGATCCATAATGAACTTCCCGTTTTACGCCAAAAGAACGATCGTTTATGATGTCAAAAAACGAAATTTACGGAAAATTAAAATGTTGACCGTACATTTATCGCATCGATTTCTTTTTTCAGCCCATCTGATTTATTTTATTAAAACAAATATATTCAGCCAAAGAAAAAAATCGCAGCATATAAAATATATTAACGGAAAAAAAGAAAGAATACAAGCCGACAGCGGCCTTTTTTCGGAGAAAACCCTAAAAACTACCCGCAAAAAGTAATTTTTGAAAAAACAATAGCCGTTTTGTATTTTTTTTAATAAAATTGTGTATAAACGGTTAATATTTTATTATTTTTCCCCGTCAGGACCGGTTCAAGGACGTGTCCGCTGATTCTGACTGGGCATTTGTTCTTTTGATTTGAGCAAAACGATCAACGGAAGCGGGCCTAAAAGGAACATGAACGCGTCAATTTTATTCCCAATTTGTATTTAACCGGGTAAAGTGGTCCCCAGAATCCGTGCAAAAAAGGACCTGAAACAAGATGGAGGACACACCTCAAAAGATCTGTTATAATATTTAATAAATTGATTTATGATGAACATTTCCTTATGATGTCAAAAGAACAGTCGATTCACGCAGTCAATCGGCGGAAATGACGGAAAATTAAAATAAAAGCAGTATAAATACTTCGTTCCGGACGATCAGAATTCATCCCAATATCCAATATTTGACAACCGTTTTTATTTGTTTCTTTATCCATCTAATTTGTTTTGTCTGAGAGTTCCCGTAAAACAACTTTTTCTGTTTCGAGCCAATTCTTCGGACGCAGGAGTTCAATATACCGGTTCCACTTGTGTTTTCCCGAAACGAAGCCGAAAATACTCCCGATTTACGAAGGCAATCGGGAGGAAAGACGGAAAATATCAAATGTCGGCAGTATAAAACTGTTCGTTCCATCCGGCTTCTTCTTGAGAAGATTGTATCCAACATGAGGAACTTCAGTTAATATCGATTCATCAAGTCCGTCATTCACCTGCGGATTCTTACCCAGGACTCGTTCGCCAAGTTGGATATCTTGAATCTTCTTACCGTGAACAGAAGGAGCCTTCTTTTCAGCTATCGCAGGTTGTGATGTCGCCGATACTTCATTTCGCGTACTCCGATCCCAAACAATGGCAACCGTGAACGCCAGTACAGTAAATAATAGCCATATTGCAAGCTGCTTTGTCTTCTTTGTATATTTCATTGCGATAACCTCCATTATTAATCTATTGTGGATTCTTTTAAGGAAGATTTTTTCATATCTACCTTGAATCTTTCAACTTCTTTATCGTCTTTCAGACGATAACAATGTGATATTTCAATGCTGTAACAGTGATACTAACCAACTGGTATAAAGAAGACTATTTATGTATACTAACAAGTATCTTATCAAAAATATAGTCTTTGCCACTTTTTCTAAAAATTATTTCTGTTCCCTTTTCGGTAATTAGTGTTTTCTGATCATCAAAAGATAACGGTTCATATAAAACTGTTTTGATACCTTTATAATTGCAATATGTAGCAAAGAAATGATCAGTTGTTGTTGAATCAGGCCACCATCCTTTATGATTCATACTGCTTGGAAAATTGATACTCAATAATTGCGTATCCAGGTACAAACCAATTATACTTAACACTTTCTCGTGTTGGAATGAAAAAAAGGTAAACTCAATTGATCCATACTTAATAATACAACCCTTAATTGATTTATCATCGTATATTCCTAATAAATCAATTAAGGATGTCATACTCATACCAGTATGAATTATTCCAAGGTGCCCTTCTTTCAATAATTGACATAGATTAACATTCATTTCACATCAAACAGTCTTTCTATTGCTCTAATTAAAAAAGTCATTTCCCCTGAAGTATCAGTCGCATCCTTTGTGCCGAAATCTTTAAGGTATTCTCTTGCACTTTTAGCTACATCTAATAGCTTTTTTTTAAATCTTTCGTCATCACCGCCGTTTGACTGTGTGAATCGGCAGTTCTTTTGACGTTATAACGAAAATTTCATGATGAAATCGGTACATTTCATCTCTCACATAACCGGCGTCAAGGCAAAGACGCTGTCGATGATACGCCTTGACTTCCGATCGGCCGATTGGAATGTTTTTAAGTGTTGTCCGAACAAATTACATCTCATGTCGGCTGGCTCCATCCATCAATTGTCATATCCAGCCGATCACGATCTGATCGTCACAGGCTAAAAGTTCGATCTCCCCCAGTTTTTGAAAGAAATCGGCTTTCGGCCCATGTTGGAATCGCAAGTGAGCCGTTGAAGAAGATCATATTCCGGTCGCGTTTTGCGTATGACTGACAGCCTGTTTTGGCGACGTAAAGAAAGGCGCCGAACATCGTTCGGTCATCGACTCGAAGCAGTCCTCTCTCCGGGCCGATGATGGTTTTCGCAAACCGGAATATACTGTTTTATCATTTCTCCAATTTCGTCCGATACGTTATATGGATTCTGTTTAACGCCTCCTTTGTGCTGCTCCATAGTGAATTTATCGGTCGATTATATTATATTTATTTAGTTGGACAGATCTTTGGCAGAGATGCCGCACCTTGCACCTTGCTGGTGTAACCATCGGGAACCTTAATTGAGTAGACAATGGATCCGTCTTTTTTTTCCCAGCGCAGATCAATTATCCCGCCGGGAATCGGCAGGCATCCTTGCGCCCAATTGAGTCCGGAGAAATTTTGAAAACGGATTTTGATCTTTTTAGCGATTGGATCGACTTCGGAGATCCCGAGAACGTCCCGATACAGGACATGACAAATATGAGAGGCGAAACCATGATTACAACTGGCGCGCGGACTGTCATTTTCCCAAAGTGTTCCGGTTCGATCGGCCATGTATTCATTATAAGCGACCGATTCCGCGAGTAATTGTTCGCCGCGGCCGGCCATTGAAAGAAGTTCGAGTCGAACGACATTTCCAACGAAGGAATTCGCCTGATGAATTTCAGGATAGATCCCGTTTTTAACACGATCCGGTCCAAACTTGTCCAGAAGGGTATTCCAAAGATCCGGATGCGATTGCGGTGTGACCGTTTTAAAGAAGAAGGCGAAATACTGACAGACTTCCGAACGGTTTCTTGTGATCTTGAGTGACCCGTCTTTTTCGCGTTTGGCGTTATCGACGAAGAACTCTCCGTCGTAAGACTGTTTAATAATCATTTTTCGAACCTTGGCCGCTTTTTGGATCCAGTCGTCCCGTTTGTAAAGGTGTCCTGCGGCATCAAGAGCGGCGGCGTAAAGCATATTGCTCGGATAGTTCACGTCCTGAACGAAACTGTTCGCTTTCGACCATTCGATAAAAACCCAGCTTTGAAGTTTTTCGAGAAGACCGTCGGAGTTTTCGTATTGACTGAAGAATTTCATGAGCTTTTCGACTTTGTTTTTCAATCCGTTGACAATAGTTCGATCGGGATTTCTTTTCGCGTATTCGTCCAGTTCAGCGACGAACCAGAGAGCCCAATTGGGAATATAGACGCCGTCATAATGATCGGACGGATAACACATCGGGAGCATTCCATCGGGCAGGAACTCAAACCGTTTCGGGATCAGATAATTTTCAAAAAAAGCATTTTCGACATCAGTAATGCCGGTCAGATCGAAAGCGGTTCGGGCAGTAAAGAAACTATCGCATAACCATCCTGCGCGTTCCCGATGAGGGCAGTCGGTAAAGGCGTCAACGGAATTTTCGCGAAAGGTCAAAACACCGGCCCGATAGAGTTTTTCGAGACGGGAATCGCTGCAGGAGAATTTTGCGCGTTCGGTCGGAGGATAGGCGTATTCACGCAGGAAGAAATCAGTCAGGGTGAACGATCCTTTGAGGCAGTGTATTTTGGCGTAACGGCCGACATGCGGTTCGAAGGCTTCAACGGAATTGTTTCCCCGAACAAGCGTCCATTGAATGGCGCTGCAGGTTCCGAGTCGGAGAAAATCGACATCGCCCTGATCGTTGAGTATTTCGTCAAAGGTAATAACAAGTTCGGAGTCCGGCGCGGCGTTTTTTACGGTCAGGGCAAAGAATCCGGCGTAATCGGCGCCGAGATCAACGATCTGAACATCGCCCGCGTTAAAGAGGGCGCCAGGTGTTTTCGGTTTGGCGTTCTCATCGAATTTTGTTTCAAACGCTTGTATTTTATCTGACAGAACGAGATCGAGATCTTCCTGTTTAAATCCTTTTAATTTGGGAGAAATATTCGTTAGGCAACGGTTGCGCCAGGGATTTTTAACCTTGACCGGAGAGATCTTGCCGGACTTCAGCCAGGCGGCCGGTTTAATAACCGCGAATTCGGGATAAGGAACCCGGCGCGGAAGATAGTTAACTTTCGGCTGCTGTGTCAGCTTAACCGATTCGGGCCGTTTATTTAAATTGTAAACTTCAATGAACGGACGCTGAAAACTGAATCGTTGAACTTTTTGAATACGTTGACCGGTCAGATCTTCCGCGTTAAAATCGCTGCCGGATCCTGTTGCGCGGAGTACCTGGCCGCCGTTTAAAATTTCTGCCTGAAGAAAAGACGGCTGGTCCAGAAGATAATAACTGTTGCAATTGTAACCGGCGACTTCTATTTCGATCCGATTATTGCCGGGCTTTAAAAATTTTCCGATCTTCCATTCATCGACGCGGAACCAATGATGCGGTCCGCGGGCGGGTCCATACCCGGCGAATTGGTTATTGACACGAATACGGGCGATTGTTGATGCGGTTATTTTAAGAATAACAAGATCGGTGTTTTGATTTTTTTCAATGGACAAAGAGGCGGTAAAGATCAAGGTACGATTCATTTCTTTTTCGAGACCGTCAGCCCAAACCGGCAGCGCTTTCAAAAATCGGGGCGCGTCGGCTGGCCCGTCTTGGATCGGCGCCGCTTCTGAATTCCGGGTTAAAAGAAATTCGTTGAGCAGACCGGCCGTACCGGCAGTACTCAATCCGTAAAGGCCGCTTCTTTTAATAAAAACGCGCCGATTCATTTGCTTTTGGTTCTTTTTCATCGCAGTAAAAGTCCTTTGTAAAAATATTAAAATAACCGTTACGTTTTCCCCGTTTAATATCGGAAGAACTATCGTCTCACGAAGTCAACCGGTGAAAAATAAAATGCTGACAGAATAAATTATTTCATAAAAATTTTTTATCAGGATCTGATCGCCGCCAAGGAAAAGCGTGTCAATGACGGCTGCCCATTTTCAGTTCCGCATCATAGATCGGCGATTTTTTTAAAATCGTTTTTCAGGGACTGGTACAGATCCTGATAGACGGGAAACGCCCGATTATAAAATTCGCTGGCGCTTGGAGAAGGTTCAGTTGTTTCGACGACGGAAACGGCGGCCTGACATGCTTCTTCAACGGAAGAAAAATCTCCGGATCCAACAGCGGCCAGAAGAGCGGCGCCGAATGCGGGTCCTTCGGCGGAGTTGATCGTATTGACTTTTCGGTTGAAGACGTCCGCCTGCATTTGGCGCCAGAACAGACTTTTTGATCCTCCGCCGGAAGCGCGGATCTCCTCGACAGGAACACCGGCGTCAAGAAAGATCGCCAGAGATTCGCGCAAAGAGAAGGTAACCCCTTCCATTAAGGCGCGAACAAGATGACCGCGCTGATGAGCCAGCGTCAAGCCGATAAACGATCCGCGGGCATTGGGGTCGGCATGCGGAGTGCGTTCTCCGCTTAAATAAGGGAGAAAGAAGAGTCCTTTTGCGCCGGGGGGAGTCGCTTTCGCCTCGTCCGTCAAGATATCGTAAACATCGCGCCGCTGTTTTTTTGCTTCTTCGATCGCGGCCGCGCAAAGGGTGTTTCGGAACCATTGAAGCGACCCGCCGGACGAAAGGGTTACACCCATCATATGCCATTTACCGCGAACAGCATGACAAAATGTATGAACCCGTCCGAGTGGATCCGTTTTCATACTGTCGCAGTGGACGAACATGACGCCGGACGTTCCGATTGAGGTCGAAAGAATACCCGATCGGACAATTCCGTTTCCAACCGCACCGGCCGCGCAGTCACCCGCTCCCCCGACAACGGCACATTCGGTAGTCAGTCCGAGTATTTCTGCCGCCTGCCGGGTTAAATGTCCGGTCAGATCTTCTGATTCGTAAACATCGGCCAGCAGGGAGCGGTCGAGCCCAAGCGCGGATAAAATTTGATCAGACCAGCAGCGTTTTTTGACATTCAGTAAAAGCATACCGCTTGCGTCACTGACATCGGTTGCGTATTCACCGGTCAAAAAACGCCGGATCTCATCTTTGGGAAGAAGGATCTTTTTGACTTGATCGAAATTGGCCGGCTCGTTATTGCGAAGCCAAAGAATTTTCGGAGCTGTAAAACCGGTCATTGCCGGATTGGCTGCCAGCTCGATCAACTTGTCCCGACCGCCAACCGCTTCTTCAATTTCCGCGCATTCCCGAGCGGTTCGTTGATCGTTCCAAAGAATCGCCGGTCGAATGACTTGATCGTTTTTATCGAGAAATACCGATCCGTGCATCTGTCCGGAAAGTCCGATCGACTTGACGTCTTCCGGTTTGGCCCCGATCTGACGGACAACAGACCGAACTGTTTGGACAACGGCGTTCCGCCAGTCTTCCGGATTTTGTTCGCTCCAAAGCGGACGGGGAGCGTAACAGGGATATTCCGCCGCCGCCGATCCGAGAATGACTCCTTTTGAATCAATCGCCAGTGTTTTGGTCCCTGATGTTCCGATATCTATTCCAAGACTGATACTCATTATTTACCTTTCGAAAATAATATTCAATTTGAAAATATGAAAACGATTCCATTCCCGCTGTTTTATGAACGGAAAAAACAGCCGGTGTATTCCGGAAGATCAGATCGTTTCAAAAACAAATCCTGACCGTTTGAGATCCCCTGTTTTCTGCTTTTATTCTGTCAATCATTTATATCCTGTTCTTTTCCCGGTTTATAGAGAAAAGAGAATTCGATAATAAAAAGAGAGTCCTTGGTTATTGTTTGGAATAACTGCAAACTAAACCGCAATTAAAAAGGGGGCTCAAAAGAATAACAATTTATCGTTGGCCAATCATTGAATTCCTAAAGATATTATAACAACAGGAAAAACATTATACAAGCCTGAACAGAAAAGATTTGTGTGCCGTTTTCATTGTAAGCTTTCAGCGGTCGCGTCCGAAAACGGTACTATTGGTTCGCAAGCCTTTAATAAGAATGAACTGAAATTTTTGACAGCCCGGACGGGAACGCGGACGTCTCATCCGCATCCCCGTCAAACAGGCATCTGTGTTTATTTTGTTGTTCTGAATGAACAGAAAATTTAAAATACAGTATGCCGCAAGTCACGAAGTTAATCAGCGGAATCGCTGAAAATTTAAATGAGGACAGTATCACCAATGATACTTTGAAAGCTCATTTATCGGAAATAAAGTCGATCTCTTCCGGGCCGATGATATAAAGAATTTTTTCGGTCAGTTCGATGTTTTCAGGTATTAACGAAATGTATTTTCCTGAACAGTCAAATACTTCGGAAATATTTCCTTTAAATTTCAATTGTCCGGCAACAGGTCCGTTTGGATTCCAAATCGCCCAACCGATACGCCCGTCAGGACGTTTCCAGGAAAAGAGCAGCGGGCCTTTGTCTTCTATTTTTTCTGATAAAGAAACGGAACCTGCCGGTCGGGCTTTCGTTAATACGGAGAGCGCGACATATGCCGGTTTCGGTGAAAGATCCTTATGAACCAGTCCAAAATGATCCTCAAGTTCATAGGGGGTATCTTCACGTGCCTGAAATTGATAATTGAAAAATCGTTCGATTCCTGCCGAGATCGCGATCAGATAAGTTTGCGGAAGACAGGTTTCAATTTCTTCTGTGGACGAGTAACAGGTTGTATATAAATCGTTAAGTGTATAAACCGCGATGTTTCCTTTTAAATCGCTGTTGAAACGGTAAATTCCGGCAACCGGTTCCGTAAAATCGCCTGTTTGTCCTAAAAGAATCGGGACAAAACGATCTCCCTTCTTGAGATGTTTTGATTCTAAAAACAGGGACGTTTTTATATTTTCCTCCCATGAGCCAAAAATATTAGTGAACATTGGATCAGGAAAAACTTTGTCTGTTTTTTTAGGAACATTATTATCGAACCACCAGGCATGCACATCCAAACGGAAATTATGACGAAACTTCGACGGAATGGCTTCTCTGGCCGGAACATCCGGATCGCCTTGAACTTGAGTATGATAATAGCAGGGAAAGCCATAAGTAAAAAACAGTGTTCCCCCACTTTTAACGTAATCATAAAAGATATCAAAACAGGAAAGGGGAAATCCTTCGCAAGGCGGCATAATTATGTAAGGTACTTTGTCATGATCAAGTTGTTTAATATCGTCAATTTTTACCGGAACAAGTTGGGTTTCCTTCGGAAGATATTTTGCGAAGATCTGAAAATTTGAGGCTTTACACAGATTACATTTTGCAGGATCATGAAATACCGCGACTTCTTTTACCTGCTTATTTGGACTGAGAATTTTAAAGGATGCGTCAAAAAAACCGCGTATATTATTGCTTTCGGGCATCTGACGATCGGACCAGCCCATTTCCGTGATCCAAATTGGATAATCACCCGCTTTATATTGTGTCAGTAATTTTCGAAGTTTGGCGATATCATTACGAAACTTCATGACCGCGAAATTGGAGTTCATCACATTTCGATACGGATGAATGTTCATGATATCGAACCATTGGCCCGCGCCTGCTTTCAGGCAGTCTTCAATGTATTGGTAAGGAATTCCAATAGTTCCCCCAAAAAGAATTTTTGCGTCGGGATTGGCCTTTCTGATTGCTTCAGCGGTAATTTTCAAGAATTCTGTGTACTCGGCAGGATCCGCTTTTTTGCCCCAAAAACTGCTCTCATTTTCTTCGTTCCAAACTTCCCAATAGTTCACGCGGCCTTTATAACGGCTGACGGTACGCGTAATGTATTCGGTCCATTTTTCCGGATGATCGTAAGCGGGTTTCGCCCAAGGGACGTTGTATCCAAGAAGACCGAGAATTTGAATGTCCCGTTTTCCCGCTTCCTCGACAATTTTGTCGTATTGGGAATAATCCCAATTTCCTTCCGGTTTTTCGATCATGATCCAATAGAAATCGGAACGGATCCAGCCAAGCCCTCCTTCCTTCATGACATCGAAATTTTTTGGAAAATGGATCCATTCACGTTCATTGAAAATATGCGAATGTGCCCCGTACGGGGACAGATTCTGTGCGAAACCATTTTGAGGGCTGGCGAACGTTAATACCGTTATAAAACCGATTAAGGTAAGTCTGAATATTTGCTGACGTGAAATATAACTCATTAAAATATTTACTCCTTTGTGTTATTACTTGATCCCTTTTTTTATCGCGCCGATGGCAGAAGTAGATTTTTCGGTCAATCAACTCCGCGACT
>CAZZEF010000103.1:0-2651 GCA_964652875.1 uncultured Planctomycetaceae bacterium
ACGCGGCAGTTCGCGATGAATTCATTCACAATGAACTTAATCAACTTTGCGATGGATCTGTTTATGACAGTGCCGATTCGGAAGAACCGGTCAATGATGACTTGACGATCAACAGTCCGATCACCAAGGAAGATCTCTCCCAACTGGCGGAATTCGTCCGCGATGTAACCGCTTACGCACTGGCCAACCGGGAAATGATTGATGAAAAGATCCTTTCATCCGCCAAAAACTGGTCGATCGAACGCATGGCTAAAACGGATCGGAATATTCTCCGACTGGCCGTTGCCGAAAGCCTCTGCCGCGAAACACCGAAAGCGGTTCTGATCCATGAAGCACTTGATCTCGGAAGTCAATTCGGTTCAAGTCAATCGACCGCTTTTCTCAACGGTATTCTCGATAAAATCATTGGCTGATCAAAATTTTTTGACTTACAATCAATTGACCGAGATCAAAACCGGCGGAATCAGCAAAGAAAAATCATATAACAATCGGTTCAGAAAGAAGGATATCGATGGGGTTATTCGGGGCAATAAAAAACGCGTTCACCAAGACGGTCAAAGTCTTTAATACGGACATTAGGGATCTGTTCAAAAAAGAAGGACGTCTGGTCGATGATCAATGTCTTGAGGATCTTTTTGAAATTCTGATCAAGACGGATATGGGCGTCGAAGCGGCGCAGGAAGTTGTTGAAGAAGTTCGTAAAAAATTTAGAGGACGCGTTGTTCTTCAAGAAGAACTGATTGAAACGCTTAAGGAAAAACTCAAGGCTCTAATGTATCAGACAGAAGCACCGATCCGGTTCGCGCAAGATGGTCCGACCGTTGTTCTTTTCTGCGGGGTCAACGGGACAGGAAAAACAACGAGTATTGCCAAGCTGACTAATCTGATGCGCGGTTACGGAAACCAAATCGTACTCGGGGCCGCCGATACATTCCGCGCCGCCGCCGTCGATCAATTAAAGATCTGGGCCGACCGTCTTTCGGTCGAAATTGTTACCGGCAAACCAAACAGTGACCCTGCCTCCGTCGCTCACAAAGCGGTTTCAAGAGCTATCGAAACCAAGGCCGATCTTTGCATTATCGATACCGCGGGCCGTCTTCAAACTCAAAAAAATCTGATGAACGAACTCGAAAAGATCAAACGGGTAATCGGAAAACTTATTCCCGATGCTCCGCATGAAGTCTTTCTCGTTCTCGACGCAACAACGGGACAAAACGGACTTAGTCAGGCAAAGCATTTTACCGAATCGGCCAACTGTACCGGGATCTTTTTAGCAAAACTCGACGGAACAGCCAAAGGAGGCGCCGCGGTAGCCATTCGCCGAAAAGTCGGACTGCCCGTTAAATATATCGGTACCGGCGAAACGGAAAAAGACATCTCCATTTTCGATCCGGTAAAATTCGTCGACGGCATGTTCGATGAAGAATGATTTCATACAGTCGGCATTTTAAAATTTTCTCCTTCCATCGTTTCCCAATTTTTTGACTGGTTTCGGAAACAGGTTTTCCGTCCGGTATCAGATCAGAAAAGAATAAACACGATCGGTATTATTTGGACTTGCCGACCTATCGAATAAAATTTTTTCAAATTGACCCTGTTGAAAAAACAGATCTGTCGAAAAATATATTTAAGGAATTTAAAAATGTCTGCTCTGTTAATTGAAAGCGGAAGAATTGTCGATCCTTCCCAAAAGATCGATCAAGTTGGGAATTTATTGATTGAAAACGACAAGATCATCGGAATAGACGCGGTTTGGCAGGGAGATCCGAACGAACTGACGCATATCGACGCTTCGGGTAAAATAGTCGTTCCCGGACTGATCGACATGCATGTTCACCTTCGCGAACCCGGACAGGAAGAAGATGAAACAATCGCAACCGGAACATTGGCCGCGGTTGCCGGCGGATTCACTTCTATTGCTTGCTGTCCGAATACCAAACCGCCTCTTGATTCACAGGCGGCCATTTCCCTTGTTCATGAACTCTCTCTGCGCGCGGATCACTGCAATGTTTATCCGATGTGTTGCATCAGCAAAGATCGGGCCGGTCTTGAACTGGCGGAACTTGGCATTCTTTTCGAAGCGGGCGCTATTGCCTGCAGTGACGACGGCGCCCCTATCAGTGACGCGGAACTGATGCGCCGCGCAATGGAGTACTGTCTCATGTTCAATAAGCCGGTTTTATGTCATGAAGAATCCCTTCCGCTGGTTAAGGGAGGCGTCATGCATGAAGGCGCGATTTCAACGCTGCTCGGATTGCGCGGCATGCCGGCCGCCGCCGAAGACGTAATGGTTACCCGGGATCTGACACTCGCGGAAATTACCGGCGCCCGTCTTCATATTATGCACGTGTCCACCGAAGGATCTGTCAGCGCCATTCGACGGGCCAAGGAACGGGGCGTCCATGTTACCGCTGAAGTCACTCCGCATCATTTGACCCTTACCGATGAAGAACTTCGCTCCTTCAGTTCTAATTATAAAATGAATCCGCCTTTGCGAAGCAGAGATCATGTCGACGCCTGCCTGCAAGGTCTGATTGATGGAACGATTGATGTTATTTCAACGGATCATGCGCCGCATTCCGCTGAAAAGAAAATGACGGAAATCACCATCGCGCCTTTCGGTATTATTGGCCTTGAAACCTCACTTTCCC
>CAZZEF010000103.1:2661-10380 GCA_964652875.1 uncultured Planctomycetaceae bacterium
GATTCCAACCGGCTTACCTGGTCGCAGCTAATCGAAAAAATGTCGCTCAATCCGGCGCGTATTCTCGGTATCCCCAAGGGAACACTCGCCCCCAACGCGGACGCCGATGTTACCGTTATTGATCCGAACCGCCAATGGACCGTTGAAGAATCGGCTCTTTATTCCAAAAGCAAAAACAGTCCCTGGCTCGGAAAAACACTTAAGGGACAGGCCGTTCAAACAATCGTCGGCGGAAAGATCAAATTCAATCGGAATTAGTTTAACCCGGACTTTATACGGTCCGCATATAAAAGCAGTATATAAACCTTGAAACGGAAAATAGATCAAGGAACCTGCAGATCATAAATTGGATTTTATATGATCAAAAATATTCTTCGTCAGTAAGGCAAGCGTTGAAAAATTTTCTTTAACCAGCCGAACCGGCGACCTCCGATCGTCGTCAGGAAGGGATTATAAACGGATCAGGAAAAGTGAAGAAGCCTTAACAAAACAGATCAAAGCTTTTTCCCTTTTTCTGTCTGTTGTCAGAAGATCATATGAAATTTGAGGCGGTCCGGAGACTGCGCTGGAAATGTTTTTTCGACTTGAAGAATAATATCTCAATGATCATCAATAAACCGGTAATTGCCGGACAGGAGAATTCAATGAAAAAGAAAAAAGTCTGCCGCAGAACGTTTTTATTGACCTCGCTTTGTTGCGCGGCACCGACCGTAATTCCGAGTACCGTTTTAGGATTCGAGGGCGTTTCCCCCAACAATAAGCTCAACGCCATGATGATCGGTTTGGGCAGCCGCGGAAGTGAACTTTTGGGAGGATTCGCCCGGGATCCCGAATATAAAATACTCGGTGTTTGCGACTGTTACCGGGCACACGCGGAACGAGCCCAAAAGTCGATCAATCAGATCTATAAGAACAATGACTGCCAAATTATTCCGCAATACGAGGAAGTACTGCAGAAAAAGGATCTTGACCTTGTGATCATTGCGACCCCGGATCACTGGCACGCGAAAATATCAATTGAGGCGATTAAGTCGGGCAAAGATGTTTACTGCGAAAAGCCGTTGACCTTAACACTGGAGGAAGGACGGCGAATCGTAAACGCCGCCCGCAAATACAATCGCGTCTGCACCGGCGGAAGTCAGCGCGTTATGGAAGATTACGGCTATATGGCTCCGATCATCCAAAGCGGAGCGATTGGTCAGGTCAAGGAAGTTTTAATCGGTGTCGGCAATCCTCCGGAACATTGTTATCTTCCCGAACAGCCGATTCCGGAAGGAATGGACTGGGATCGCTGGCTCGGTCCAACCCCTTGGGCGCCTTACAATGCGGAACGTTGCAGCGGGAGTTACGGCGGCGGCTGGCGGCGGTTCACCGAATACGGAAACGGCTTTCTCGCCGATTGGGGGGCACATAAATTCGCCGGCGCCATGTATATTTTAGGTTTGGACAGTACCGGTCCTGTTGAAATTCGCCCCCAAGGTTACGAAGGATCTCCTTACGCAAGCGCTGTTTTTAAAAACGGGATCATCTTCCGACACGCCCAGGATCACGATGTTCACTTTATCGGGACCGAGGGCGAATACATTCATCATAAAAGTAAACTCAAACCGCTGAAAACGGTTGAAGTCCGACGATACAGCGGAGGCACCAGTAATATTCGAAGCGATTTCGCTTACTGTGTCCGCAACCGGCTCCGGCCTTTTCAAGATTTCGAATACGCGTCCCGAGCGGCGGCATTTTGTCAGCTGATGGCTATTTGCTATAAACTCAATCGTGTTCTGCGCTGGGATCCTGATAAGAGCGAATTTATTAACGATCCGCAAGCGCAAAGAATGGTTTCCCGGCCCCAACGCTGGCCCTATGTTCTTGAAGACTGCTGAATTTCTCTCTGTTAAAAATGAAAAAATTAAAATGAAGGAACTTTTTCAACGAATTTTAATATAAGGATGTTATTATGAAACAAGTGATAACGGTCTCTGGCGGTCTGTTTTTAATGATCGTCCTGTTCTGTTTTCCGCAAATGAATTTCGCCCAATCCTCATCCGGCAAAATCGCCGACGAACAGACAGTGCGCAACACCGATGTTAAAAGCAGCTTAAAGGATTCGATGCCGGATCTGGCGGATCTTGTCAAACGAATGACCCCCGCGGATCGATCCAATGCGGAAGAAGTAAAAAAACAGGCGCAAGCGCAAACCGAATGGATGAATTATGTCCTGCGCCTTCTTAGTAATCCGGGAAAGGAACAGGAACTGAGACGGGCCAATCAGGCAATGGTCCGGGAACTTTCCGGATCCGCCGGAATTGATTCCAAAGTTTGGCTTTTGCATCTGCTCGGATGGACCGGAGGCGATTCCGAAGCGGACGCGGTCGCCGTTTTTATTCTTAATAAAAACGCCCGTTTGGCGGACGAGTCACTGCGAACGCTCGCTCTGATCGGATCACCGAAAGCACTAAAGATCATGACTGCCGCCTTTGACAAAGCGGAAGAACCGCAAAAATCTCAAATCAAGGGAATGATCCGGCAAACAGTACATAATATGAGCGTCGGCGTTGAAAACATTTTGCCAATGGCTCTTCCTTATGTCACTCAAAAAAAATGCGCGCAATGGATCGACGGTTTTTCCAAAATGAATAAGGACGATCAGGCGCGAACCTTGGGCGGACTAACCATTCGAGGCGACCGCCAATATCGGCCAATCGCTCTTGAAGCACTGAATTCCGATAATCCCGATGTTGTCAAAGCGGCTGTTCTTGCTCTTGAAAAACTGGGAACCGTTGACGATATGATCGAATTGAGAAAATTCTTTAACGGACCGCATCGAAATACTGTTATCCTTGTTCTGACCCGATTCGTTTCGGAACAATTGGACAGTACTCTTGCCGAAACATTGAAAACAACAGAAGACGAGAGTGAATTTTTAGCGTTCGCCGTTGTTTCCGCGAATAGAAATATCAGAGCGGCACTTCCGACCATTTTGGCTCGAATAAAAAAAACCAACTGCGAAAAACGCCTGGATCTGCTGGAGTCAGCGCTAAAAATCGCCTCTTCCGATGATATTCCGGCCTTCATCGAAACGCTTCTCCTGATCTCCGACCGGAAGGATCGGGACCGCGCGGAACAAAGAATCGCTGAACTTTGCGATAAAGACGCGGCTCCGGTTATTGCTCTTATGAATGACAACAACGCGGCGCTTTTGATCGGACTTATCGGTCGAATCGGCGGAAGCCAGGCCCAGAAAAAGCTCAAAGAATATCTTGACAATACGGCGAAACCGGAATATCGGGGACTTGCGGTCCGCGCTCTGACGAATTGGCCGAACGCAACCGTTGCGGATACTCTTTGGTCGCTGGCTCAAAATGCCAATGAATCGCAGGCGGTTCGTGTCCAATGTCTTCGCGGCTTCGTTCGTGTCATAACGCTTCCCGATGAAGCGACAGGCATTGCTCTTTCCAATGAAGATCGTTTGAATCGGCTCCAAAAAGCAATGGATCTCGCGCAGCGGCCTGAAGAAAAACATTTGATCATTCAACGCTGCGGATCGGTTCGCGATATAAAGATCTGCAAATATGTTCTGACCTTTATCACCGATCCGGAATTGGGGCAGGACGCCTGCCGGGCAATTGCCGATTTGGCGCATCATGATTTTCTTCGCAAGCAAAATCCGGAATTTTTCCAAAAGGCTCTGACCGCCGTTCTTGAAAAGACCCAAGACCAGTCGATCAAAGATCGGGTGATCCGTTATCGGGACGCCTTGAAAACGAGTCCGTCGAAATGAGTACGGGATCTCCTCTTTATTTTTTCTCGGCAGGAGAACCCAGCGGTGACCAGCATGCGGCGAATCTGATTCGTGAGCTGCGACACCGTTTTCCGAACGCCCGATTTGTCGGATGCGGCGGCCCCGCAATGCAAGAGGCCGGATGCGAAATTCTCGTTCCACTGACCAAAGTGGCGGTAATGGGTATTATCCCCGTCCTGCTGAACATACGGACCATTTTGCATTGTCTGCGGACAGTAAAGCTCTTTCTGCAGACGGAACAGCCGGACGCGATTATTCTGATCGACTTTCCCGGCTTTAACTGGCGCATCGCCAAACAGGCCAAAAAAGCGGGCGTTCCGGTGATCTATTTTATGCCCCCGCAAATTTGGGCCTGGGCTCAATGGCGCGTCAGAAAAATGAAAAAACTGATCGATCATGTTCTTTGTCCGCTCGAATTTGAAGAAAAATGGTTTCGAAGCAGGGGAATCAACGTTGAACTGATCGGACATCCTTTTTTCGAAAGTGTCCGAAAAAGAAAATTGGATTCCTGTTTTATTGCTAATATAAAACAGGAATCGAAGGGACGCAAAATTTTGGCTGTTTTGCCCGGCTCCCGGGATCAGGAAGTAAAAAACAATATTCAGGAACAATGGTCAACGATTCAAAAAGTCAAGGCGGATCTGCCTGATATTTTTCCCGTTATTGCCGCTTACAAGGAAAGTCAGGGGGAAAGAATTCGATCCTTTCTTGCGGAAAGAGGAGCCGCCGATATTCCCGTTTACGTCGGACGGACGCAGGAGTTAATGAAGGCCGCCGACAGCTGTCTGGCCGTTTCCGGATCCGTTTCGCTGGAACTGCTGGCCAATGCCTGCCCGACCGTCATTTATTATCGAATTACAAAACCGGCCGCTTGGGCCGCGCGATTTTTTATCAAAGTAAAATACATTACACTGACCAATTTAATCGCGGCGGATCTGAAAACAGATGAGTCTCCTTTTTATTCCGACAGTCAATGGCCCGCGCCGTCAAAACTTTCGGATCATGATCGTCATCTGATGGTCTTTCCCGAATATCTGGCGGCTAAGGATTGCAGTTCGGAAGCGGCTCAGGATCTTGTCCGCTGGCTTTCAGATGACCGTATACTTGCCGCAAAACGAAAAGAATTGAACGATCTGCTTGAAAAAGTCGACCGGATCGCAAGTCCTGTAACCGTTGCGGCTGATTCAATCGCAAAATTTTTACAGGGCTTTCGTTCAATCAAATGACATTATTATAATTGAAGTTGACCGGACGAAAGGACAGAACCAGGCAAAGACAAGACGGATCCGTCCGCGGATCATTTGACAAGACAAAAAGAAGAATTTTTCATATTATCACCCGATCATCTCCGGGGATCGGAAAATTATTCGTCAGAGAAATTGGCGAACCAAAATTTAAGGCCCTCGATATCAGGCAGAAACTGGATCAAAAACAAGATGTTTAATACTGGCAACACCATCCCTTCCAGCTGGGACATTAATTTCAGACTTTTTAAAATACCGGTTCGAATAACGCCCTTTTTCTGGCTGTTCGCGGTACTATTTTCGCCTTTTCTTCGAATGGAGATGGGCGATATGCGTACCCGTCTGCTTGCGCTGACTGCTTGGTGTCTGGCCTGGTTTCTGACCTTTCTCGTTCATGAATTCGGGCACGCGCTTGTCTTGAGTAAAATATTCGGCGCGCGTCCCTGGGTCGTTTTCGGCTTCGGCGGATGGACGCTTCATGATCCGTTTTACCGACGCATTCCCGGTCGTTGGGGACGCGTTCTGATCAGTTTTGCAGGACCGGCCTCCGAGATTTTTTCCGCCCTGCTGATCGCGGGTATTCTTATTCTATTTGGATGCGTTCCAATTTTGGGCTTTGACAAATTGGGCGGATTTCCCATTCCTTATCTGATGGTTGAGGACATTTACTTTTGGATCGAATCGCCCGGTTCTCTAATGCAGTTTTTCATGGGCTGCTTTTTATACAGCTTTCTTATTATGAGTTTTTTCTGGGGTTTTTTGAATCTTCTTCCGATCTATCCGATGGACGGCGGACAAATTGCCCGGGAAATATTCATTCATTTGGATCCTCAAAAAGGCTTGATCAATTCACTTTGGCTTTCCATTATTTTCGCGGGTTCAATTGCATTTTTCTGTTTTATGCAGCAGAATTTCTTCATTGCGTTGTTCTTCATTTTTTTCGCGTACATGAATTTTCAACAGATCTCCGCACTTTCAAGACGATGAGTGCCTGTCGTTATTTTTCCGGCAGACCTGTTTTGTCTTTTCTCATTTTAATGCCGAACGTGTGTCGGTTGATTATGAGGAACAGTCAATGAAAACAGAAAATACGGACAGTATATAACGTCTGTATATAACAGTATATAATGTCCGTATTCCGTATATAATCGTCCGTCTCAAGGAGAACAAAAGTGATATTACGCGCTTTTGATTCAAGGACTCAATCGTATTGGCGTTTCATTCAAAACTGAATTGACGGTTTCGCAATCGCTCGGGAATTTTTTTTCGACAGAACAGGGAACACCGTCCTTTTTCTTTAACTTTAATGATCGTACATCAGAACATCGTGTCCGTTTTGACGAATGAAACGGGTATATTTAATGCCGAGATTTTCGAATTTTTCCTGAACCGTTTCGATCCAGTATTTATTGGCAGATCGAACAACGAAAACGGCGGCACTGATCTCTTGGGAAGCGGATCGAAAGAACCAATGCAGTTCATTGAGTTCGGCAAGCAAAAGTTCATCTGAATTTTGTTTTTCTAAAATATTACTTAATCGTTGAAGTTTTTCTTTTGGAGTCCAGGCGTCAAGAACAAGGAAGTCATCCCCGATAGCCTCCCAAGCGTCGCCGATGAGTTTTTTTTGATACTCACTTGTTTTCCATTTCTGTAAAACACTTGCGCAAAATTCGTCTTGAACGATTCCAGTTTCAAGACAATCGGAATAATACGGCATTCCTTTTCTGCCTGTAACAGAAAGGATCCTGCCGAGAATTTCCTTTTTACAAGGAAAAATCAGATGCGGAACACTTGAAAGCGGCGGATCGGAATGATAACACCAAGCGTCAAGGCCGGAGGTCAACTCTTGATAATAAAGGTCCGTTCGTTTCATTTTTAAACCAAAAATACTCTTTCATCCATAAATTATATTACCAACAATAAAGCCGGTCCCTTTTTAGAGATTTAACTTTCTCATGTAAAAGAATCGCCGATCCCCTTGGCGTAAATGACAAAAAAATAATAACTCGGCCTAATACTTCAACGCGTATAAATAATTTCAATTCGACCGACTAAGACAGAAGAAATTTTGAACCGTTGGAAAATTATTTTGACGCGATAAATTCCTTTTTTATAAAATAAAAAATCAAGGCGCCCGGCAGAAGAAACAATGACAATAAAAAAAGACTGATGCTTTTGCCAATAAAACCAACAACCGAAACGCCCATTGCAATGAGAAAACCAATAAAAAGAGAGTCATTTTCCGATGGATTCTTCTTCCGCCATTTAAAATAAGGAACTGTTATTTGTACTCCCGTTAATATTGCAATTCCTCAAATCAGCAAAATGCCATTGTATGTATTCATTAGCGTAATCAGACTGTTCAGAAGTGACCAATAAACAATTGCTCCAAAATACCAAGCATTATCTTTACGGATCTTTTTTCAAAAATTTTCCTGTTTAATAACCGTCAAGATCAGGACAATACGCGGATTTCTTAATCGCAAAAGTCTTAAAAGTTTCCCGTATTTTTAAACAACCGTATTAACCGTTGTTTTTTAACTTTGATACGGCAACTTTGCTCTTATCAATTTTCTATTGGTTACCGTTAAGATCAGGACAATACGCGGATTTCTCAATCGCAAAAGTCTTAAAAGTTTCCCGTATTTTTAAACAACCGTATTAACCGTTGTTTTT
>CAZZEF010000103.1:10480-15494 GCA_964652875.1 uncultured Planctomycetaceae bacterium
AGTTTCCCGTATTTTTAAACAACCGTATTAACCGTTGTTTTTAGCTTTGACACGGCAACTTTGCTCTTATCAATTTTCTATTGGTTACCGTTAAGACCAGGACAATACGCGGATTTCTCAATCGCAAAAGTCTTAATAGTTTCCCGTATTTTTAAACAACCGTATTAACCGTTGTTTTTAGCTTTGACACGGCAACTTTACTCTTATCAATTTTCTATTGGTTACCGTTAATAAATAAGCGGCCAATTTGTTTTTTCGTCTTGCGGTAAAAAACCTCCGACTCTCATAACACAATCGGAAACAAAACGAAAAAACAGATCGGCTTAAAATACAAAACGAAAGAAATCAGTTCATTTTGGTAACGCCCGGTTCGGGAAGCCAGAAATAACCGTCATTATTCGGCATCGCCGGAGATTGACTGTCAATCGTTAAATGATCAATATCGGGAACAAGCGTTTTCTTCGTATTCCAAAGATCAGCCGCCTTGATTCGTTTTCCGGTTTCCATCGCGGTGCGTCCGAGAAGAGCGGTAAAGGTAGCGTCAATAGCATATTGAACTTCATTCCAAGGATCATTGTTTCGAATGGCCTTGAAAAGACAGTCATGTTCCGATTGATAGGAATCATTTCGTTTCGACTCCGGCTTCCAAATATTCTTTCGGGCCGGGGTCAGCATATCGTACCCCGAATAGATACCGGGTTCCGAAACACCCTCGCCAAGCTGCGCGCAGCCTTTGGTTCCCTGAATATTGGCTTGGAAGAAATTCCAACAATTGGGAAGCGTTCTCGTATGCAGCATCATTTTTCGACCATCTTTAAAGATGTATTCAACCGCTCCGCAATCGATCAGTTGATCTTTCGACTTTCGAATAAAACCGCCATCCTGTCCGGCAATTCGTCCGCCGCTTGCGAATGCTTCAACAGGATAATCGTTAATACTCCAGCAGCAGATGTCGATATTGTGAATCAGCGCGTCAATAATGAAACCGCCGCTGGTCCAGTCAAACAGGAAGTGATTGCGGATTTGGAATTGAAGTGGCGACCATTTCTGACCGTTTCCCTTGTCCCAGGAACTAAGAACATGCGGTCCCTGAAGCCGGTAAACATAAAGGGTAACGATATCACCCAAACCGCCGTCCTGAATCTTTTTAACCGTTTCCGCCGTTCTGAAATAATGACGGTTGTTCAGTCCGACTCCGACCTGAATTCCTTTCGCTTTGGCTTTTTCATTGGCCGCGGCAAATCGTTTCAAATTGGGGACGTCAACGCCAAGCGGCTTTTCGCAAAATACGTTGATCTTTTCCTTTTTATTGACAACGTAATCAAAATGAAGCGCTCGGAAAGTCGATACCGTTGTCAAAAGAGCAACGTCACCGTCACCAAGACAGTCAATCGCGTTTTTATAAGCGTCCAATCCGCTGAAGATTTTAACGTTTTTATCGACCTGATCGCCGTTTGTTTGAATAAGACCTTCTTTTGCTTTCTGAACTTTATCATCAAACGCGTCGGCAATAGCGACCACTTTC
Organism: uncultured Planctomycetaceae bacterium; assembly: GCA_964652875.1. Taxonomy (GTDB): domain Bacteria; phylum Planctomycetota; class Planctomycetia; order Pirellulales; family Thermoguttaceae; genus JAUNBG01. The sequence continues at coordinate 12,006 of CAZZEF010000103.1, forward strand.
GTATTCTTGTCCGCTTTAAGAGCCTGACGAATAGCCCCGCTTCCCCGTCCGCCGCAGCCGACCCACGCGATTTTAATCGTATTGTCTTCTCCGGCATGAACCATCGGAACTGTCATCGGTGCAACTGCCGCGGCACTGACCGCTCCGGCTGTCTGCAGGAAACCTCGACGCGAAATACTTCTTCTCATTAAAAATCTCCTTGTCTTTTTAATTATCTAAACGGAATTCGGCACTATTTTTCTGCCGACATTTTATAATTTCCGCAATTTCATGAATCGGCTGTTCTTTTGTCGATAAAAACGGAAATTCTCTATTGGAACCGATATACTCTCTTATCCTCAAATGAGCAAAAAGAAACTCTTGGCTTGAATCAGCCTCTGCTGTTTTTCTGCTTTATACTGCTTTTATTTTAAATTTTCCGTCATCTCCGCCGATTGACTGCGTGAATCGGCTGTTTTTTTGACGTTATAACGGAAAATTCATGATGGAATCGGTATAACGTTTACTCTGTTCTTTACAAAGAACTTGAAATAACAGATCCTTATACCAATTTCATTTTTATCATTTCCGTTTCCCTGTTCGTCCCTTGATCTTCAAAGATTTCCGGGAAATAACACAAAAAGAAACGTCCCTTGAATAAATATTATTCCAGTATTTATCAGATCTATTATAATATTTTGGTCTCTCGGATGCAATAGATTTTTCCGCTCAATAACAAAAAGGACTGAAAATTTATAAAAATAAACCAATAAACCGGCGGCTGTCCCGTCATATTATATTTTCTTATAGTTAATATTTTCTTTTTCCGCTTCCGCTGATTTCGTGCATCAACAAATTATCAGACATCAGAACAGGAATTTTACAACTTGTGACCGTCATCATTTTTCCGACTATCGTTAAGCCAATGAATTGCCTGAATAAAGATCCGACGAAACTCCGGCTGATTCCAAGCGGACGGTCCATGTCCAAGCATATTGACAAAAATCGGACTGGCCCCGTATTTCCAAGTCCAAGCGATTTGAAAAGTCGCTTGCGGACAGACGGTTGAAAGTATAAGGTGAACGTCCGGATGAACGGGACATTTGCCGTAAGCTTCATCTTGAATGACAAACGGTTTGACTCCCGCGGTAATCGGATGATTCGGATCGGCAATTTGGACATTAATCGAAACATCATCAATAAAAGTGCTTCGGGGATACTTTTTTCCGCGAAACTGATTTATTTCCTTTTGCCAAAAATCACGTCCTCCGATCAGATCGAAATGTTCATCCCAATCCTGATGGGCACTCAAATGATGATGAAGCGCGAAAACACCGATTCCCCGGCGCAAGAGTTCGATAAAATTCTGTTTCTGCTGTTCCGTTAAAGGGGAATTATCCTGATCATAAAGAAGCAGAACATCAATTTCTTTTTCCAATCCGGGCGCAAGACGGTCACGATCCTTGGGAAGTTCCGCTTTTGAAATGACCAGTTCCGGAAATGAAGAGAGCAACTTGTCAAACGCGGGCTTGTCATAAGGATGACCGCCGGTTACAACCAAAACTTTTATTTTTTTGGAAGAGATCTTTTCTTCCGCGCGCAATACTGTAAGCGGCGCAAAAAGAAAAACGGCGCAAACAACCGAAAGAAATATTGGCAAAATGAATTTTCCGCTTTCCCGTTTCATACAAACCTCTTTCAAAAAATTTTATATTACTGCTTTTATTTTAAATTTTCCATTATTTCCGCCGATGGACTGCGTGAATCGGCTGTTTTTTTTGACGTTATAACGGAAAATTCATTTGGGGATCGGTATAAAACCGACTTCTTAATAATTTTCGCTCTTGTCATCACCTAACCTGTTGAACCGGTATTTGATTATAAAACCGGGAAAAACAAATTTCAACAGGGTTATACCGTCATCATTATGAAATTTTCCGTTCCAAGATCAAAAGAGCGATTGATTGACAAAGTCATTTGGCGACAATACGAAAAATAAAAGAAGACCGTTCTAAAAACAGTTTTATTTTTCAGGATTATTATCCTCTGACTTGTCATGCGGACGAATAGACTCGAAATAACGGCGGATGATTTGTCTGTTTCCGAGCGGGATCGGCTCCGACTCCAAAACGGATTCGGACTTTTTTTTATATTCGCGATAGACTTCAGAATAAGGTCGGACAGCGTTTCCCGCCGCTTCATCGGAAGAAAGCGTTTCAATTTCCGAAGGACCTTCTCCCGACATTCCGTTGAGTTGATTTTGTCTTCGCGTTGATGAGAGTTTGGAATCCTGACCGGTTCGCGGATCGCCCGCCCTGCCCTTACCGGAATTTTTACCCCCCTTATTCGACTTTTGTATTTTCTGTCCGCCGTTTTGCCCATTTGCGCAACATCCGGAACAATTCGATTTGCAGGAACAGAGGAACGCAAGTCTCTTTTGAAGCGATCGGCAAATACCCTTTCGAAGCGAATAACGCTCAATTCGATCGGACAGTTGTTTCAATAAATTTCCTGTTAGACCATTATCGCCGGCTGATATTGAATTGGCCAAACGTTCCGTTTGATTCGAGTCCGTTTGCCGATTTTTATTTTTCTGATCTTTTGACAGTTTTTTCAAACGGCTCGATGTTTTTTTGCGGTCTTCATTATTCATTTTGTCTAAATCGGCTTTCTGAAGTTCTTTTGACGCATCAGACCATCGGCCCGCCTTCATCGCTTTACCCGCATTGGTCAAGACCGCCGATTCGGAAAGAACCGAACCGAGATCCGATAACGCGCGCTCTTCCGTCTGTGTATCGAACTGCGAAAGTGTTTGACGAATCGCTTCTTCCATTTCGGACAATGCCGCCAGCATCTCTTTCGGATCGTCCATATTTTCTTCAAGCTTCTGAACCTGCTCTTCCAGTTTCTTCTGAAGTTTATTCGTCTGCTCTTGCCAATCCTGTTCCTGCTTCGGGCTCGTCCGCGGTAAATCAAATTCAACCGGCTCCAATATTTCCTGACGGACTTCTTCTGTCAATCGAACCAATTCCGGAATCGGTTCAACGGTATACGCGTTTGATCTGTTTTCAATAAAAGAAAAAGCAAGACAAATCGCAAAAATGACCGACATCAAAATCAGCGAAGGCACAATTTTCTTTTTCTTTCCGGAAAAACCAAGTTCCGACACTCTTATTGACGCGACCGCGTTCAGTGTATCGTCAAGCTGAAGACGGGCCATTCCGTCTGACCGTCCGGACCGATTCAAAGACAACGCCGTCAAAACCCTGTCTTTCAGTTCGAACCGTGAATCGATCAGCCGGGCGGCAACCATATGATCAAATCGGACCGTTAATCCGGCAAGCAATCCGACGACGGCTCCAATGGACAGCGTTATTCCCGAAATCATCCAAACAGATCCTGCCCCCAAATCTCCAAAACATTCGATCAGCAGTAAAATCGCCGTTATTATTTCCGAAACAAAAAAGACCCCAAGCATTCGGTAAAAAAACAACCGCCGCCATTGACGCC
>CAZZEF010000104.1:0-2540 GCA_964652875.1 uncultured Planctomycetaceae bacterium
TCGGGCCGCTTTTCCAGCCCTTTTATTTCAAGAGGTTTAAAACGAAGTTTTACTTCCGGTTCCGCGGCCGAAAGTTGATTGAAACCAATTATAAGCAACGCTAAAGCAAGCGCGATGATCCTTTTCATTTTGTTCCTCTGTTTTCGCTGAAATCTGTCTGACAATATAAAACAAACATTCGATACGGTTCGTGTTGTTAATTTCCCGTTTTCTTCTGTCATTATAACGGAAAAACGCGGCAAGTATAACACCGGTCCAAAACGAAGAGCAAAATTTTTGAGATTTTCTTGTAAACAAACTTGAAAAGTTGTTTTTGACCGGACGCCGTTCAGCTTCTGTTTTGACCGTTTTATTGATCTCCCTTTTCGTTTTTAATGAAATTACCCGCTTTTGCCTGAAAAACAAATTTTTAATCTGACAAAAAACAAACGATATGATATAATGAATGAGAGAAAAATTTTATACTGCTTTTATTTTTTATTTTCCGTCATCTCCGCCGATAGACTGCGTGAATCGGTTGTTTTTTGACGTTTGAACGGAAAATTTATATAAAAACGGGACAAAATGTCGGCAGTATAAAATATGTTTTGTTTTTTCTGTTCTGACCTTGGAAAGAGGTCCGGGTCGCAAATTCGTTCGACAAAAAACGAATACAGACAGAATCATAAGTGCTGTAATTAAAAATGGACATCAATAAACTGAATCGCCGAAAATTTCTCGCCTGGAGCGCAGGAGGTTTTTTTTCCGGCATTTCGAATTTCGATCTTTTTCCCGATCGATCTTTTGGAACGGAAAAAATAACTTCGTCGTCGAAAAAAGGACGCGGAAAAAAGAAAACGCAGAAATTTTCTGACAAGGCGACTTCTTTATCGAACAATCTTCTTGTATTGGAGAACCCAAAACCGTTTCGGATGGAAGTGTCATTCAAAGCGGAAATCGAAGGAACGCACCCGGAATCACTGGTTATTGCCCTGCCCGTTCCGCAGACAAACGAATATCAGCAGATCAGTGATTTTGATTTTCCGGAGGAAGGACTTCTCCGAACTTTCTCGGAAAATGGAAGCCGGTATCTTCTTTTGCAATTTACTCCTGATAATCCTTTTCATCCTTTTAAAATGAGATACGATGCGGTTCTTTATGATATCCGCGCGGACTGGTCGCGTTTGGGGGAATTTCATCCTTATAATAAAAAATCCGAAATTTATCAGCGATATACCGGATCTTCCGGCGATTGTGTCGATCCGAAAAACACGCGGATAAAAAATATAGCCGCCGAACTGGATGCCGCCTCTTCGAATCCACTTGAATTTGCGCATCGGGCCTATCTTTATGTTTCGGATCATTTTCAATACCGGGATCCGGACTTGAATCTTATTCCGTTGTCCGAAGTTTTGCGCAATGGAGGGGGGCACTGCGGAAATCTGACCTCCGTTTTCGTTTCGCTTCTTCGCGCTCAAGGAATACCGGCCCGTCATTTAACAGGTAAACGGCCGGGCATTGACACCGATTACAACAGCTGTCATATTTGGTCCGATTTTTATTTGGAAGGATACGGCTGGATCCCCGTCGACGTTTCCCAGCGCACTCAAGCCAAACGTAAAGGAGACTGGTTCGGTCAGGTTTTTCCCAGTACCGGTCTTATCGTCAATCACGGGGCGAATATGACTGTTTTTTTTGACGGTAATCGCAAGAAAGTTCAGACGCTCCAAAATTATTTTTATAATTTTCGATATCGGTCCCGACAAAGTCCGCGTATTGTCTGTTCATTGCTTTATAAAAAAACGCAAGTCCGCTGAACCTGGCTTTTTGAACATTTCGCGTTTTTTACGTTCAGTATTAAAACGGACAATATTATAATTTCTTTCACTCTTTTGGGGATCTTGTGAGCCGCTTTGAACGAAAGCAAACATTCTATTAATTGATGGGAACAGCGTTTGTTTTTGGAAAGGACCCGGCATTTTTTGGAGCCGCATTCGCTACTTGCTGTTTGTTCGGGATAAAGATTCGATTGTCGGAGGGAATCGCGGATGTCCGTCAATATTCGGACGCGGAACGAACTTAAAACTGGCGCGAGAAGTTTGGTTTATGTATTTGAATAATATTTCAAGTAAAATACATTCCCGGTTTTTCTTTCGCGACCGGAGAAGTTCCAAACGGTTTTCCGGAAAGCGTCCGTGTCTGGTTCGGTAACTGACGCAATAAAATGTTTGCCGAACAAACACTTTTGGTTCATCGCTGAAATATTTGGGGGGCAATTCCCGGTTGTCGATTGATCTGTTCGCAAAAATTGTTCATGTTTTTACTGGTCAACTTCTGGTCATAAACCTGCGAGATGAAACAATTGATCCCCAATTTCAATTTTGAATCGTTCATTTTTTTCTTTTCGGGCGATTTCCCGATAAAGTTCACCGATTTTTCGGCAGTGCCGATCGATCCATATTTGCCGAAATTTGTCATGAGTCATTCATAATACATTTTCCGCGACGGGGATCTTTCGAATTGACGGAGATCTTTCGAATTGACGGAGATCTTTCAAATCG
>CAZZEF010000104.1:2640-12366 GCA_964652875.1 uncultured Planctomycetaceae bacterium
ACGGAGATCTTTCGAATTGACGGAGATCTTTCGAATTGACGGAGATCTTTCGAATTGACGGAGATCTTTCGAATCGACAGGGATCTTTCGAATCGACAGGGATCTTTCGAATCGACGGAGATCTTTCAAATCGACGGGGATCTTTCGAATTGACGGAGATCTTTCGAATTGACATGGATCTTTCGAATCGACGGAGATCTGTATTCCGGTCTCCTGAACAAGCCGCGGACTATGTATACTGTTCATGTTGATTGTCTTTTATCTCTCATTTTGTAATACTTCAATTACTATACCGGTTTTATAATGAATTTTCCGGAACGAAGCTGAAAATACTCCCGATTTACGAAGGTAATCGGGAGAGAGGACGAAAAATTTCAAATGTCGGAAGTATAAAAGGTCTCTTGACTATTTAATGAAAAATACCTGATGGACAGATTTTCAAAAAGATCTAAAATAGACAAGTCCAATTTGTTTTTCTGTTTTATACCGGTTTCATGATGAAATTTCCGTTATAACGTCAAAAGAACAGCCGATTCAGGCAGTAAATCGGCGAAGATGACGGAAAATTTAAAATAAAAGCAGTATAAAATCAGAAGAACTGCTGATTCAAGAAGTCAATCGGCGAAAATAGCAGAAAATTTAAAATGAGAGCAGTATAAATATTTTCTGTTAACGTTTGTAATTTTAAAAAACGGACATAACAGGGGCGAAAAAAATGAAAGACCGTTCCGAAGATTTTTTTACCGTTAATCTTCATACACATACTTTCCGCTGTAAACACGCCAGCGGAACCGTCGCTGATTACTGTCAAAACGCGATTCGAAACGGGATCAAAATTCTCGGTTTTTCGGATCACTGTCCTTTTCCGGACGGCGAATACAAATCCAGTCGGATGGATTTTTCTGAACTGACCGGCTATATCCGCGAGATCGATCAGGCGCGCGCTGATTTTCCTGATCTGACCATTCTTTCCGGATTGGAAATTGATTATCTTGATAAATACGGATCCTCTTATTATCGGGATGAATTTTTGGAAAAGGCCGGCTTGGATTACCTTATCGGGGGCGTTCATTTCATTTGCGATTCTTTGACCGGCGAACGAATTTGGAAACCAACCCTTCCGTTCCGGGAGGAGACGATTATTCTGTATCTGATTCAGGCAACGTCACTGATGGAAACAGGCGTTATTGAATATTTCGCGCATCCGGATCTGCTGACGGAGCTGGCTCCCGACTGGACACCGAACCTTGAATCAATGTATCGCGACATCATCCAAACCGCTTCCGATTTGTGTCTTCCTCTCGAAGTTAATGCCAACGGTATTCGAAAAGGGCTCCTTGATACCGATCAGGGGCCCCGTTGGAAATATCCGAATCCGAATTTTTGGGATCTCGTTGTCAAATACGCTCCAGAAATTAAAATAGTCGTCGGATCCGATGCGCATCATCCCGGGGATATTGTCGATTCCTGTTCCGACTGTCTCGATTTTATCGCGTCAATCGGCTTAAAAGCCTGCAACCGGGAAATCGCCGAAAACATCATCAGACGCAAAAAAATAAAAAAAGATTCTTCTGTTTGACGGCGACTTTTACGAAATAAAGATCTTGACAGAAACGTTGTTTATTTGACAATTAATTCAATAAAAAGATTTCTTTTAGCAATACAAGATAACGCGAACAGACCGGCAGCGGATTATTCATCGGTCGGCGGTCTGTCTTTCAAGCGTTTTTATAACTGCCGGTTTTTTATCGGTTTTATTAAGAGAGGTGTTCCAACGTCAAAGGATCGACAGATCGCAATGTCAATCGGCGGTCCTTTGACGCTAAAAAAACGCAGGCGTCTTGCAAACAAAACTTATTTATTCAGATTCAAAACGTAATTTTCCCGGAAATCGATCGATTGAATTTTTCCGGTATCGCGATAACGGAACGTAATGCGAATCATTTTCGAAATGTTGGGGGCGGGGTCGCCGTCAAACGCTTTGTTGTAACCTCCTTCAATTTTGACCGTAAGTGTACCGGCGTTAAAGAAAGCGTCACGAACTTTATCGGTAACATCTTTCTGTTTCGCGGGATCGTCCAGCTTACCGTAAATTGCTTTTATAATTTCGATATTTCGCAGTTTTTTCTGTTCGGCTGTTTCCGATTTTTTCAGATCAAGTCCGTATTGCTTGACAATAATATCGGCGGTTTCTTTTTCTTTAGCGCCGAAAACGGGGGAAGCCATTGCATCGCGGACCATTGCGCAGCGCATCCAGGCCGGCATTGCGAATTGCCGGGCCAAACGAAGATACCCGCGCAGAGCCCTGTTGGCGTATTGATAGCCGGGCGTATTGGCCAAATGAAGAAGGATCGGCGCAACTTCGGGATCCATCCAGATCCCAAGCACTCGAGTCGCCTGATCGCGGAACGCGACGTCGTCGGACATGGCCGCGCGGGAGACTTCGTCCCGAGCCGCGGATCCGCCGAGAATGGAAAACATTTCAAACAGATATTGAGATCGAGGGTCTTTCTTTCCTTTGAAAACAGAGACGCCTTTAGCGAGCGAGGCAGTAGCGGCTTCCCGATCCTGAATTTGTCCGCAAGCCGTTTTCAAACCGGCTTTCGCCGCATCAATAATACCGGTATCGGATGATTTGACAATCGTTTCGACCAGCCAGTTGAACTGTTCCGCGTCGGCCATTTCACCAAGTGCTTTGGCGGCGGCGAGCTGAACCTTTTTCGAACCGGATTTCGCGAGCGCGAAAACATCGGATTGGCCAGCGGCGATCTTACGCAGTCCGATCAGTTCAATCGCAAGTGATTTTTTGGCGTCATCGGCTTTTAGAAGATCCAAAATCGCAGGATTAATTTCATCATCAAGCAGTTCAATAACCGCGACGCTTCCTTTGTGAATGTTTTCATCGCCTTCGACAGCTGATTTTATCAGTTCGTTAAAATAGGATTTATCGGCGAATGATTTCATTGCGCGAACAGCGGCTTCTTTAATCGCTTCATCGTTCGAACTCAGAGCATTCAGCAGAACATTTTGCGCGTTGGGATTTTTCTGATCGCCAAGAGCGGCAAGAATGGCGGGTTTTCGATCCGGCGCAGCTTTGTCGTAAGCGGAAGCCAGGATCTTTGTGACGGCGTCATTTTTAACAAATTGCGCGGCGCGAAGACAGGATCGGTATTTCAAATTGTCGGATCCATTGACCCATTCGGTCATCAATTTTCTCGTCGATTCGGAATCGCGTAAAAGGATCTGATAATAAGCGCCTTCTTTGTAAAAATTAAACGGAGCTTTTTCGGCAACAGCGAAGTAAACTTTTTCCGCATCATCGACGTTGCCCGCGCGGCGCAAAAATTCCGCATACATCAGATCCAGATCGGCGTATTTTTTGGCCAAGACCAGATCCTTGTTGCCGAGCATCGCGATCATTTCATTCCTATAAACCGGATCAGCGATTCGGGCAAGAGCGAACATGGCCGAGTTAACAAGGATTTTATCGCTGTTCTTCAAAAACGGAAGAATAATCGCGGCGGCCTTGGGGTCCTGACGCATTCCGAGCGCGTTGAAAACACCCGCCTTTTGTGCGGAATTGGTGACTTGAGGGATCGCGTTTCGAAGTTCCGTCAACGCCTCATCGAACGGCATGGCCTGCAATGCGACGCAAGCGGAATGAGCTTTTACCGGATCGTTCAAAAAAGCGGCGACGACGGAAGCGGCTTTTTTATCGCCGTAAACGCCGAGTCGTTTGCAGATCAGCATAAAATCATAAGCGGACGTCTTCGGATCGGATGCCTGTTTAAGCAGATCCGGCTGAATTTTTTCGACAAAATCGACATTGATCTTTTCACCGAAGATCTCGCTTTGCGCGAAAACGGAAGCCGGAAAAAGAACCGCGGACAACAGCAGCAGTACGATATATTTTTTCATGAATATTTTCTCCTTCTTTTTCCTTAAATATGCCAAGGTTCGCGTTTGGCCCGAGAGCGCATCCGATTGGCCGCCTCGTCTTTGATAAATTCGTTTTTAACCGGATCATAATTGAGCGTCCGACCGAGCTGCCAGGAAATATAAGAGGCGTGCGCGGCGATATGTGACTGAGCGGCGGCGCGAGCATGTGCCCGGGTCGTCTGACGCGTCTTAACGCAATCCAGGAAATTGCGGACATGCAGCGCAGTATCTCCGCCAAGCCATTTATAAGTCGTCGGAAGTTTTTCGGAACTGGTCATTATACGTCCGGAATCGCCTGTTTCAACCCAACCTTCTGTTCCTTCAAAACGAACGGAACAGGTACCGAGTCCAAGCCAGCCGGTCGATCTCATGACAAGTTTGACGCCATCGGAATAAGTGGCGACAACACCGCCGTCGTCGAATTTGATCAGATCATTCCAAGCCATTCCATTGATGTATTTTTCCCGATTGTTTTTAATGATCGGTTCATATTTGATCGGAACAGTATTGTCCGACTGATGCGCCAACTGACAAAGATCAATGGTATGCGACCCCCATTCGAGAATTCCGCCGCCGTGAAAATCATAATGATTCCGCCATCCGCCGTTGACGTATGTCTTATTGTATGGACGCCAGGGACAGGCACCGAGCCAGCGATCCCAATCGCATTCATCCGGATCGGGAAGAGGTTGTTCCGGAAGCCATTTTTGCGTTGTCGCCGGGGCCAGTGTATTGGCATGAACCGCGGTCAGTTGACCGAGCATGCCTGTTTGGGCCATTTTAATCGCCGCCATGAAATGACCGCTGCTGCGCCGCTGCGTTCCCGCTTGATAAATACGTCCGTATCGATCGACGGTATCGGCCAATGATATACTTTCTTCAATGGTCAGCGAACAGGGCTTTTCGCAATAAATGTCTTTTCCCGCTTTCGCTGCTTCAATGGAGGCCATTGTATGCCAGCGGTCACCGGTCGCGATCAGAACAATGTCAATGTCCTGACGGCCGAGCAGATCATACATGTCGCGATAGGTCACGCAGTCTTTGGTCTTATAAAAATTATCGACAATATCCTTGATCTTGTTGCGCCGGGATTTTTGGCAGTCGGCAATAGCAACAAACTGAACATCCTTGTTCGGCAGGAAATTGCCGAGATCGGAGGTTCCGCGCGGGCCGAGTCCCAACCCGCCCATTGTCAAGCGGTTGGACGGCGAAACTTCACCGTCCGCGCCTATTGATTTTGCGGGAACCAGCATCGGAACAGCCAATGCCGCCGCCGACACCGCCCCTGCTGATAAAAATTTTCGTCGATTCATTTTCGTCATAAAAAACTCCTTTTGGGTTAAATCTTTTCGATTCGATCTCCTGGTTTTATCGAAACCGTCTGCAAATTTCTTCGCTTTTGTGAGCGAAACAGAGAAAAAAAGCATTCAGTATAAAACAATACTTTCATTATATCGAATAAAATTTCAAAAACAATATTAACGGTATTTTCAAATAATATTTGTTTATATTCGCGATACACCTGTTCTATCATAAATTTTCCGTTCCAACATTAAAAGAACAGTCGAGTCATCCCGGCCAATCGGTTAAAAAGGACGGAAAATTTAAAATGAATGCAGCGTAACAACATTTCAGTTGCAATTATACAACGATTGGCGTTGTATTTTTTAAATTGTCAAAAAGGAAAGATCTATTGGCTCTTTTTTTTATTTTGTTTAACAAGCCGTTCATATTGACGGTAATAATCAGCGCCGAATTTGATCAGGCTTTTTCGGTCGAAGTGAATTTTATCGGGATTGAGAGTCATGTCATTCGCTTCAACAAAAGCGGCGGGCGCGGATTCTTCAACGATTTGTTTTTGTGCATCGGTTACTGTTTTGAACCAGATCCCCTTCCGAGGATAAAGGGCGCCAACCAGGATCGGGACATCGGGAGCATTGAATTCCCCGCGAAATGACTGAAACAGTTCCAACAGCAAGTCATGATATATTTTCGCCCTTTTTTCGTTAGTATCGGATTCTCCCTGATGCCAAAGAATCGCGGCGAGTGTTCCTTTTTCAAGAGCCTTTTTCGTTCGGGCAACCGCGTCGTCATAAGGGCGCGAATTGGTCGGGGCATAATATTGACCCGGTTTCCAGTCGGTAATGGAAGTTCCTCCGCAAGCAGCCGGAACTATCCCAACCGTAATTGAAGGGTCGCTCTGAGCAAGCATGAGAGCAAATGTTCTTCCAAGACAGGTTCCCGCCGAATTTTTATCGAAATGAGTCGGTTCAATTGAAGGGACCCACTCTCCGTTTCTGTTCATTGTCAAAACACGCGGAATTGGTATTTTATCCTCTTCCTGAACAAATCCTCTGCCTGCCATGTTCGACTGGCCCGCCAAAAGAATAATTCGAAATTTTGATTTTTCCGGAAGTGTCGGAATTTCCTGTCCAAATAAAGAATACGATCCAATAAAAAGCAGTAAAAATAGAGTCATGTATTTTTTCATTTCTGTTTTCCTCCCTGTTATACCGGTTCCATGATAAATTTGCCGTTACATCTAAAAAACAATCGATTCACAAAGTCAATCGGCGGAGACAGCGGAAAATTTAAAAAGAGAACTGTATAATATTGTTATCGTCACCCCTTAATATTGCCAAACAATATCTTTCGTTCACTGATTCATTTATTTTGCTGCGATCAAATCTGTTCCTGTATAATTTTTTTTATTCATAAACACCGCGCGCCCGTCTCATCGAAAGCTGATAGACTTTGCCAATAAAACAGGAACGCGTCATGACGTTATCATTTTGACGGATCAAAGGAAAATTCTCAAAGGGAAAACGCCTTATCAATCAAATTCGTCAAGAAAATTAAAAGATAATTTTTCATCCCTTCGCGAACCGTTTTTAACGGCTGTTTATGAAATTAAAAGTCAATAAACCGGCGCAAAACCTATCGAAATAAAAAGAGGTTAACCCAAACCGCTTTATCGAGGCTGTTCCCGTCGTTTCCCTGTTCAACCTGAAGCTCAAGAGTTTGAACTCCCCTGATTTCCAGTTCCGCCTGATGAAGTTCATTATCGTGAACAAGCGGACTTCGAAAGATCTCCCGACCGTCAGCGCGAACAATAAAAAATACCGATCCGGTATAACCGTCCTGCAAACCATATCCGAACTGAAATTTCGACCAGCGTCCGTTCAAATTCGTTTGATAAACCGAAGGAGCGTAAGCATAAAGCCCCGACTCAAAAAATTGTCCATTTACCGAAAGAAAAAGATCGTCCGGAACTGTTCCCTTTAAAGGTCGGCCATTTCCTGTCTTTTCCAATAAAAAAACAGCGTTAGACAAATCAAAAAAATTTTGATCATTCGGTACTTCTGCGGGCAGGATCTTTTCGGACGGACTTGTCATTAGTCGGTAAAGATGCGCCGTTTTTCTTTTTAATACCGGATCAACAGAGTCGGGATGACGTTCGAACCAGTCAAGCACTTCCCGCATTCGTTCCGTATTCCAACTTTGAAACAGCCGACGCACCAGTTGTTCCGGGACATAACTGTTTATTGCCGCCAATCCTTTCTGATCAAATTTCTCATCGATAAAACAGGGAACGGAAACGGAACTGCTTTTACCGTTTTCATGAATTGCGGTCAGACGTAAAAGAGCCGCTCCTTGTCGAAGTTCACTGATCTGATAATAAAATTCCCCTTCCCGATCAGGAAATGCGGTCCAGGTTATCGCGTCATAATCAGCGTCTGTTGTCTCACTGTCATATGAAAGAATTAACCCCGCTAAAGGAATATCGGCGCGGCATTTTCCCGAAAGAACAAGCGTTGTTCCGTCAAGCGTTTTTTTATCCTCGGGATTTTCATTAACGCAAAGAGGATAAAAAGTGTTTTCTTCCTGTTTCAGCGAAAAATTTTTTCCTGAACCGTTCTTTTCATCAGCGATTTTTTTCCCCGAATTATTTGACAATTGGCGGTCCGAATTTTCTTTGGTATTTTCCAATTGTTTCAAAGAAGGATTTTTTTTCCAAAAGGCCCGCAATTCAAGAATATCAAAGGTTGGATGGGTATTGTTGAAAGGAAGGTCTCCCGCAAAGGCCCGGCATCGGGACAAACGCAGCGCGTCCCCTTTGGTTAAAAAGGCGCCTGTTTTACTGCCAAGCCGTTCCTGTCCGTAAACTCTGTTGCCGATCCCCATAATTGACAGTCCGAGATGATCCCGTTCACTATTCGTTTGCGCGTTATGAACAAGGCCAAACATGTGTCCGATTTCATGCGCCGTCCCCCCCAAATAATAAACATTAAAGTCAACCGGTGAAGTTTTGCGTGACTCCTGTGAACTTATTGACGATATAGTTGTAACGTTATAAAAATTCTTTCTGATGACTGAAGACAAGTCATTTAAATATTTGGTTCTGATAAAACGGTCGAAAGAAAACGCGAACGAATTGTTCCGCTTGGCAACGGAATCGGAAGTTCTTTTGAAAAACGGATCTGAATATTGAACGGACAGAGAATCGTTTTCGAAAATCGATTTTTCTCCGCGCGAAGATTTTGTTATTGCCCCTTTTAAAAATTGGGGATCAAGCTGGGGATCGTCATAAACCCAAGCCGTTCCGTTAAGCGATGTTCCGCCGCCGACAAAAGGACCGATTTCAACAATCCGCTCCTTTTCTCTTTTCAAAAGAAGCTGAAAAATAACGACATATTCGCGATCAATGTTAATTTTTTCTTTCAGCAAAGCAGTTTTAACCTCGTCGCGGATCTGCATATATCGATCTTTGGTGTATTCCTGCTGCCGATCGGATCCGTACACGAAATGAACCTTTAAAAGTCCGTCTTCCGCCCGTTCAAGATCGAATGTTTTTGACCCGAATCCCTGACGCGTCATGTTTTTTCGATAAAAATTTTGCAGGTCGTTCATGACCCGATCCAAACGATACCGGGTTTCAGGATAAGGACTCATGTCAGAAGGAACGAAACAGACAACATAAACCGGCGGTTTGTTTTCAGGAGAATTTTGATGCGCGGAAATTCCGTTCGCTTTTATTCCGGCTGAATGAAGGTTCTCCGAATTTTTCGAAATGATACCGTGTCCGTTTGTTTTGATTTTTGAAAACGGGTAACCGTTTTGTTCTTTGTATTTGAAATAATTGTCAAATATATGTTTATGAAGTATTTGTGTCTCCGTTTCAGAAAAGGCGTTTTCCTGTGATTCGGCCCAACTCTGATTACACACGGAGAAGAAAAAAATCAAAACAGCGAACGGAACGACAGATCCTGCCGTTCCGATACCAGTTCGGATGAGAATGAAGAGATTCATTTTTGACCGGAAATTGCGGCGATCTGTTTCGAATTTAAGGCCCAGGAATAGACTTTCGCGAATGAAATCAGTCCGGGCAGAAATAAACGACCGGGCGAATGCGGCGTTATGTCCGCGCCCGCGCAAAACGCTCTCGCGTCCCGATTGGCGGTATATCGAATGCGTCCGGTCTGTTTCTTTTGGGCAACCTTTTTCCCGTTAAGATAAAGGATCAAATTTTTCCCGTCATAAACGCCGAACGCGGTTGTTTCTTTCGATTCATCAAAAGGAGCGGTTACTTTTTTATAACTATCATCAAAGAAACAAATAAACGCGATCTCTTTTTTCTTTCGATTGATTTCGAAACTCATGCCGCCCATTTCCGTATTGCCGAAAACGCTGATGAACTCGTCCGATTGTTTTTCCTGATCGACGCGAAATCGGACACCGATCGACACTTCCAAAGAAATAAGACTGTAATTCTTTTGCTTGACTGGA
>CAZZEF010000104.1:12376-15423 GCA_964652875.1 uncultured Planctomycetaceae bacterium
GCCAGCATTCTTTTTTACCGCTTAAAAGAGCGGACCAGCCGAGCGATGCGTCATTGATCGTTTTGGGCTCACCGATCATTTTCGGTTTGGATCTGCAGGACGGATTGGCCGGATTATTGATCGCTCCTTTTTCATTAAAAGACAGATCAATGAAATTGGCTTTCGGTGTTAGTGATTTCCGGTCGATCGTCGGATCTTCCGGTTCCGTTGTAAATTCTGCCGTTAATGTTTCGACGGTTTCCTTCATAAAGGAATTGACGGCGTAAACTTTGACTTTAAACGCTGTATTCGAAGGGAGTCCGGAGAGTTCGGCGGTAAGTTTATCCGTTCGTTTTTTCATAAAGAAATCGGACCAGGCGTATTCATCCAAATATTTTTTCCATTGCCCATTTTCGCGACGTTCAATTTGAAAACGGTAATGACTGACGCAAAGATCGTCCTGCGCCTGATCGAATTCGAGTGTAACCCCCATCGGAACAGGATCATAAGCGCGGACCGCCGCCCCGTTCGGCCAATAAGGTTTTTTCGCCGTTTCAAATCTTTTGGCGGTATAAACATATTTTGAGATGTTTGCCGGATCGCAAATGACATATTCCCGATCAAGAAAAGAATCACTGATCACGTCATAAAGCCGGACACGCATTCCATTGTCTTCATAAACTTCAAAAATAAGAAATGTGCCTGCTTGATTAATATTGATTTGCGGACAGCGGTAATAGTCAAAAATACTGTCATAAAGTCCGAAATAACTCATTGATCCGGTTCCGAACGCGGTGAATTGTCCCTGCCAGCAGGATCTTGGATCGACGGAGGGAACATGAGAATGACCGGAAATATGAACGACTTGCGGATATTGTTCAAGAAGTTTTTTGAAATCGTGAACGCCCGCGGGGAAATCGCCGGGAAGATCATAACTTCCGAAAACCGTCGAATGAACATGATAATGCTGAATGACGAAAACAGGTTTTTTCGGATCGGCGGCGCAAGCTTCTTTCAGCTCCTTTTCCAGCCAGTCAAGCGCGTAAACATAATCATTTTCGGCGCAAGTTCCCTTTTCCGGCGATACAGTAATAAAATGAAATCCGTTGATGATCTGATGCCGGTTCGATTTTGTTTCAAATGTTTTTTCCCAAAGCTCGCGATTACCGCCATAAAACTCATGATTGCCCATACAGAGGACTCTTTTGGTCGACTGATTGAGATTGTCGTCCATTGTTTGACGGAATGGTCCGATCTCTTCAATTAGTCCATGATTGGAAAAATCGCCCGCAACCGCAAGCGCGTCAAAATGGGGATATTTCTGACCCGCTGAATATTTATTCATGAACTGCAGCGCTTTCGCGAAACGAACCTTTTGCGGCGCGTTGGCCGGTGATGTCTTCTCATAATGAACATCACTCATCGCGGCAAAACGAAGTACAATTTTGCGTTCATCGCCCGCAAAAAGATGATTCGGAATACAAAGGGCCAAAACGGAAGCGCCTAAAAATCCGCGCCGGGAAATACTGTTTTTTGTTTTCTCGTTCATTTAATTTTTTCATCCAAAATCGGGGTAATAAAGGTCAATAACAAATATTATACGGCTTCTATTTTTAATTTTCCGTCATTACAGCCGTTTGACTGCGTGAATCGGCTGTTCTTTTGACGTTATAACGGAAAATTCATGATGGATTTGGTATAACAATCAATTATATCATGAATGAAAATCAATTTACAGAAGTCCGCGGAAAATTTTGATAAATTTTCATGTTGACAGACTGAAATTCACTTGATATGATTAAATGAAATCAAAGCGTCAGAATTAGTCTTTATCCTCTGTTTAAAAGGAATTTTATGTCTTATAAATCAAACTCGTTTTGCGTTTTTTATTTCGCTGTCGAAAAAATATTTGATCTCTCCCGAAAGCTGGTAAACAATGTTAAATCATTTTTTTGTTTTCAGGATAAAGTCCAATGTTTTTTCCTGACAGTATTTATTATGGGAGGGGTATTGTCGAGTCTCTTGGAATTACCGGTTTCGTACGGAGCCGAACCTCTGATGAAAAGCCGTCTTGAAATTTTAGAAATAACCGATCAGGGCGAAGCGGGCAAACGTCAGATCCTTTTGGAAGTTCCCTGGCGGATCGATGCTCCGTTTTGGACGCCCGACAGTCGTTTCATTATTTACAGCAGCCGCGGTTCGATCTTTAAAATAGCGGTAAGCGGAGGATCGCCCTGCCGAATTGATACGCGATCTTCTTTCCGCTGTAATAACGACAATGTTATTTCTCCCGATGGAAAACGGCTCGGCATCAGTGACGGCAGCCGGAACAATTCCTCTCAAATTTATACGATTCCTTTTGAAGGAGGTGTTCCTCAACTTGTTACTGTTAATTATCCCAGCTATCTTCATGGATGGTCTCCGGACGGAAAATGGCTGACTTATACCGCGATGCGAAACGGCGGTGACGGCGAAATTTACATCATCCCCGCCGAAGGAGGTGAAGAGATCCGTTTAACACGCTCTCCCGGACTTGACGACGGATCCGAATTTACCCCGGACGGCAAACAGATCGTTTTTTGCTCGACCCGATCGGGGTTAATGCAAATTTGGAAAATGAAGATCGACGGATCCGATCCTGTCCGGCTCTCCGAGTCATCAATGAATCTTTGGTTCCCGCACTGTTCCCCGAACGGAAAATGGATCTCCTGTCTTGCTTATCAGAACGTAATCGCGCCCGGTTCGCATCCGGCTAATAAAAATGTTGAACTGCAAATTATGTCCGCTCAAGGCGGAAAATGCAAAACACTCGTTTCTCTTTTCGGCGGACAAGGAACATTCAATATCAACTCCTGGAGTCCCGACAGCAAAAAAATCGCGTTCATTTCTTACGAACCGCTCGAAACTACCCAAGAGATCCGTTCTTCAAAATGAACTGTTCCGAATAGTGTTTCGATAAGACACTATTCCCGGATCCGGCCTGAATACGTTACCGGCTCTCAAGGTCAATTTCCGTATAAGATTTCCGGATCCGGCCTGAATACGTTATCGGCCCCCAAGGTCAATTT
>CAZZEF010000105.1:0-2185 GCA_964652875.1 uncultured Planctomycetaceae bacterium
AGAACAGATCGCGTTTCGGACCGTTTATCTCCCCAAGGAGGGCGAAAGCGCCGACGATCTCGAACGCACCGCTTCCGTTTTCGATCCAAATGAAAAAGAAACCGTTCTCGCGCTGACCGACGAAGGAAGCTCTTTTACCGGGATCATTCAAAATACGTCTGCTTCCGGCGATTACCGGATCTCCGCCGCGATTCGATCCAAAGCAACAGGAAAAGAGATCCAAAAAGCGCATGCCCGTTTTCTTGTCCGCCAAGCCAATCCGGAACTTGACAGCCCGCACCCCGCACCGGATGTCCTTGAAAATATCGCCTCCCTGACTGGCGGACGCTCGCTCAAGCCGGAAGATCTGCCCGGAGTCTTAAACGAACTCGCGCAAGGAAGAGAAACGCTTGCGGAAACCCGGGAAGAAAAAATTTCGCTTTACGATCAGTGGCCCGTCTTCGGTATTTTCGTTTTTCTGCTCTCCTGCGAATGGATCGTTCGAAAACGTCGCGGTCTTGTTTGATCGACGCCGAAAGCACAACTTGCCAAAATATACTGACCAAGCAACCGATTAAAACATTAAGACGATAAAACCGCCGTCAGCTTGTTTATACCGCTCTCATCGTTTTATACCGCTCTTATTTTTATTCTTCCGCTATATCCGCCGATTGACTTCATGAATCGGCTGTTCTTTTGCTGTTTGAATGAAAATTCACCTTGGACCCGATCCGGAAAGATCAATCAGATTTTTTTGGAAGCGGCCAATGCGATACATCTTCCCGCGGCTCCAACGGAATTATAAAAATGATAAACGACACCGTCCTGTTTGACGAGCCAGGGCTTATGCGCGAACTGCCGATCCCAACTTTCGGACGGTTCAACCAAATGCGGTCCGTCCCATTTACGCCAATGCGTTAAATCACGGGAAACAGCAAAGGTATTAAACGCATTCGGTTTCCAAAAAGCGCCGAAATAGAACATGACCCAAAGATCGCCCATTTTGACAACTTGCGGATCCCCGGAAATTCCGGATCCGTTATCGATCAGCGGATCTTTTCCGAATCGCCGCCAATGAATCATATCGTCCGAAATCGCCATTCCGATCCGTTCAACACTCTTGCCGGTTCGGATCGTTTTACCGTTATAAAAATTGATGAAGGGAGCCCCCAAGGTTTTCTTTTTGTCCCAAATCACATTGGTTTTATAAAGTGTCGTGTCTTCAAACCAACGGGCATCGGGATCTTCCGGGGTCATGACCGGTTCGGTCCGGCGCTCGAATTCGCGCGCTTTTGACGGATCATCGGTCCAGGAGACACCAATTTTAAGAGGATCCGGCTCATAACCTTTTCCCGCCCCGCCGAGATAGGTGAACCAGTATCGATTGTTAAAAGGCTGAATCGCGCAGGTCCCTCCCCAATGATAATCGACCAGCGCCGCGGAAGGAGAAGCCTGCCAGGCATCCCAACCTTTCCGGCGAAACGAAAGCACTGTTCCAAGCGGTTCCCAATGAACAAGATCTGAACTTTTCGCCAATCGGCCCTCATAACCGATATTCTTTCGCATGCGGACATAAATCATGTACCAACAGCCATTCAAATGAAAAACATTGGGACAATCGACCATTTCCCCCTCTTCCTGCGGAAGTATAACGCCGTATTTATAAGGCGTTTTGACCTCCTCGTAAACGGATCGGATCTGATCATCGGTAATTTTCGCCGAATCATTGGACGACGCGAACAAGTTCACACGCAAGGAGGCCGCGGTCATTCCTGTTACCAGTGTTTTGCAAAAATACCGTCTCTTCATTGATATGAGTCCTTTATATTAAGGGATACTTTCTTATTGATGACACTTCCTTGAAAACTTATATACTGTCTACTTTTTAATTTTCGTCCTGTCTGCTGATCGACTTTGTAAATCCGCGGTTCTTTTGACATTAGAAAATAAATCACAATCATTCTTTTCCAATTACTTTCCAGCGGAAATGCCCAAACGATCTGATGACCAAACGATCTGATGACCAAACGATCTTTCCGGAATCAATCCGAATTTTTTTCGTTTCTTTTCAATATATTGCGAAGAAAGAGTCCGGTATGATTGTTTTCCAAGGCGGCCAGATCCTCCGGTGTTCCGCAGGCCATAATTTCGCCGCCGTCATTTCCCCCTTCCGGTCCAAGATCAATAATCCAATCGGCGACTTTGA
>CAZZEF010000105.1:2195-15404 GCA_964652875.1 uncultured Planctomycetaceae bacterium
ATTGCCTAAATCGACCAGCTCCGAAAGAACGCCGAGCAGCAGACGAATATCGTTGACATGAAGACCGCAGGTCGGTTCATCAAGGACATAAAGTGTATTGCCCGTTTCAACCCGGGCCAGTTCGGTCCCCAATTTTATTCGCTGGGCTTCACCGCCGGAAAGTGTTGTTGACGATTGGCCGAGCGTCAGATAGCCGAGTCCCACTTTTCTCAAACTTTCGAGCATACGGTGAATAACCGTATGATTTTCGAAAAAGAGATACGCTTCATCAATGGACATATCAAGGACGTCGGCAATGGATTTTCCCTTGTATTTGACCTCAAGCGTCTGCGTATTGAAACGTCTTCCTTCGCAGACAGGACACAGCGCATACATATCGGGAAGAAAGTGCATTTCGATCTTTCGGTATCCTTGGCCTTGACATTCTTCGCAGCGGCCCCCGGCGACATTAAAACTGAATCGCCCCGCCTTAAACCCGTATCGCCGCGCGTCCTTCGATCCGGCGAAGATCTTACGGATCTCGTCAAAAAGTCCGGTATAAGTCGCCGGATTGCTCCGGGGGGAACGACCGATCGGCGTTTGATCAATTTGGATCAGTTTGTCTATCCGGCTGACTCCGCGCAGACTTTTGAAACTGCTCGGTTTGCGTTTGGATCCGTAAAGCCGGTAGGCAACGGCTGGAACGAGAGTCTCGTTCAGAAGCGAGCTTTTACCCGAACCGCTGACGCCGGTTACACAGATCAAGGTTCCCAGCGGAAACGAAACGGAAACGTCCTTGAGATTATTGGTCGTTACCCCTTCGATCTGCAGGGTCTTGGTGCGATTGATCCGTCGCCGTTTTTTCGGGATCTCGATTTTTTCCTGTCCGCTTAAATACTGTCCGGTGATCGATTTTTCATTTTTGGCCACTTCTGCCGGAGTGCCTTCGGCGAGGATCTCTCCCCCCTGCCGTCCGGCGCCGGGCCCGATATCAACAAGCCAATCGGCCTGCGAGATAATCGCTTCGTCATGTTCGACAACCAGAACTGTATTGCCGCGCCGTTGCAGATTGCGCATCGCTTCGATCAAACGGGAATTGTCGCGCGGATGAAGACCGGTCGATGGTTCGTCCAAAATATAACAGACGCCGACCAGTCCGCTTCCGAGTCCGGCGGCCAGCCGAACCCGTTGAAGTTCTCCGCCGCTGAGTGTATCCGATGCCCGGTCAAGCGTCAAATAATTCAGCCCGACCTTGTTCATGAATTCGAGTCGTTCAATGATCTGTTCCAGCAGAGGACTGGCAATCGCCTTCTGCTCCGGAGGAAGTTCAAGCGATCGGAACCAGTCCAGCGCGAGATCCATCGTAAGCGCGGTTACTTCATGAATTCGTTTCGACTGAATTGTTACCGAACGGGACTCCGGACGAATACGCGAACCTTCGCAGCTTCGACATCGGATCAAATCGCGGCATTCGGAAAGCGCCTGCTGTTCCTTTTTGGTTTTCGTCGTTATATAAAGTCCCTGCAAAAAAGGAAGTAAGCCGGGATAACAACGCGGAACCGGGTTCTCTTCAGATGATCGATCTTGTCCTTCTGTTTCCTCTTCGCGGGCTGAAGTTTTCAATCCGTCTTCGGCCCCCTCCCCGGAAAGGTCTTCCGATCCAGTTCCGGAGCCGTTTTCTGCGATCTGGTCGCGCAGTTTGTCTTCCGCTGTTCGGCCATAAAAAAAGAGTTCGAGTGTTTCGGCAGACCATTTTTCAAGCGGATCCGAATCTTCCGTTCCGGTCAACTCCTTGAATCGGGCCAAATGAACTTCCCATTTTTTTCGGGAGACGACGGAAAGATTTTTCATAAACGGAAGAAGTGATTCATCTTTCAGGGCCAGCGACCAGTCAGGAGCCAGCAAGGAGACGTCGAAATCTTCAATTCGACCGGCTCCGTGACAGTCAGGACAGACTCCGTAAGGACTGTTGAAGCTGAACGTCCGGGGTTCCAGTTCAAGATAGTTGATTTTACATTTGGGACACGTGTATAAAGTACTGAACAAGATCTCCTTCCAAACACTTCGGGTGGTTCCTTCAGGAGTTTTCAGCCGTTCTTTTTCATAAATACAGGCGACGAGACCTTCACCAAATTTAACAGCCAGTTTAAGCGATTCCAAAAGACGGGGGCGAACGCCTTCGCGCAGAACAAGCCGGTCGATGATCACTTCGATATTATGCCAAGCCTGCGGATCAAGTTCGGGAATCGGATCGAGTTCGACGAAAACGCCGTCTATTCGCGCCCGAACGAAACCGGATTTGACAATTTGGCGGAGCAGATCCTTATGCTGGCCTTTGCGTCCGCGGACAACAGGGGCCAGGATCATCAGACGGACATTTTCCGGAAGATGAAGGAGTTCGTCCAGGATCTGTTCCGGAGTCTGCTGCCGGATCGGACGTCCGCATTTATAACAGTGAGCGATACCGATTCGCGAATAAAGAAGACGCAGGAAGTCATAGATCTCCGTTACCGTCGCGACAGTGCTTCGCGGATTCGGCGCCGCCCCGGCCTGATCTATTGAAATCGTCGGCTGAAGTCCTTTGATCGAATCGACGTCCGGCCGTTCCAGCTGATTCAAAAACTGACGGGAATAAACCGAAAGACTCTCGATATACTGCCGCTGTCCTTCCGCGTAAATCGTATCAAATGCCAATGAACTCTTACCGCTGCCGCTCGGTCCCGATATGACGGAAAGACGGTTGCGCGGAAGATCAAGATCAATGTTCTTTAAATTATGAACCCGTGCTCCCCGAACCTCTATCGGTTTGTGATCCGCGTCAAATACTGATTCGCTCATAATCTTCCGCCTGCTTTATCTTTCCAATGAACCTTTTAAAAATAAATTCATTTTAGTTTAAGTCGTTTGTTCCGATCAAGTTTGAATTATCCGGGTTAAGACGTTAGGTTTTAATCTATTCCGTTTTGCGATGTCAATTTCCCTTTATAATGCAGTCAAATTCCCTTTATAATGCAGTCAAATTTTCTTTATAATACCGTCATTATAAATTTTCCGTAAGCGCGCCGATTGTTTTGACCAATCGGTTGTTCTTTTGGCGTTGGAACGAAAATTCACAACGTCCTCTTTGCATTGACCGCATGATCGTATTTATGAAAAACATCAATATTATTCGCGGTCGAACTTAAAATTCTGTTTCGACAAAATCATACATGGTCGAACGGATCGTATAAGGAAGAACAATAACCGGGCAGGATCGTTCGACAATCGTCGTATCTCGGGCAATGATTTGAACGACCAGTTTCCAACGGATCTCGTTGTGTTCCGTTTGAAAAGTATGCATGACTCCGCGGGGAAGCTTCAGGAAAAATTCTTCATTAAGGGAAGATCCCGCTGAAATACCGACATTCTCCTTCCAATAAAGCTGCTGACGATAAACTTCCTTCCGGTTGGTGATCGTATCCGTTCCCTGTCGATATCGGGCAAACTCTTCGCAAATGATCGAAACATCGCAGGAGACTGCCTTGAGCGGTCCGTTTTGAACCATTGCCAATCGATGCTTTCGCGACGGAACGATCGGGTGATCGGAAATTTCCAAAATAGTGGCGCCATAAATCAGAGAATTTCGGATCAGCCGCCACATTCTCGGGAAAAAGACCAATCCGGATCCGCAAAACAGGAGTCCGAACAGGAGAGCGCTGGTCAATCCGATCCATCCGTTCTGATGAGTGAAGAGATAAATGAAAATGATCCAGGAAAGGAGATTCCAAACCAGGGCGAAGATCAGCAGGAGGATCAAATGAAAGGTCGGGAAAATGGCGATTGGAAGACGGAACGTCAGCTGTGTGCCCGGACTTTCGTTAATGATCTGCGAGTCGGGAACCGTCGGATACCGCGATTCAGGACGAAGATCGACCGCTTTGCGTTCTTTCGAGCCCTTGTCGATGCGGATCTTGAGAACAAGTCCGACCGCGCCGAACGAGATCAGAATAAGCGGAATGACAAGAAAGATCCATCCCCAATAATTGATCTCTTTTTGAAGAATGACCCGATCCGGATTATCGACGGAATACCAGCAGGGAATTTTACGATTGGTTTCAAAATTTTTGAGAATGGCTTCAGCGGTATCTTTATCGAAAACAAACCCTTGATCGGGCGTCAGAGTTCTCCGGTCATAAGCGCGCATTAAATGCGGCTGTCCATCGACTTCATAAGAAATGAGAACCTCCGGGCGGTATAAATTCTGTCCTTTAACATTTTTACGGGAATGAAGATAGCATTCCATTACAGAGGCGTCTGTCTGCCGCAAACGTTCAGATTCTTCCCAAACAGAAGCGCCCCAGGTCACCAAATGCAAAACAAGAATTAAAACCCCCAGCGAGAAAATACCTCCGAGCAGAATAAGATCGGGAAGATTCCATAAACGAAAATAACGGTTCCAAATTCGCAACAAACGGTCCGTCATCGAAGCCGGACCGGATCCCGGCACTTTTTTCTCCGTTTCTTTTTTCAGATCCGGTTTGCCTTCCGATCCGCTCGGATCCGATGAATGATGATCTCCGTTTTTCTTCCTGAACTCTGTCATTATTATTCCAACATTTTAACGCTGTTGCCGCTTCTGCTGCTGTTTTATCGCGATGACCGCCGCTTTTATCCTGCTTTTATACTGCTTCTATTTTAAATTTTCCGTCATTTCCGCCGATTGACTGCGTGAATCGGCTGTTCCGCTGACATTGTAACGGAAAATTCATCTTGGAATCGGTATATTAAACGTCAGCACTTTTTATTCCGATCATATTCGCTTTTGATTCGCCGCGCGCCCCGCCGATTACCGAAAGTGAACAAAAAACGATCTCAGAAGCGTCTTTCGCTCGCTTCCGGCATCAAAACGGATTATCTCTTGAAAAATCTGAACAGATCGAACGGCGATCTGTTCAGCAGTCCTGAATTCGGTTCACGATAAACAGGTGCTTGCGGCGGTCTTCCCGTCTGCTGGGCCGTCATAACACTTACCAACGCGTCCTTGAACCAAAGAAGTCGGGCAAGAGATTCCGTATCGTCTGATATTTCATACCACCAGTAAATAGTCAGCATGAATTCCCGGTATAATTCAAGCGTTTCAAGCCGCGGAAGGTCAAGCGCGACCAATGACTCAATATAAAACTCCTGCCAGTAATTGATCTCCTGAACCGTTTTGAGCAGAAAATCAAGTTTCTTCGAATCGTCCGTCTTGGCGTATTCTTCCATTTTCCAAAGGAACCATTCACGGACGAGATACCGGATATTCGCCTCCATTCGCGTTGCCGGCGCAATGGCTTTGACCTCTTGCTCCGACTTCTTTAACGATTCATCCGCGACAATATCCCGGGGAAGAATATACTTTGATCCGGCAGGATCCGTTTGCGGTTTAACCCGATATTCGATACGGCATTTATCAAGAGGAAATCGGTTCTGCTCCCAAATCCGGGTCTGTTCCTGCCGTTCAAGGATATATTTTCGAGACAGATTTTTAACAAATCCGCAAGCCTTGTTCGGTTCAGCGCCGGGAGCTTCCGGCCCGTAAACTTCAACATATTTTAATAAAAGTTTACGGCGTATTTCCGGGGTTTCCTTATCGAAACGCCGAAGCATGATCCAGTTTTTCAACGCTGACGGCGTCGCCGTTGAAAGATTCATCGGACCGTAAACTTTACGCGACCAAATACCGATCCCCGCCAAAATTGTCAAAACGGCCACCAGCAGCAGATAAAAGATCAATGTCACAAGATGAACCTTGCGGCCTTTTTTCCTTGTTTCCGTTGAAAGCAGATCTTCTTTATCCGTTGATTTTTTGTCGTCTTTACCGCTCATTTAAACCGCACCGTTCGTCGTTCGTTTTTATCCTGAAACAGTTGCCTGTTGATCTGTTCTCTCTAAAATTCATACCGGCGATACCAATCGCCCCGATTTTCTTATAGCTTTCCAATAAAGCAAAAATTGATAACGGAAAATAAATTTACCGATTAATACCTTGCGAATACTTTAGCGGCAACTATAATAAATATACAGACCGCTGTTTTTTAGGGAGAAATATTTCCTTCCCTTAAATTCAGCTGCCGTTTATTATAACATTTATATAAGAAAAGTCAAATGCCGTCCAATGGAACATCTTTATAAACATATAAATATTGTCAGTTTCGCGTCCTGTTATCTGATCGCATTTGTTTTTGAACTGCTTCGATGCCGCTGGCGGACTCTTGCCATTCGGCCAGTGATTCTTCTGACAACGCTCGCCGGATTGATCGCCAACACCGTTTATATCAGTTACAATTTTCTTTTTCGAAACGATCGCTTAATAACAAGTATGGGGGGCTGGTTCTTCGTTCTGGCGCTCGCTCTTGCCGTTGTTCATCTTTATTCTCTTTCGATCAAGAAGAACTCTCATTTCGGTCTTCTTCTTCAGCCGATGATTTTTGTTTTACTGATGGTCGGTTACGCAGTACGCGGCGTTAATTTTCCCGAACACGAAACAGGCGTTTTTATTTGCGGTTTTCACGGAATAGCCCTTTTGTTATCAGCGTTCTTTCTGTTATCCGGTTTTATTTTCGGTGTACTCTATTTCCTTCAAAAACATCGACTTAAGAAAAAAACATCTCTATCCGGAGCG
Organism: uncultured Planctomycetaceae bacterium; assembly: GCA_964652875.1. Lineage (GTDB taxonomy): Bacteria > Planctomycetota > Planctomycetia > Pirellulales > Thermoguttaceae > JAUNBG01. The sequence goes on from CAZZEF010000105.1 coordinate 8,818, forward strand.
TTGCCGCTTCCCAGTTTGGAAACACTGGTAAAGCTGAACCTCCGGTCGCTTCGGATCTCCGCCGTCTTTCTCGGACTCGGTATTTTGAGCGGATTTTATATCAAATGGATCCTTTATTCGCAAGGTATTGTCAAATCAGGAATTTACGATCCGATGATTCTCGGCGCGCTTACCCTTTTTATTCTCATGACGATCTTTTTGCATCTGATCTCACTGATCCCCTGGTTTAAAGGAGGCGAGGCCCCCGCGGTTACGGCAATCGGGTCCTTTGTCTTTTTCTTCGCCTTTTTGATTCTCGGTCTTTTTTTCTCCGGAAATCATTGGAAAGAAATATCGCCGACGGTTGAAATTTTACCCTCCGCCGAGACGGCTTCGCCCGCAGAAAATCCGCAGCCGGTAAAATCAGCGCAGGCGATTGAAAGTTTGCCGCCAACCCGGACAGCGCCTCCCGCCGCTCCTCCAACTCACCGGCCTGATTCGAAAAAAGAACAGAAATCCGTCAATAAGGAGACTCGCTGATGAAAATCAAAATGATCGGAATCAGTCATCATTCCGCGGCGGTTGAAGTTCGGGAACGGTTCGCCTTTAATAATGAGCATCTTCAGGAAGTATTGCGGGATTGGGAGCATCATTTCGACGGATGCGAACTGGTTTTACTGTCCACTTGCAACAGGACGGAATTTTATCTTGCTTCCGGCGAAGATCTTCCGGACAACAATGAGATCCTTTCGTTTTTTTATCCGGGAGATAAATTGAAAAACGGCGATTGGACCAAAGCATTTCAGATCTTGGAAGATACAGACGCGGCGGAACATCTTTTTACTGTCGCGTCCAGTCTTGACAGTATGGTTGTCGGCGAGCCTCAAATTCTGGCGCAGATCAAAGCGGCGTATCAGGCGGCGGCCGACAATGGGACCGCGGGGCCGATCACTCATTCGCTGTTTCAAACATCGCTGAAAACGGCCAAAAAGATCTCGGTCGAAACAGAGCTATTCCGTCATCATGTAAGTATTCCAAGCATTGCGGTTGTTGATTTCGCTCTCAATCTTTTCGAACGGCTTGACGACAAGAACACGCTTGTTTTCGGAGCGGGGGAAATGGCCCGGGAAACGCTTCGTTATCTGGCCGATAACGGAGCTTCCTCAATATTCATCGCCAACAGAAGCCGGGAAAAAGCGGAAGAACTTGCCGCAGAATGGAACGGAAAAGCGGCCGATTGGGAAGACCGATTTCAGCTTTTGGAGACGGCCGATCTGCTTATCGCGGCCACTGGAGCGCAAGAGCCGATTCTGACCGCCGGGACTTTTCGGTCAATCGCCGCCAAACGACCGCGCCGTCCTTTATTCATCCTTGATCTGGCCTTGCCGAGAAATATCGCGCCGGAAATTGGAAACTTTCCGAACGTCTACCTTTATTCGATCGACGATCTGAACGAAGCATGCCGTCAGAACGAGCGGAAACGAGATCGGGAAATTCCCAAAGTCAAACGGATCATTCGGATCGAAACGGAACATTTTCTGGCCGAACGCCGTCGGCGCGATTCCGATGAAGTGATCTGCCGACTTCGTCAGACTTGGAACGGTATTAAAGAGACGGAACTCAAACGTCTTTTCAATAAATGTCAGAATTTGGATGAAAAAGCGGAGTCGGAGATCCGCTACTCTTTTGATCGGCTGGTCAATAAACTTCTTCATCCGCCAATGGAATCGCTCAAAGACGAGTCCGAACTGAATTCATCGGCCAAACTTCCGGAAATCATTCGTCGGCTCTTTCATTTGTAATAACAAGACAGCAAAATAATAAAAGAACAATTTTATTAAAGAATAACGCAGCAGGAAAAGATCAAGGAACGAATCATGCAGATACTTTTGACCAACGACGATGGTTTTTACGCGCCGGGATTGGCCGCGATGGCCCGGGCATTGAGAACATTAGGAGATGTTTGTATTGCGGCGCCGGAAACGGAGCAGAGCGGGGCGGCGATGCGTATGACTTTTCTTCAGCCGGTCAATATCAAAAAAGTTTGGCGCGGATCTGAATTTTGGGGTTACGCCGTTGCAGGAAGTCCTGCCGACTGCGTTAAAACCGGGATTCGCGAACTTGCGCCCCGACGGCCGGATCTTGTCGTCAGCGGCCTGAACAACGGACTTAACGCCGGAGCAAACATTCTTTATTCGGGAACCATCGGCGCTGCCCTTGAAGGCGCCTATCAGGGAATCACCAGTATCGGCGCATCCATGTCGTATCAAACGGATCCCCGCACCAACGACGCTTTCGAACGGGCGGCGGAGATCACTGTTGCCCTGATCCGAAAACTGCTTGAAAAAAAGGAACCGGCCGGACAGCTTTATAATATCAATGTTCCGCAAACGGCAATTGATCAAAAGTCCGCCGATCATGTCGCGGTCGTTCCGATTGATCAGCGAATATTATGGGACCGTTATGAACAGGGGGAACAAAGCAAACGGCGCAACAGTTTCTGGTTGGCTGGAAAACCTCAATATGATTTTTCCGACAGTGAAACCGATCTTGGAAAAGTATCGCAAGGCTTTATTACCGTTACTCCGATTCAGGTTGACATGACCAACAAAGCTTTACTGGAAAAGATGAAAGGCTGGGATCTTGACGCCGGTCCGATCGAAGATCCGCAGACCAGCGAAGCGATGAACTTTCGAGTTGTCCGTTATTACAAAATGTGACTCGCCGGGAAGTGATCTGTCCTGTTTCAGGACAGATCACCTGTTTTTCCAAGATCCCGATTGAGTTTAAGCGCCGGTATTTTTGAATGCCAGCAGCGTAATGTCGTCGGACTGTTCCGCACCGTCAGCGAATCGGTGAATTTGCGCGAGCAGATCGGCAATATAGATCTTCATTTCGGCCGTATCGGTTTTTCCGGCGATTTCGCGCAGACCTTTTTCCGTTATAAATTCATCTTTCGGATTAATCGCATCGGTCGCTCCGTCGGTATAAATCAGCAGGGTATCCCCTTTTTCCATTTGGAAGGTCTCGTTTATATACTTGAAGTCGTCAAAAACAGCCAGCGGCAGATTCGGTTTGAGCTTGACAACTCTGTTCTGACCATCGGCCCCAATAATAAACGGGAGACAATGTCCGGCACAGGAAGCAATGACCTCTCCGGATTTCAAATCGTAAATTCCGCACAGAGCGGTTATGAAAAGTCCTCCCTCATTGTTTTGAGACAGTTCCCAATTAACGTAATTAAAGGCTTTCGCCGGATCCCGGGAAAATTTAATCGCGGAACGGATGAGTGTTTTACCCGCAGTCATAAAAAGGGAAGCGGGCACTCCTTTTCCTGAAACGTCACCGATACAGAAAAAGAGATGATCTTCGTCGAGCATGAGAAAATCATAAAGGTCGCCTCCGACATCAAGAGCGGGCTCCAGAACGGCGTATAGATCGATCCCGTATTTTTTAAGACCGTCAAATTCTTTGGGAACCATTCCGAGCTGGATCGAATGGGCGACATTGAGCTGGGCACGGATCCATTCCTGCTGGGCAACCTGATTGATATATCGTTTTAAATCGACTCGCATGACGTCGAAAGAAGAAATAAGTTCGTTGATCTCTTTTTGCGCTCCGGGCTTGGGAAGCTCAACATCGAACTGACCGCCGGAAACTTCGCGGACCGCGTCGTTCAACTTACGCAATGGATGCGCGACCGACCGGGCAATAAGGAACGAAAGGGGGATCAGGAAAAGGAGTCCGAGCGCCCCGTAACCGATCGTCCGGCGATTCATCCAGGCAACAACGCTGAGTACGTCTTTTTCCGGCAGAATGAAACCGACAATCCAATCCAGCCGCCGAAGTTCGCAAAAATACATCCAGGCGTAATCCTGTTCTAACGGCCGGGCGAACCGAAAACTTCCGTAAGGGGATTTGGTGAGTACTTTATTAAGTTCACCGAGCATCGGCAAAAATTTCGCTTCCGGTTTTTTTTCAGCCAAATTACCGTCTTTATCCCAAAATTCGTCCATTTCGCTGACTATGTATTTTTTATCATAGACCAAAACACTTTGACCTGTCAGTCCGACTGTTTGAGATTCAATAAATTCAATAAGCCAGTCGAGTGAAACATCGGCGGTTATAACACCTTCAAGAGTCCCGTCCTCTTGAAAAACAGGCGCGGAATAAGTAACCATCAGAACATTAACATCGCGGTCGTAATACGGCTTGCTCCAAACAGCTTTCTTTTTTTTGCAAGGTTCGGTGAACCAGAACGACGCGTAATCCCTGTTCAGATCCTGTCGGAAATCCGCGTATTTGATCTTGCCCGCTTCGCGCCAGACATAGATCTCCTGAAACTCCTTTTTCGGAAGTTTTTCATATTTTTCCTTGGTATAAATAAAGAGTGTCCCGAAAATCGACGGGTGAGCTTCCAGCGTCCGGATCAATTGGGTTGAAATCACTTTTTTCGACCGATCCTGTTTGTCCAGAAGGTCAAGAATATTTTGAGCGACGACTTCTTCAACGTTTTTAAGGCGGCTGTCTACCTGTTCAATCGCCCCCAACGTCAAAACGTCAAATTTTTCTTTTTGATTTTCAAAAAGTGTCCGACTCATTAAAGACCGGTTACTCACCAGAACAACGCCGAGTACAAGCGATGATCCGATCAGAATAAGAAGAAGAAGATAAATCAAGAGAGGATATTTTCGTGATTTCATAAGCTTGATCTTTCAAAATTTGAGCTGCTTGAACTGATAATGATTACGCCGATTTCATTATTAAAATTTTATTCAATCGATTCTCAAAACAATCGATTCATAAAATCAACCGGTGATGAACGGATCTCGGCAGTATAAAAACTTACAACGATTGACATTTCATTTTTCAGCCGAAAATTTCCCGACTCGTCAGGACGGCCGGGAAACGACTGTTAAAAATCATCAGAAAATTATACCGATTCCATCATGAATTTTCCGTTATAACGTCCAATGAACAGCCGATTCACGCAGTCAATCGGCGGAGAGGACGGAAAATTAAAATAAAAGCAGTATATAAAGCCGGACACTATTATTTACTGACGAACTCAATGCCGATCCCTTTGTGTTCAATAAAACAGGTTTTCATTCCCGGTCGGGGATTGCTGACCGGAACAAGGAGCTTGAACCGTTTGACCGCTTCGTCGAAATTGGCGATTTTAAACGCGACATGCGGACGCTTGATGATATTCTCCGGGAAAGGTGCCCCTTCTTCGAATTTCATCCATTCGATTCCAAACGGATCGTTGTCGTATTCCATTAGATGCAGTTTGAGATTGGGAAGATAGGTGTCCCATTTCATTTCCTGGTCGGTCGGTATGCCCAAATGATAATACTCAAGTTTGCAGTAATCAATCAGCCATTTTTTCAATTCCGCGTCGCCATCGGCAAGCGCTTCCGCCGCCTGAACCGAATTCATCAATCCCATTCCCAAAATTCCGGCCGCGGAAGCCGTCAGCATTTCCCGTCTGTTCATAATTTATCCTTTTCTTAAAGATCTTTTCAAGTAAAACACTTTTGTTTGCGTTCGTTTTCCGTTTATGTATGTTTCGATCTGTATTTGATTCGAAAAACATTCAATAATCATTCTCTTTTATAACCGGTGACCGCTTTATTTTTCTTTTTTTACGGTATCGGCAGAGGCCGTCTTTTGGAGCAGTTGAATAATTTCCTGAAATTTTTCTCTTTCGGCAATGGCCGAAGGGGTGAATCCGGCGGCATTTTTGAGATCGCACCGGGCACCGTTTTCGAGCAGGAATTTGACCATTGCGGTATTATGCCAAATAACCGCTTCATGAACAGGGGTATTTCCATCTCTGGCCGCCCGATTGACATCGGCCCCTTTTTTCACCAAAAGGAGAGCGGTCACCGGTTCATTTCGAAAAGCGGCTTCATGAAGAGCGGTCCGTCCGTTTCCGTCCTGAAGAGAGGGATCGGCTCCTTTTTCCAGCAAGACCTTGACGACTCCGGTTCTGCTGTTGTAAGCGGCCAGATGAATCGACGCAATTTCTTCATTGGGGGCATAATGAAGCGCGGTCAGTCCTGTTACTTTTTCATTCGAGCAGGTCAACTTGACATCCGCTCCCTGTTCGATAAAGAACTGAAGCATTTCGGACCGGCCGTTTGCCGCCGCGTGAAAAACCGGACGCAATCCGGAATGCCCGATACTGTTGACATCCGCTCCGATCGCGATGAGCAGTTTCGCGTATGGCCTGTTGGTCAATGTCCCCAAAATATCGTCTTTCGTAAAAAAGCGGAAGATCAGCGGCAGAAGGATCAGCAGAAGGACCAAAATCCGGATGCGGTTTCTCTGCTTGCGAACGACCGGATCCAAGGGGTGTTTTTCCGCTTTTTGATCCTGAGACAACTCTTTATTTTCCGTCATATTCTCTCTTTTTATTCGTTGTGTTTACTGCGCGAACGCGTTTTTGATTATTACTGAAACTGTTTATCCTGTTCGTTTTTTAAAATTTCCGACATTTTCGCCGCTTGGCCGGTCTTTTGACGCCGGGAACGCAACCAGTATAAAATACTAAACGATAAAATCCCCTTTCTCTTTTATTTTACCAAGCTCATTTCAGTAATCAA
>CAZZEF010000106.1:0-15311 GCA_964652875.1 uncultured Planctomycetaceae bacterium
GTCTTAATCACTGTTATACTAACAAATAGTTTTTCTCAGGAGAATATTGATATTTTTGGGATCAAGTTTAAATGCTCTTGCAAGACAGGACTGGGCTTCCGTGAAATTTTTCAAACGGACGTTCAGTTCAGCGCATTCGAGCAGCAAGGAAACGTCCGACGGCTGGAGACGCCTGACAAGCAGGAGATCGGCCCGAACTTCATTGAGTCTGTTCAGCTTTAAATTGACTCCGGCTCTTTTGATCAGGGCGCGGATATCGTTGGGAACCCGTTTCAAATAGCGGGAAAAATCTTCTCCGGCACTTTTCAGCAGTTCGATATTTCCGCCGGCCTGATCGCTGTAAAACTGAGCGCGTTTCAAAAGAAACTCATTTCTTTTATTGGGAGGAAGCAGTACGTCATTGACTTTCCGAAGCGTTGATATTGTATCGGAAATATTCTTTTCCATTCCCTGAACAGAGACGGTATAATTATAATAATTATTGCCTGCTTTAATAAGAAACGACAATAGGACCACCAGAGAAAAAAGCAGAAAGAAGAGCGCGGTTTGTTTTTTTCTCCGTCGCGATTTTTTTTCTTCTGCGACCAAATTTTGGAGATCATCGCAAACAGCGTCCGCGTTTTGATACCGTTTTTTACAGTCGGGTTCCAGCATTTTTTCAAGAATATTCAGCAGGGAATCCGGAATATTTTTTATTGAATGTTTTTGGAAGAATTCTTTGATCGAGACGGTCGGAATGAGATCTCTTTGGGACAGGGGATCGTACCAGCTATTGGGCAGTTTTCCGGTTAAAAGGAAAAAGAGCGTTCCGCCGAGGCAATAAATATCACTTTGACAGTTGTTCGTATCAGAGGAGGTGTAAACTTCGGGCGGAAGGTAAGCCGGAGTTCCTTCGATATGATTTACGCCGCTTTCCGTTGTTATTTTATGGTCATTCTGTAAATGTTCGGAAGGATCGAAAAAACTGCTCAAGCCGAGATCCAGAATTTTGATCTTTCCGTCTTTATTGACGATGATATTTTCGGGCTTGATATCGCGGTGAACGATTCCCAGCCGATGAATACGTTTTAAGCCGTCGGCCGCCTGCTGTATGTAGCTGACCGCTTCGCGCCAGGAAAGGGGTCCGGACGTTTTCCGCAGATCGGTCTTCTTTTTCACATACGCGGCCAGATCGACTCCGTCAACATATTCCATAACGAGGTAACTGGCGTTTTCGTCTTTTCCATAAAAATAGGCGTGCGCGAAGGGAATGTCGGACGGAAGCTGACCCATCAGCCGTATTTCCCGAAGAAAACGGTCGTTCGAATCCTGAAATTTGGCGAATTTCGGAAGAAGGTATTTGATCGCGACATACCGGTCAAACGGCTCGTCAAAAGCTTTATAAACAATGCCCATTCCCCCTTTGCCGATAATGCCGTCGATTCGGTAATGCTCTATTTTTTTGCCAATGCGGTCCGTATTGACGACGATGGATTCTTTGGAAATATGGTTGTAGACGGAAACAATGATCTGCCGGTAAAGCGGAAAACGGTCCAAATAATTTTGCTGAGGGAGCGCGGCCCGATGAGAAAATCCCTGATAGAGATCTATTTCATAAAGTCGTTCGAAGAGATCTTCCCGTTCGTCTTCCGAAACCATTTCCAAACATTTTTCTATTGAAAGAACACGTTCGGGCGACCAGGTTTGTTCGTAATAAAGACTGATTTCGGCAATACGGGAATAGACAGAAACCGGAAGCTGCTCGCGCCACTGCTGCAGATTGGCCCGCGCCGACTCCGGAATATGCACTGTATCAACATCAAAAACTGATTTTTTATCGTTTGGTTCAGACATAATTATTTCAGAAAAGGCTTCATCATTTTATAAAGATGATCCTTCCATTGAGTTCTGACAAGAGCGATCCATTGATCGGCGATTTTAGGCAAATTAAGTTTTACCTTTTCCGTCAGAGGATCCTTTTCGCCGTCGGCGCAAGGTTGATTTCCGGAAAGAAGAGCGTCGATCGACTCGCATTCTTCGGCGGACGCCCCTTCTTTACGCCAGAAATCGGTCATTTGTTTTAGCATCGCAACGATATTTTCCTGGGGAATATCAAGCTCATCGGAAATTTTACTCATCGGCAGACCGTCGAACGCGTTTTCGATCAGATATTCCATTGTTTTAATAAACGTTAATTTACCCTGAATGTCTTTGATATACCGGCGCACGGAATTATCGCAGATCCCAAGCTGATTGGCGATTTCATGATTGGAAAATCCCTGCAGTTTGAGAACGATCAGTTGTTTGTGCGTCGGCAGATTATCGAAAAGGAGAAGGAGTTCATCAGCGCCTTCGGCCATTTCAAGGGCCATTTCCGGGGACGGTTCTTTTCCGACAATGGAGCTGAACAGGTTGTCTTCGGTCTCCTGATTGATCTGATCGCCGCTAATGACCATTTTGTTTTCGCCGCGTTTTTTACTGAACGCCCGTCGCCGTTCCGCGCATACTTTCCGGGTGGTGATCTGATAGAGACATCCCCAAAGATTGTCTTCGGTCAGAATTTCAATTTTATTGTTTTGAACTCCGTTCCATAAACTTCGAACGACACTGTTGACAACATCTTCGGGCGAATAGGGAACGGTGTTCAGACCGTGCATTTTACGCAGGGCCAGCTTAATCAGACGGTTGAAATATTTTTCGAAAATCATTTCAACCGCGCGGCTGTCACCGTCGGCAAGACGAACAATCCAATTGGTTACGGTTTGTGTATCGTTCATACAAAGGATCCGTTGAGGGAGGTTAAAATAAAAATCGGACACGGGACATTAGAGAGAGGGGATCATTACATCCCGCTGGTAATAGGACCGATTCCGCCATGAACAGCACCTCCGGTCGAAACACCATTATGAATACTGGAACCCCCTCCGGAATAGCTGACACTTCGTGCGTTCTGACTTTCGGTGGCGACTGTCCGACCGCTGGACAAGTTAACATTCCAGTGCAAATTATTTCTGTCGATCCAACCTTCTTTGTCTCCAAGGCTTTTATTATTGATTTCAGAAACACAAAAAAAGTCACCATTGGCCTTGGTAATCGTCAAAACATCGTTTTCCTTGATTTTAACATCAAGTGTTTTGGGGTCGCTTGGTTTTTTTATCAGTACAATCGATTCGTCCTCGTTTTTTTTCTTCGCGTAAAGCTGCATTTTTTGATCGATTTTAGCCATATCGAGCAGTGCCAGATCGTATTTGCCCAAGGCACGATAGGCGCTTCCGCGAACCGCGTAGGCCTGGGAATTATTGGGAGAATTTTCCAAAACGACATTGAGCGCATTGACGCCAATTTCATTGAATTGATCTTTCCATTTATTATTGCAAAGAATAATTCCCGTCTGCAAAAGAAACTGGAGTGGTGTTTCGAGCTTTTTGATCATTTGGGGATCGGCGGTCATATTGTATTCAATCATACAAATATTTATATTATTGGCGGACATAAAAATTTCCGGCGTTTGATCCTTAAATTCATGCGTAACACTGGAGTAAGCGTAATTATAAGCTTCGATCAACGAGATCTTGCCGTCGTTACAACCCATAAGGTCCGCTTTGCGACTGTTCAGTCCGTCCATAAAATGATAGATGAACGCGCCATGCGGTTTTGCGGAGATCTCATGGGCCGTCTGTCCGAAAGAACAGCTGGTAATAATGGCAAAGCAGGAATCGGCCTTTTCGATTTTGGACTGATTTTCTTCTTTGAGAAGATCCTCGAATTCCGTCATGAAGTTACCTTTTCCACCATCGCGGCAGGCGTCGAGAATAAGGAGTACTTCTTTGGCTTTGCTCGTTTTCAGCTGGTTCAGGATATCGTCAATGGAAATGAGATGTTTCCCTTTTCCAAATTCCAGCGGATCTTCGTCGGACTTGAATTCGTCGATGGTTATTGGTTCGGTATCCAGCGAACAGAGAAAGCTTTTGTTTTTAATTGATTTTCCGTGACAGGCACAGACAACGATCAGACGGTCGCACTCTTTATTGATCAGGGACTCCATCGCTTGATGAAAGTTTTCGTCAGTGGGCGCAAGGGCGTCAGGGAACTTTTTTTGATTATCCGAAAGAACGGAGATCCGCTCACTGGAATTTCCCTGTTTGGTCAGCCAATTATACATTAGCATAATATCGTTATTGCATCCGTTCAAAGGATTGAGGCCGGTCTTTTCCGGATAGTTGTCGATGGCGAAAAGGAGCGCGCATGTCTTGAATTTCGATTTCGTGTCGGAAGAATCGTTTTCTTTCGCAGCGGACTCTTCGCTTTGAGCGGCGGCTTCTCCGGCTTCCGTCATTTCGACTTCAGACGAATCGACTTGAGTGGACTTCATGAGACTCTGCTGATTTTCCAGTACGGGTCTTGTAATGCCGATAAAATTATCGTTCTGGCCAAAGGAGCAGATGGTTCCGGAAAAAATGATTCCTGTCAAAATAAACAGCTTAAAAATGGAAAATTGCGGTTTTCTCATTTTTTATCTCCGTTTTGTTTTTTGGAAAAGGTCTTTTCCCGGGCGTATGCGGAATCACGGAGAACTTTGTATTCGTCCCGTGTGAAGGCATCACCGATCTTTTTAAATAATCCAGTGGGAATTTCAACTTCTATTTTGCAGTTCGCGATTGGATAAACGGCATTTCCGTTAAATGAGTGTTCTACTTGGAGATTTGAAAAACCTTTGTTGGTCGACTGAATATATTCGGCAAGTTCGATATCCTGAACGACCCCGTCGTGATTGCCAGCAATATCGGCGTAACCTTCAAGGCCGCGCTTAAGAAGATCGTAAAAATTTTCGACGGAAGAAGCGTTAAGACTCTGATTTTTGGTCAAGATCCTCGTATACCGGAACGTTTTGGGGCCGTCTTCCTCTTCTTCGTCCTCGTCCTCAAGATAAGCGCTTTTGAGAAGATGGTTCAATTTACTTAAATCGGAATCTTTCAAGGAGGATCCGTTATAACGACTGGCGCTACGGGTAACCGAAATGACGGAATTAATATTGATCACCAGAAGAGTTCGTTCCAGTTTTTTGGCGTGCTGCTCGCTGAGCATGGCCTCTTCGATATCTTCTGTAATGGAGATCAGTCCTTCATCAAAGGTCGATTTTACCGCTTCTTCGTCGATATCGGACGGAATGATCAAAAAACGGGTCTGCGATTCGTTGGAAACACCTCCCGCATTAAGATAAATCTGAAGTTCCGACGGTTTATCGAGATTTGGACGAATCAAAACGTCGCGATTATTGTTGTTTTTAATCCATCGGAGGTTGCGGTTGCGGATCACGCCAAGGAGTGCGCGGATATTGGTCGAGGTCGGCTTGAATTCCGGTTCTTTACAAATATTGGATAAGACAATAATTCTGCTGCCGTCAATACCTGAATTGATTAACGTTTTGATCAGACTGTCCAGCGCGTTTTGGTATTTGACAGGATTTTCGGGAACCGTTGTGTCAATAATTATGGCCATCCGGTTTTCCTTGTCCACGATTTTTTCCGTTCTGGACTGGCCAAAAGCGCAAACAGCACATGCCAAGACAAAACAAAGTAAAAAAATGATTCGGTTATACATGAGATCACTTTCCTCCTAAATGTTAAATGCAACAACGACCAAGTTAAAGTCAGCCGCAAATTATTTGTATATTATGATACATTATTATTGTATATGACACATTTATCTTGCCAATATTTTTCTTTAGGGACTATTTCATCATCTATAATTTATTATCCATAAAATTTTCAAAATTGAAAGTACAAAACCTAAATATTGTATGAATATCTTTGAAAAAAATGCAAATTTTTCTTTTTTTTCACATTAAAAGGTCTGATTTTTACTCTGAAATTTCATAATCTCTCTTTTTCTAAAAAACCCTGAATAATACTTTATGGTAAAAATTTTTTAAAATAGACATGATTATTTATTTTTTGGCAGAAAAAATTTTAAACAATGATGAATCCGGGCGATTGGCAGACGAGGCTATAATATATATTAATTGGACGACAAAACAGGTGTCTCCGCAACACAAACTGAAGAATTCTTCGAATGTTATTATATAAGTATAGAGTTAAACATTTTTCTTTTTTCAGCAACCAATCGCGGAACGATACGGAAGCAAAAACACTTCTTAATTTTCAAAAAATTTTGATAAAAATCAAAAAAAATAGGTTTTATGTAAATCTTTTAGTTAAACATTATTCAATCCAATACCCGATAATAACTCCGATGGAAAATATTACATGATTTCAGCAGGTTTTTCTTGCGTGATTTCCACGAAGTGTTTAATTACTGGCCTTTCTTGAATTTATTCAGCACAAAAAGACTTGTCTGAATTAAAAAAGTGGCAGTAAAAATAAATAATTTTGAAAGGATTCAAAAAATGGTAAAGATGTTTTCAACAAAGAAAAGCGGATCTGGAAAAGTTGATCCCGAGAAAAATCGCGAGGAAAGATTCTTCATTTTGTTGAAGAATTATCTTTTCTCCAAAAAAATGATGGCCGCTGTTTTTACCGCCGCTGTTTTTTGTTGCGGTGGATTTGCCGCCGCGCAAACCGTTGATATTAATATAAATATAAGTGGCAGTGATCCGGCCATTGTCAATGAAGGAGGTGGTATTTTTAATGCCGGTACCGTTGAGGTTACTGACAATAGCATTACCAACCAAAACGTGACCGGCGATACAACTTCGTCAATATTTGATATTGCCGGAACGGCAGACTTCAATAACTCCCAATTTAATAATAAAGGAGTTGCGGGGAATACAAATGATCAAAATCCTGTTGTTAATTTTAATGGAACGACAAAATTTAACACGGGCAGTTCCCTCATAAATGAGTATGGAACAGTTACGATTAATAATGAAACAACTTTTACCGACAGTGCCTTGCAGAATACGAACGGAACTGTTGATATCAAAAAGAAGACAACTTTTACGGGCAGTACCTTACAGAGTACGAACGGAACTGTTAATATTGATGGCGGACAGGAAAAAGACAATTTTCTTAAAGATGACAGTTCGTTTATAATCAGCGGCGGTAATGTCAATATTGGTTCCGGGGAAGACGCTACCGAACTGGAAATTAAGCAGAAAGACAATGTAACAAGAACTTTTGGTGAAAGTACGGTCGCCGTTGGTGCCCAAGGTACTCTGTATACCGACCTTGATACAATTAATACCATTGAAAACTTGACCGTTAACGGAATGGTTTTTTTGGATGGAGAAAATGCCAGAAATGTTGTTGTGACTGATAAAATTGATGATAAAACTTTAGGCAAAGTATACGTTACGGATTCGAATAAAACTTATAGTGTTCTTGGCAACAAGTACCAAGAAGCTAAAGCGAGAGATGATAAAGGCTCCACCTACTATGACCTGACAGGAGATGCCCTTGCGTCCGGGAATTTCAATAAGCTGGATCTAAATCTTACCGAAGGCAATGGGTCATTTACCGTCGATATTATTGGCAAGCAAATGAATGTTTTGAAATCTAATGAGAATAAACTTGATAGACTCAACGAGTTAAAGGATGAAATCCTTGATGCCGGGACAAGCGCAAACAATTATACGGGCAATACGGAAATAAAAACCGGTACCTTGGTTATTAGTAATAAGTACGGCAAAGATACGACTCATGGAGCCTTTACTGTTGACGGTTTTAAAGTTGATAGTGGCAACAAATTGATATCTGCCGGAACGGTCGCTTTTAATGGGTCCGAAGCTGAATTAAATGCGAAGACAGTTACTTTTGGTGCGGGAGATAAGGGTAAAATCGGCGCCAATCTTTGGTTTAATACAAAAGCTGAAGATGGTGCCGTGATTGCTAAAATTAATGCAGAAACAATTACCTTCAACAACGATAATAAATTTTATTATAGTGGTATCGCTAAATTAGAAAACCGCGTGGATGAAAATAACCAAAAGATTATTCAATATAATGAAATACAATTGTCAGGTAACGTTAAAGATGGCGAAAATAAAGATTTAGATAGTACAACTAAATTGTTCAGTACTGTTTTAACTGACGCCAATTATAATGGTAATACTGTTACTGTCAATGCCAAGTCAATTAAAGACTATAACAATGGTATAATTAATGAAGATACTGCCCAAGAACTGGATGATATGAGAATAAATAAAGATAATAAATATAGTAATATTTATGATGATTTATTTGATGGTCTTTATAATGAAACAAACCAAAGCAGTGTAAAAGATATCTTGGTGGATCTTGAATATTCTTTAGACGGTTTAGGAGATCTCGCAACTTTCATTGGAAGTATGGGAAGCGTATTCAGCGCGTCCACCGCGTCACAAAATCGATATCAAGACACACGCCCCGAGTATGAGAGTTCCGGTCAAAATAAGCCGGGACAGAGTGTCATCGCGGATAATACCCAGGCGGCTTCCGAAAGTAATTCGGCAAAGAATTCAATTTGGGGATCCTATTCCTACACCGATATGACCGGCGATGCTTACGGCAACCACACCGGTTATAACATTTACCGAAACGGACTTCTTTTGGGAAAAAGAAAGATGATCAACGACACCTTTTCCTGCGGAATTGTTTTCTCGCTGGCCGATTCCGGCCTGAACGGATACAATAACTTCAAATCGGATAATACCGCTGTTTCCGCCTATGAGGTCGGAATGACCGACTTCCAGTTCGCGTTCCACATGGAAAAAACATTCGCCGAACATTGGGAAACCTCCCTCTTTATCGGCGGCGGCGCTCAATGGGTGGATTGGGATCGTGAACTTTACCGAGTTGAAGCGGTTGATAAAGTTGATGGTGCAGGTGAACGAAGTGTTTTTGACTCGAAAACTACCGGAAATACTCTGACCGTGACCGCCTACCTGGCGCGGCGTATTGATATGACCAAAAATTGGGCCTTGCGTCCTACCATTGGAATCGACTCCGCTCACAGCTGGCTTTACGGGTTCCAAGAAAATAAATCAGGCAACTTTGAAGGCGAAAACCTTGCGACTAATATTATCAACAATTCGCTGAACATTGACGATGTTCAATATAATCAAAACACAGTTCGTGTCGGCTTGAGCAGTTCCTGGAGTTGCGCGGATAATTACTTCGGCGTCAATGCCGCGATCTTCTACGGTCGGCAGCTGGATGAAAAAGATTACGCGGTTGTAAAAGCAGTTGTTTACGATGATGAGGGTAAAATCATCAGAAATTTCAGTAACATTGGCGGACACGAAAAGGGATACGATTCGATCAATATCGGCGGCGGTACCTACGGTTTTCTGAATAAAGAGAAAACGTTCAGTATAAACGCTACCTATAACGCGCTCTTCTACAAACGGGCCACCACCCTTAATACCACCGCCGGAGCCAGTTATCGCTACTAACCGGTTTCTGCCTTGAATCCTTCAAAATTAGAGAACAGGGAAACGAAATTTATGTTTTGTCTCCCTGTTTTTTGCTATAAATGATAATAAATACATTAATTATATTATTCATGTTCTTTTCTGCTAAATATATGATATAAAGATGTATTTTATTAATACATATCCATTATATCATAATAATAACACTATTCTATCTGTATTTCGAACTATTTTTAAATATTTTTCTTTTGGAATAAAAATTTCCCCGATCTCTTGCGTTATTTTTTTTATTTTACCATGTATATTAACTGGAAATGATTTTTTCGGCGGCTGGAACTGTTCTGAATAGCAAGCAATCGGTTCGAAATCCCCCAGAAAAATGAAAAGTTCAACTTTCAAGTTTATATTATAATGAGTATTGATCAGTTCAATAACGAATCGATCGGACAAAACAGGAGACATTGAAATGAAGAAACATTTTTGTTTGGCTTTGGTATTGTGCATACTGTTCGGCGGAATCGCTCTTGCCGAAGATAAAATCGACATTAGAAAGTCCTCGGAAAAAGCTTTTGACCAGCTGGCTTCCAATTGTATTACGGCATTGAATCAAATCGTCCAGGACAAGAATAACGGAATTAAAAATTCGAATTTGGCTAAATTCAAGATCTCGAAGGTCCCCACCCAGACCCAGACCCAAACAACGACGACGACGACCAAAATTGATGGTCAGACTTCGTCGAACACTTCGACGGTTAATTCAACCATCGACAGCAAAATTGGAATTAAAGTCTGGTTCGAACTCGCCGACGGAACTCTGGTTAATCCTCTGAAAAAGAACTGGAAACCGAAAGAACAATTCTATATACATATTGAATCCGCGGTTCCGATTTATGTTTCCCTGCATCAGAATTTCGCTAAAAAAGAATCCGATTCCAATAAAAAGGATTCCGATTCCGTTCAGGTTTACCCAAACGAAAAATTTCCCGACAGCTTTAAAGTCGTTCAGGCCAAACAGTCGGTTAAACTTCCTGTTCTTTTCGAACTTGACGATAATAACCTTGATGAAATCATGTCGATGGTCGTCGTCCGCGCCGACTGGAGCGGTATTCAGTCCGGACTCGATTCCGTTGCCGTCAACAGCGTTGTCGCCAGTACTGGAAACACCAATTCCAACAGTACCGCCGCCAATAACAGCTCTACCAGCACCAGTACCACCGCGTCCGCAACTTCCTCCACTTCTTCGAGTCAAAACAACTTGGTTGCGCAGGTTTCCAATATAAGCCGGGCCGAAGTGACTTCCCGAATCAACAATCGGGGAGCCGGTACCATGAAGTGCATTAACGATTCCGTTTTTGATAAAGACGAACTGACCGAAACCAGAACAGAGAAAAACATCGGAAATTCCGACCGTCAGGAAATTCAAAACATCACCAAGGCCGTTAATTCCGAAAACTCCAATGCCAAGTTCTGCATTATCGGAGCCGAAGTCTCCACCAGTTCCAAACCGGACGAAGTCTGCTTCTATATGTTCGCCAACGCCCACTTCGGACAATGGCAGCTGACCATTAAAAAATAATGATCTCTGTCGAAATTTTCCTGTGATGTAACAAAAAAATACTGTTTGTTTTCTTCTTTTGAGATTTCATACTGCCCGCATTTGAATTTCACCGGCTCGCTTGGTGAGCCGGCTCTTTTTCCGAAGAAAAATCTTGAAAAAATAAATGTGATCAGTATGCCGTCGGCCAATCAGTTTTTCCTGTCTTCTGATCCCGAAACGGAATATAAAAAACCGGGATGAAAAATGTTCGCCCGAAGCGAATTCCCCCTGTTGGGGACAATGTTCACTCCGGAAATGAACGGAATTGAATAAAATTAAAGGTGCGTGTCTCCGTCAATATCGGCTCCCGAGGCGCTTTTCTGCGAAAAGATTTTTCGGGCGTATACCTAATCGGAAACGGTGAACGACAAACGAAAAATTTTTAAAATAAGGAAAATGTGAGTTAAAATGAAAATAAAAAGAATACTGTTCTTCAATGTCTGTTTTTTATGTTGTCTGTTCATGAATGCTTTGTTCGCGCAGGCTCAAAACATCCATGTCATTTTGGCCACGGACTTAAGCCAGCTTTCCGACGGAGGCCTGCTGAAAAGTATTATTTGCGACAGTGAAAATATAACCCAATTTTTCAAAAAGAACGTTCCGCAGGACAAACTGAAGCTTTATCAGGTCAACAGTCACCGCGTCACCCCGGAAAACATCATTGCAAAAATCAAAGAGGTCCAAGCCAATAAAGACGATACCGTCGTTTTCTACTATTCAGGCCATGCCGCTAATGACGGATTTAATGGCGGACATTATTTCCAACTCGTCGACAAGGACGGAAAAGATACCTCCATTGCCCGGGCAGAAGTCCTCAACAAACTCATTGATCTGAACGCGCATTTGACGATTTTATTGACCGACTGCTGCAATATTCATCAGCAGCGCAACATTAAAAAAGACGCAAGCGCCGGATCGACCCGCGGATCGAGCGATCTCCCTTCCCAATTTTCTCCCGTGATCAAAAAGCTCTTTATCGATCAGGAAGGTGTTGTCGATATGACGACCTCCTGCCCCGATCAGTCTTCGTTCGGAACCAAAGACGGTACCGGATCGATCGGTACTATTTGCTGGGTCGAACTTTGGAACAACTACAATGACATGTTCAAAGAAAATCCCAATCTCAGCAAAGACTGGCAGAAATTCCTTGACGACTCCATTCCAATGTTCGACAAACTCTTCCAGGAAACCTTTAAAGGAACCGCCACCACGCAGACCACACAGACCCCTTACGCTTACGATCTGCCCGGTCGGCCCAGGTTCGGTATTCGTGCCCAAACCCTCGGGACCGGAATCGGAAACGTCGTTATTCTCGAAGCCGCTCCCAATATGCCGGGTGACAAAGCCGGTTTGAAAGTAAATGACATTATCATTCGAATCAATAACAAAGAAATCCTTGACGAAAATGATTACAACAAAGCAATTGATGAATCGCCCAAAAAGGCCATCATTAACTTCAAACGGGACAACAAAGAACTTGAAGTCATTGCCACCCTCAATGGTATACCTAAAACCAATCGGGTAAACTTTGGAAAGATCGGTCTGGTCATTGAAGAACTCTCCGTCAAAGAAGTTGTCGCCGACAAACCCGCCTTCAATGCCGGGATGAAAGAGAAAGATATTATCGTCAAAATCAATAATAATGAAATCAAAAAAGCGGAGGATATTATCGCCGCCATCGATTCCATTAAAGACGAAGATATGATTATCAATATCACTTTTACACGAGAAGGCAAGGAAAATTCACTCGCGATTTTTACCGGAAACTATCCGAAAGGAACCCCTGTTGTCGGAATCAACATGAGAGGCAACAATAACAAAGTTTATAAAGTTATCAAAGGATCGCCCGCGGACCGCGCCGGTATTAAAGAAAATTGCCGCGTCATTAAATTCAACGGAAAAGATGTTAGCAACGGAACTCAGTTCGGAAAACTGATCGACGCCGCCGTCAAGAAAAAACAGGCCAAAGTTGTCATTGTCATTCAAAAAGTCGACAAGGAAACGGAAGAACTGAATCTCATTTTGAACCTGGCTGCCTCACTCAATCGCGGCGGTAGGGCTCATGACAAAGACGCTCCCATGTTCGGCGCCGCTCTGAACTCCAATAGTAACAAAATTGTCAAAATCGTCGAAGGTTCCCCCGCTGAAGAAGCCGGACTTGAAGTCAACGATGTGATCCTGAAAATCAACAACCAAAAGATCACCAACGGAAAAGAATTCGGCGAAGCTGTCGAAAAAGCCAATAGCGCAAAACAGGCTCGAGTCGAACTTTGGATCCGAAAAGCGACCACCAATGTTGAAGAAGACGCCATTGTTACGATGAACCTCAAGGAAGTCAAAAAAGAAACTAAAAAAGAAGACGCGTCCGACAATAAGGAAGAAGCGCCCGCCGGTAATTCCGGGGCCGCTGCCGAAGAACCCTCCGATAATTCCGAGGCCGCTGCCGAAGAACTCGCCAGCAGTCAAACTTCCAATGAAGAAATGGCCGCCGACAGTTCCGAAGAGTCTCCCCTCGAATCGAATGCTGACGAAAGTGAATCCCAAACTCCTGTTTTCGGGGCCTCCATGTCCTCCGAAAATAATAAAATCGTCAAAATCGTCGAAGGATCCCCTGCCCATGAAGTCGATCTCCAGGTCGGTGACTCCATTATTAAAATTAATAACACCGTTATTAACAATGGAAACGATTTTTCCAGCGCAATTGATGCCTCGCCTCAAACCGCTCAACTCGTCATTCGGACAAAAGACGGGCAGGAAAAAAGCGTCGTTGTTCATCTCAATAAATAATTGCATGCGAACAATCGCAAAGGCTTTCCGTAAAAGTGATCTTTTTCAGACGGAGGCCTTTGCTCTTCATAAAATCAAATGGTCAACTTAAAATGAAAGAGTGAAAAAATGAAAAAGTATATAGGTATTTTTACTTCAATTCTCCTTGCGGGAATATTATTTGGTTCCTTTGCCAAGGCCGACGACAACAAACCGGCCGCCAACAAGCAGACAGACAACAAGCAGACAGACAACAAACCGATTACGCCTTCCCTTTCCGAAACACAAACGGATTTTTCCATCAAGTGGTATAAGGAATGCGCTCAAACCTATTCCGCCAATACGCCGAATATGATCGTTTCCTCGCTCGGTATTTGGGAAATGCTTGGATCCCTTTATTTGGGAAGCGATGGTGTAACGCACGAACAGGTCCAGAATGTTATGGGCGCGGGCGTCACCAAAACTTCTTATACCGAATCCATGTCGGCCCTGTTCAAAAATCTGCGCGAAAAACCGGATCTGAAATTTGTCTCCGGGATCTTATATGCTCCCAAGATCAATATCGCCCCCGAATTTAAGGAAACATTAGGAAATATCAGTCCCGTCGAATTTAAGGAAATTGATTTCGCCAGTCCGCAGGCCGTCGATACGATCAATAAATGGATCGAAGAACGGTCCAGGGGACGGGTCCTTGATTTCTTTGACTCCATTCCCGCGGAAACCAAACTGATCATGACCAATACGGTTGTCTTCAAAGGAAAATGGGAAAAAACGTTTGACAATACATTAACGCTTGAAACTCCTTTTACTGATATTAATAACAAGGAAACCGTTTGCCCGGTCATGCGTCAGAACCAACAATTCCGATATTTTAAAAACGACCAATATCAATGGATCGATCTGCCTTACAATGGCAAAAATTTCTCCATGATCGTTGTTCTTCCCGCGGTCGGTGTCAAATTCAATGACTTTGAAAAGAATTTGACTGCCGCGGATCTGAAAAACGCCGATAATAACGCTAAAGAAACGAAAATTGAGTTAATACTTCCCAAATTTAGCAGCATTTGCGAACTTCAGCTGGCAAGTCTGATGAAAAAAATGGGGCTGACTGATGTTTTTACTCCGAAAGCGAACTTTACTCCGATGAAAGCCTCTAATAATCTTATGCTTTCTCAAATCGTTCAAGGGACCTTTATCAGTATCAATGAAAAGGGAACCGAAGC
Organism: uncultured Planctomycetaceae bacterium; assembly: GCA_964652875.1. Lineage (GTDB taxonomy): Bacteria > Planctomycetota > Planctomycetia > Pirellulales > Thermoguttaceae > JAUNBG01. Next base: position 14,936 of record CAZZEF010000106.1, read on the forward strand.
CATCGCCGTGACCGCCGGTAAGTTCTTGCCCAAGTCCAAGAATAACACCGAACGCTTTAACGCGACTCGTCCGTTCTTCTATTATATTAAGGACAATCATTCCGGATCCATTATTTTCGCCGGTCGGTTTACCATTCCCGAAACGAAAAAATAGTCGACATCCGATCAAATTTAATTCGATTAAATGGTTGATTGGTCTGTAAACCGGACCCGCTTGAGCTTTCCGATCTTAATAATACACGCCGAATTCCTCCAAACCGGCGTCTATTACGGAATATCTCAATTGCTGGCTCGGTAAAAAGATCTCATACCGTTTAATCGTTTCTTGTTTTCATGGCATTTTTATACAGCGGTTATTTTAATAAACCGTCAAATC
>CAZZEF010000107.1:0-2547 GCA_964652875.1 uncultured Planctomycetaceae bacterium
GGATCTATTTTGTTGAAACGGGCGCCAATCAGCGCGGAAGTCAGGTCGTTTACGATCGGGCGGGATCTTCCGTTGCCGTTTCGCCCGCTTCAGAATACGATTGGGAAAAGATCTTTGACGGATTTTCCTGGTTTCATACGACGGGAATAACGCCATCGCTCTCTTTTGAAGCGGCCGACGCGACTCGTATCGCGGTTGAAATCGCCAAAAAGAAGGGCCTGACTGTTTCTCTGGATCTGAATTTCCGAAAAAAACTTTGGAAATGGGATCCTGAACTGGATCAACGGACTCTTGCCAAAAAAACGATGAGCGCCATTCTCCCCAATGTCGATGTTTTGATCGCCAATGAAAGCGACTGCGCCGATGTTTTGGGGATCAAGGCGGAAAATACTGATACGGAGTCAGGTAAACTCGACATAACCCGTTATCCGGAAGTGGCCGAAAAAGTGGCCGCCGCATTTCCAAATCTCAAAAAGATCGCGATTACCCTTCGGGAAAGTGTCTCCGCAACTCATAATAATTGGGGCGGTATGCTTTACGACACCGCGAAAAAGAAAGCGGTCTTTGCTCCGCTGGACGAAAACGGCAATTACAAACCTTATGAAATCCGCGCCATTGTTGATCGGGTTGGCGGCGGGGACGCGTTCGGCGGCGGTTTGATTTACGCCCTTAATTCTGAAAAATACGTTTCCGATGATAACGCGATTCGTTTCGCCGCGGCCGCAAGCTGTTTGGCTCATTCGATCATCGGCGATTTCAATTATACAAAACTCGCGGAAGTCGAAAATCTGATGAAAGGCAATCAAAGCGGTCGCGTTCAAAGATAACCGGCTTGGAAAAGATCTTATTTTGCCGGTATTGCGGTCTCTGAACATGCACCGATGATCCTCATACCGGTTTTTATATTTTTTGTTCAATATTGAATAAACTGTCGATTGATTGCTTTAATCGGCTGTTCTTTCGCGATCAATTTAACTGATCGGCTTGATCTAACGCTTGTTTGATTCGTTAGATCCGCTCGACTGAAGACAGACAACAAGATCAGATCCGGACTAACCGGATCTTCATCCTGACAAAAAAGATCGACCGTCGAATGATTCGGAAATCAGCGTTAACGCTGAAATGAATTCGACGGTCTTTTTTATACCTGCCTTCGTTTTAAAATTTCCGTCATCTCCGCCAATTGACTTCGTGAATCAGCTGTTCTTTTGACGTTGAAATGGAAAATTCATGATGGAATCGCTATATATTGAAAACAAAGAAAAAACAAGCGGAGACATTCATTCGTCCGTTTTATTTTTCAACGTTGATCTCGTACCAAAGAGTTTTATAGCGCGGACCGAATGATAATTTTGTCCCGTCATCTGTTTTTTCCGGCTTGATCGATTCGTTTCGAACGCCGTTCTGATCCAAAGACCAGGAGGAAACTTTTTCCGGCGCTATTCCCTTCAGAATAAGATCCATTGGAATTCCTTCGCAAAGAACAGGCGCTTTCCCCATTGATCCGCCTTGCGCGGAAGCCATTGAGATCTGTTTCCCGTTGGGAAGTTCAACCAGTTTGGCACCGGTATTCATGATCAGACCGGATGCGGTCAAAAGATACCGACCGGGCATAAATTTCTTTTCGTTCTTTTCCGAAACGGAGTCCGTTTTGACCAGGGACATCGTTGTCCAGTCGAGCCGTGTTTTGCCCGGTTTGAACGTCAGACCGCAATAATCGAAGGACCGGCCCATAATGAAACCGGAGAAGAGTTTCGTTCCGGCGGTATCGACGGAGAACCAGCCTTTTTGATCCTTTTCGAAATTCCAAAGTATTTCACCGAATTCGTTGCGGATCCATTTCTTTTCAGGTGATCCGAATTTTTTCGGAAGATCGGACCAGGACGCGATTTTTTTAACGTTTTTCGGTTCGTATTTATTTGAAAGATCCGTCAAATTCAGTCCGGCGAAAACAGCAATCGACAAGGTCGGATCAAGATCAAGTGAGCGCAAGTCGCGGTGATATCCGCTCAAAGAACTTCCGGAGGAATCGGTTTCCTGCTGTTCGGCCAAAGGAACGGAGTAAATGAATTTACCTGGTCCGCGTTGAACGTCGCCCCGGCAGAACATTGCGTAACTGGCGTGAAAGTGCGCCAATTTGGCCTGATTGCCGCTTACATCAAAAAAGACGGTCGCCTGTTTCCGGTCATAATCGTTGTTATGGCTCCAGGCGAACTGGTAAATCGCTCCCCAATTTTGAAAAGCTCCGAACGCGGCGATCATCGGATTGCCTTCCGCGTTATAAAGGTTCGGATACGGATGATCGTATTCGCTGACGGTCAAAGGACGGTCGATCACACGGACGGACGCCAAACGGGGAAGTGTTGCCGAACTGTCCGTTATATAATTGACCAGCGATCTTTTATTAATGATCCAGTCGTTTTGATCCCAGGCGCGGCCCGGAAATGACGGATGATTCCAGTAAGCGTGAATATCGCAGTAATCAAGTTTGCCCTGTGCGTACCAGAAACCGTATTGAAGCTGGGTACCGGAAACAGGCGGCTGCGC
>CAZZEF010000107.1:2557-15243 GCA_964652875.1 uncultured Planctomycetaceae bacterium
AGTTCGTTTTTGACGTAACGATACATGTCGAGCCAGTATTTTTCCTCTATTTCTTTAAGGAACACGGACCAGTCGGCAATTGGCGCGCCTTCGGCCAGAAGCGAATTTTTGTCAAGCCGTTTGAGCCAGGGAATCGTAGCCGCGGCCAGATCGGCCTGCGGATCAAGTCCAAGATGACCTCCCTTTTTAAGCGAGAAGTCGGTCATTTCATAACTCTTGCCAATTTCGAACGCGTCGAAAGTGATTCGCGTTTTGGAATCGTTGGAAGTGGTCAGAAAGGTGAGTTTGTATTCCTGCCAGTCGGGAGTGAATTGGAACGAATCACTGAATCCGATTGTTCGCCAGGGATCATGATTTTCCCGATAACCCGACTTAACCGTTCCTTTTTCTTTCGACCGGGCTTTGAAGGTAAAGGTATAAAGTTCGCCTTCCTTGCATTGAAGGCCGATCAGATTGAATTGCGGGATCCAATAATCCTGACCTTGTTGACGCGCCTTGATCGTTATGATGCCATTTTGAGTTCTTTCCGATTTTTTGAATTCAACGGTGAATTCTTTTCCTTCGCTTCCGACGGTTCCCCAATATTTCCGGAACGCGCCCAGATCGGCGACAACATCATTTTTGAGTATTTCCGGGCCAAGCGGTTCATTACGCTCTTTCCAAGACTTTCGAAGTTCGGCGGTTGTCTTATATTTTTTGCGAAGCCAGTTGTTCCAAAGTCCTTGAAGCTGTTTGGAATACGGGTCTGAAAGTTTGTCCAGCGCTCCCCAGGCCCAGCTGGAAACGACGGAGTTTTCATTATTGATTTCGATCATTGCGACGCCGGGATCGTTGATATAGGCCCGCTTCGTGTACGGATTGACATGCGTTAAAAGATCCTTGGCGTATTTTTTCTGAAGTTCGATCATTCGAGGTTCGAAATTATCAAGACCTTTGGTAAATTTGATCGTTCCGCCCGCTTCAGTGAATCCGTCTTTTTCGTCCAAAGTTCGGGAAACATGAAGATTGATATTGACAAAAACACCGCGTTTTTGAAGCTGCGCGATCAGATAATCAAGCCGGTCGAGCTGATCCGGATCAATTTCCGTTTTGGTTCGTTTGATATTCTTTCCCCAAATGGAACTGTTGTCCATATGATGAAGACGAACGATATTGACGCCGCAGCGGGCAAAGGTATCGGCCAGTTTTTCCGCATCCTCTTTCGTTGGAAAACAAGCGGATCCGCAAAGATTGGTTCCAAAAAAGAACCGTTTGCCCGACCGGTCGACGAAATCGCCGCCGGAGATCTTAAGAAAACCGTTGGAGCCGGCCGGTGCCCAGCTTTTATCCCAGCATTGAACATTGGTGATATTGTTCGGACTTCCTTTTTCCATAACGAAAGGAAAGAGCGGTTCAAATCCCTTGACGTCAAGATCGACGGGAGTATTGGCAGCTCCGAATGCCGCGGAGGTCAAAAATAAAACTGCCGCGACAAGTCCGAGTCCTGTTGAAATGATCTGAAAATTACAGGATTCATTTTTCGATTTTGCCCCAATCGGGAATATGATCGAAAAAAGGTTCTTTGGTTTGTTGTATCGATTGTATTTTACCATTTTTCTTTTCTTTCGATATTAATTGAATTACGGCAGTCCTTGTATTAGTGATTTCAAACCGGAAGTGTTCTCAGACAACATTTTGGTGATTTATACTGCACTCCTTTTAAATTTTCCGCTATTTCCGCCGATTGACTTTGTGAATCGACTGTTCTTTTGACCTAATAGCGGAAAAATTCATGATGGAGCCGGTATAAATAATAGAGTAAACCGGTATTTAATGTTCGAACCATTTATACTGCACTCCTTTTAAATTTTCCGCTATTTCCGCCAATTAACTTTTTGAATCGACTGTTCTTTTGACCTAATAGCGGAAAAATTCATGATGGAGCCGGTATAGCATCAAACATTGGAACCGGTTTTGTATTGTCAACAGTGACAGACAGATTTTTTTATTTTGTCCGGTTGATTTCTTTGTCGGCGATATCGGATCGGCACCAGCAGCCGTCCCAATGGATCAGAGCAACGGCTTGGTAAGCTTTTTGTTTTGCTTCCGCGACGGTATTTCCGAGGGCAGTAACACCGAGGACCCGTCCGCCATTGGCGGTAACAGCACCATTGGAAATTTTTGTTCCGGCATGAAAAACTTTGACATCGGGAAGCGCGGCGGCTTGATCAAGACCGGTAATGACCGCGCCTTTTTTATAAGGACCGGGATAACCTTCGGCGGCCATAACAACGCAAACGGCGGGCCGGGGATCCCATTCGAGCGGCGGAAGATCGGCCAAACGTCCATCGATCACCGCGTCCATAACGTCGATCAGATCGGTTTTCAGGCGCATGAGCAGCGGCTGACATTCGGGATCGCCGAACCGGGCGTTATATTCAAGGACCTGCGGCCCGTCAGGGGTCATCATAAGACCGGCATAAAGAATGCCTTTGAACGGAGTATTATTAACATTCATTGCGTGAATGGTCGGAATAAAGACATTCTTTTCGATCCAATCGAGTTTATTTGCGTCGACTAAAGTGGCGGGACAGTAAGCGCCCATTCCTCCGGTATTCGGGCCGGTGTCGCCATCGTGAGCCGCTTTATGATCCTGCGCCGGTTGAAGAGGCATGAGCGCGTGACCATCGGTAATGGCCAAAACGCTGGCTTCCTGACCGGTAAGACAGTCTTCAATAATAAAACGTTTTCCGGCCTCGCCGAACTCATTGGCAACCGCGATTTGATGAACGGCGTCCAAAGCTTCCTGTTTGTTTTTGCAGACGATGACCCCTTTGCCCGCAGCCAGTCCGTCGGCCTTGACGACCATTGGAATTTCAGGTCCGCTGACAATATAATCAATCGCCAGTTCCGCCTTGTTGAACGCTTGCCATCGGGCAGTTGGAACCGCTCCTTTATGAAGAATTTCCTTGCAGAAGATCTTGCTTCCCTCAATTTGGGCCGCTTTGCCCGAAGGGCCGAAAATACGAAGACCTTCTTTTTCAAACGCGTCAACAATTCCAAGCGTCAGAGGAACTTCCGGTCCGACAACAGTAAGACCGACATCGTTCTTTTTAACGAAGTCGATCAATGCCGGAAAATCATCGACTTTAATCGGAACATTTTCCGCGTCGAGATCTGTTCCCGCGTTGCCCGGAGCAACGAAAACTTTACCGACCTTTGGACTTTTTCCGAGTTTCCAGGCCAGAGCGTGTTCCCGGCCCCCGCTTCCGATTACCAATATGTTTTTCTTCATCGCTTTCTCCTGTTGGCAGAAATTTGGATCTTGCATACCGATTCCATCATGAATTTTCCGTTAAAACATCAAAAAAACAGCCGATTCACGCAGTCAATCGGCGGAAATTACGGAAAATTTAAAATAAAAGCAGTATAAATTATTGAAAAATATTATCGAACCGGATCCCTTTTGGAAAATTTGTTCCGGTTTGAACCTTTACCGAACAATCTTTCTCAATAATATAATATTGAATTTATATTTCAGTATAATTCATCGGACCTTTTTGAACAATGCCCGATCCGGAAAATAGAACAAAATTTACATGCAGTTCCGATCAAATTTAATGTTGACGTAATTTAGAGACGGAAAGAATAATTTCGGCTCCGCAGAACAAATGCGGTTGTATTTGAAAAGAGATCTTATGACGTAAAGATCATTTTAAGCGGCGAAGTCAGGGGGCAAAGAGATTGGAAGAGTAAAAATGGAGAAAACAAAAAAAGAAAACCGTTCGGATCTGATGTATTTGTCCGCGGATCAGGTTCCCGCGATGGGAACAATGGCCGGACGAATTTGGAATCTGCTTGCCAAAGAGGATTGCATGAGTGTTAGCGCAATTGTTCGCCGACTTGCGGTTCCCCGGGATTATGTAATGGAAGGACTTGGCTGGCTTGGCAGGGAAGGGAAAATCGAAATTCATGACGATTGCCGGATCCGTTTGGTCTCATTAAAAACATCGTAAATGAAAAAGAATCAATTACGCGGACATTGGATCAATACGAAAAAGGAAGTCATGACATAAAGTCGCAATATTAGGGTGTCTTGTTAAAAAACGGAATTGGTGTATCATAAGAATCTGAAAATCGTTCATTCCGGATATGAATGACGGTGGAAATATTCCGCCGGTCCGGAAAAATTTCAGGACCCGAAAAAAGACGAGTAAAGATTTTATGATGAGGCATGTTATTTCAGCTTTGGTGCAGAACGTGCCGGGAGTGCTTTCGCATATTTCCGGAATGCTTGCCGCCCGCGGTTATAATATTGACAGTTTGGCCGTTGGGGAAACTCACGATCCCGATTTTTCGCGCATGACTTTTGTTGTTTGCGGCGATGCGTCCGTATTGAATCAGGTTCGCGTTCAACTGGAAAAGATCGTAACGGTCGTCAGCGTTGACGATTTAAGTGAAAGAGCGCATGTTGAACGGGATCTGATGCTCATACGCGTTGCCGCCGGACAGGAAAAGAGAAGTTCCGTAATGGAACTTGTGACGATTTTTCGCGCCAATGTTGTCGATGTCAGCGCAGAGGACATGATGATTGAGATCTCGGGAAAAGAATCGAAAGTCGAGGCTTTTATCGACGTTATGCGTCCGTTCGGTATTATTGAACTGGTGCGCACAGGACGAATCGCATTGTCCAGGACAAGACAGCCCGAATGATCCGCAAACCGCTGTTTCGATCGGCAGACACTGTTTGACAAAACGGTCAAACAGTTATTTTCTTCATAATGATCCCAGAAGATCAATTGGATGAAATTTTCAACAAAGACCAATTGACGTCATTTTCAAATAAGTATTGTTCGGCAATACGCCAAATCAATATTATTTGAAAATACTTTCAAATAATATTGATTTGAAATGTTTGACTCAGGCGTCAGGAATTCGGTGTCGGAAATACAGCGGTAAGATATCCGTCTGGCGTCTGTTTTCCCAATTCTCAACGGGGAGACAGCGCGGAATTTCTGTTGGCGTTCGGTCATTTGCCGATTGGTGGTTGAATGCCGACGCTTCAGATCCGGTTTTGTTTCTTTCGAATCGGAAAAATCATTTGGAGTCCGTTTTATGTCGGGGGAAATTATTCTTACGCAAAGTCATCCGTCCTTTTACAAGGATCAGATCTATGCCTATCCCGTGATCAGCCGCAGGGCAGGCGGTCTTTCGATCGGGATCAATTTAAGTCAGGACCGGTTTTGTAATTTTCGATGTGTTTACTGTCAAATCGAGAGTTCAGGAAAGCGTCCGTCCGGACTGTCTGAATCCTCCGTCGCTGGAGCAAAAACAGATCTTGATCGTTTGGAATCCGAGCTTGGACGAACGGCGAAATCTGTTTTATCCGGTCATCTCTTTTTGGATCCGAAATTTCAAAATGTTGAACCTGAAAAAAGAGTCCTGAAAGATTTTGCGTTCAGCGGGGACGGGGAGCCGACGTTATCTCCCTGTTTTTCAGAAGCGGTTGACCGCGCGGTCAAGGTTCGTTATGAGTTGGGACTGAGTGAACCGAAGCTGGTTTTGATCACCAACGCGACCCGGCTTGACCGGCCTGAACTTCAACCGGCTTTCGACAAGTTAATGGTCAATCATGGGGAAATTTGGGCAAAATTTGACGGAACAACGCAAGAGCGTTATCGTCGGATGAATCGTTCGTCTGTTTCTTATGAGAAAATTAAGGACAATATTATTTATATCTCGCGTCGTTGGCCGATCGTGATACAGACGATGCTTTTGAATGAGCGGGGAGAAAAGCCGGATTCAGCGGAACTGGCCGGTTACTGCGATGTTCTCCGCGGCCTGATGGATCGGGGAGCTCAAATTTCGGAAATTCAATTATACACTGTTGCCCGACAACCTGCCGAGAGCGATGTGTTCGCGCTGGAAAACGACGAAATGGACAAATGGGGAAAGTACACAAAAGAAACACTTTCTCTCCCTGTTCATGTGTTTTATTCCCGATGAATTTAAAATAACAGGGAAAGAAAAAATATAACTGCGGATTGATGGATCAAAAGAACGATCTGCGGGTAATTTTTTCAGAAAATTTGAAATTTTTAGATAAAATCACTAAAAGAATCCTGAAAAAACATTATTTGGGGGTGATTTTTTATATAAATTTGTTATATTAGTGATGTATGAGAAAGGAATTGCTTTTTTAAAATACAATTTTGAAAAAGCGAATTTTATAAAACCCTTTAAAACTGCTGGATTCAGTATATTTTATTCTGTCATCATTTTATATATTTTGCCGGTTGACTTTGTGAGTCGGCTGTTCTTTTGATGTTGGAACAGAATATATATGATGGGGATCAATATAACGGCGATGAGCCGCGCAAAAATATCGTTTACGGAATCGGCGGTTGTTAATAATAACGAAAGTTCATACCGGGATCTTGATTGATAACCAGAAAAATTGAGTTATTGACGAAAATTGCAAATAAGAGTTTGAGTTGATGACCGGGAAAATTTGAATTGTTGTCAATTGGGAGAAAAAGAATAGAGAACACGATAAATTTTTCATGCAGGCCGGAATTGTTTGAGAGATACAATTATTTTTCAAAAGGGACCGGAACAACGAACGTTTGACGTTGACTGCGAAAAATTTCAAACGCTGACAATAAAGTTTTGGGTCGGAGAGAAGACCAGGTAAGAACCGGCGGTTTTTTCTCTCAGTCGAAATAGACAGATCACGAATTATATTCGTGTAGAAGGAGGCTCGGATGCAGGTTAATGTATCAACTCGTCACGGTAATTTGAATGAAGCCGCCCGACAGAAAATTATTGAAAAAGTGGAAAGACTCGGCCGCCTGGCGGATCGCGTCAACAAGATCGAAGTTACGGTCGAACTTGAGAAGCCCGATCAGCCGACTGTTGATCTTTATGTTGGAACAGAACTTAAAAAGGAATTTACGGCGGTATATACCAGTGACAACCTGATGGGCTGTGTTGATCAGGTTGTTGACAAGGTGGTGAATCAGATGCGTAAATTCAAGGAGAAATTAACAGATCATCAATAAGAGAACATACGTTGCTTGATTGTTTGATATTGAAAACAGTCAGTAACAGGATCTTTCGTATTGATATCGGTTTTTTAGAGTATTTTCGTTTGACTGTTAGAAAGTTTTCGAATTTCGTGAGCAATCGGGAGAAAAACGAAAAAGAGTTTGTAGCGAGTATAAAATTAATTTATTCAGTTGAACCGAAAAGAAACATCAGGAATTCGATGTGAGAGACCGTTAAGGGGATCTGCTTCGGAGGTGTAAACGAGGCGGGATTTTTTGACGGTTGTCGAGATTCATTAGTTTCGTTCGGTTCAAATAATCACTTGGGTTTTTTAAAGGAGTTTATGAATGAAATTTGCCGATTTTATTCTTGTTGATGCGATTCGCACAGAGATCAAGGCAACTGACAAAGAAGGTGTCATTCGTGAAATGGTTCAGGCCATTTTGGACGCCGGCGGGATCAAACAGTCCGAGTACGAAGGCATTGTTCAGTCCATATTAAAACGCGAGCAGCTTGGTTCGACCGGAATCGGTCGCGGAATTGCGGTTCCGCATACCAAACACAGCAGCGTTGACCATCTTGTCGGTACGATCGCTGTCAGCCAGGATGGAATTGATTTCGAAAGTCTTGATTGCGAGAAAGTCAATCTCTTCTTCCTTCTTATTTCTCCGATGGATCACCCGGGAGAACATCTGCGCGCGCTGGAACATATAACGCTTCATCTTAAAGATGACGCGTTTTGTCGTTTCTTGAAGCAGTCGAAAGATCGCGATGACATTCTTCATCTGCTTAACGAAGCGGATAACGACGGTTTTTCAAAATAGTTTACCGTTAGTCTTCGGCAGTTTGGGAGAAGTATAAAAAACAGATACTGTTTTTATATTTCTCCTTGATGACAGCTGAAAACAGCTGTCCGCCGGAGTCAAAAACGCAGCCGCTTAAGGATCTGTCTTAATTTTCGAGGCGGTATTTGAAAAAAGACCTCTTTGGTGTATCCTGTTTTCAACGCATTGTTTTTGGCTTCGGTTCGGAAAGGATTTTTATACTGATGAAAATTTCAAGAGATCTGACCGTGAAGAATCAGGCGGGCTTTCACCTCCGGGTTGCTTCGATGATCTGTAAAAAAGTGCAGAACGTCAATAACGACGGGAAGGCCTTTGACGGTGAAGTTTTCCTGATTAACGGTCCATATCGGGCGGATTGCTCCAGTTGTCTTGATCTTCTTGCCCTGATGGCGCCGGTAAATACAAAACTAGTCCTTGAAGTCGAAGGCAGCGATGAAGGGGAAACGACTCAGATGGCGGACATTATTACTCAAATGTTCGAAACGAAATTCGGAGAGGACGAGTTCGCCAATCGTTAACAAGAACTATCTTTATTTTTCATGAAAACATATCAGGGAATCGCTGTTTCTTCCGGCGTGGTTATCGGAGCTGCTCTTGTTTTGGACAACCGTCAGCGGACGATCAACCGGCGCAGAGTGGAAATGTGGGATACCGCCGCTGAAATCGTCCGATTGGACGCTGCTTTTCAGACGGTCAGCTCGCGTATTGCGGCCAATCGCGATTCCATTTCGGTCGAACTGGGGGAAGAATACGGTCAGATCTTCGAAGCGCATTTAATGATCCTGAACGATCGGAAACTGCGTCGGGATATTGAAGAAAATATTAGAGAACGTAACTATTCCGCAGAATACGCCGTTAATGTCGTATTTGAGCATCATGCTGATCTGCTTCGACGGATTCAGGCGGACGCGGCTCTTTCGGAACGCGCCAACGATATTCTCGATATGGAAGATCAGCTTTTATGCGAACTGATGGGGGTTCGCGCCAAAAGTCTTGAACACTTGGAGAGCAAGTGTATCGTTTTGGCGCCGAAGCTCTCTCCAAGTGAAACGGCCAATCTTGACCGGACAAAAATTCTCGGAATCGTAACGGAAACAGGAGGTTTGGGAAGTCATACTGCAATTGTCGCCGCGGCGATGCAGATCCCCGCCGTTCTGGGGGTCGGATCTTTTCTCCGGGAAGTCAGTGACGGCGATGTCATTATTGTCGATGGGAAAAAAGGACTTCTTATCCTTAATCCCAATGTCGAAACACTCGATTTTTACGAAAAGGAGCGTATAAAAATCGCTTCCGACCGAGTGCGGCTGGCGGAGCTGTCCCGAACCGAAAAAGCGCGGACGCTGGACGGAGTTGATATTGAGGTCTGCTGCAATATCGAATTTCCTTATGAAGCGGCTCTTTGCGATGAATACGACGCGGACGGAGTCGGTCTTTACCGGACGGAGTTTCTTTATTTGGCCTCTCCAACGGCGCTTCCTTCGGAAGAAGCTCATTTTCAGGCCTATAAAAAAGTAGCCGAGGTTTTAAAAAACCGTCCGGCGACCATTCGAACTTTCGATCTCGGCGCGGACAAGCTTCCGCAAGGGGTAAAATTCGCCGGCGAAACGGAAAACAATCCTTTTATGGGACTTAGAAGTATTCGTCTTTCTTTGAAAAATACCGAAATGTTCCGGCAGCAGCTGCGGGCAATTTTGCGCGCCAGTGTTTACGGAAAATTTCGTATTATGTTTCCGCTTATTTCCAATATTTTGGAATTCAGACAGGCCAAAATGCTTTTTGGCGATGTTTGCGAGGAACTTTATGAAAAGGGAATCGAATTCGATCCCAATATTCCGCTCGGCATTATGGTGGAAGTTCCTTCGACGGTGATCATGCTTAGCGCGTTTGTCCGTGAATGCGATTTTTTCAGTATCGGTACCAACGATCTGGCGCAATATTCACTGGCGGTCGATCGGGCCAACAAGGAAGTGTTTTCTTTGTATAACGCTGACGATCCCGCTGTCATCCGTTTGATACAATACGCGATTAAAGTTGCGTCTCATTATGACAAGCCGATTTCCCTTTGCGGACAAATGAGCAGTAATCCCATTTATACAATGCTTCTTTTGGGATTGGGACTTCGGCATTTCAGCGTCAGTCCCGGCATGATTCCGGAAATTAAGGAAGTCTGTCGAAAAACAACGATCGCGCAATGTGAACAATTGACACAAAAAGTAATGTTCATGGAAACCGTTCGGGATATTCGAAGTTTTCTCCGCCGAGAAACGGCCAAACTTTTGAATGTCGATTTTGAGGAACAGGAATATTAAAGATCAGAAATTATTAACAAGTGTCCGGGCGCGTTTTAACGCAACAAAACGGAACCTGTTTTGTTTTATACCAATTTCATTATCGGTTTTCAGTTTTATACTGCTTTTATTTTAAATTTTCCGTCATCACCGCCGATTGACTGCGTGAATCAGCGGTTCTTTTGACGTTATAACGGAAAATTCATGATCGAATCGGTATAACGTTTAACTGCCAGTCGGTTTACGCCGTCAATCGGCGAAAAGAACGGTATTTTTTAAAATGAGAGCAGTATAAATAGATTAGAGAAAAATTCGGGATAAAAACTGATAATTGCGGTCTCCGATGTGCCGAGCCGTATTTTGAACAGGGTTCGAAATCCCATTCTGAAAACAATTGAAACGCGGCTTGCGGCGCTTGTTCTCCGCTGCCGAACAATTGACAGGATAAAGGAAACAATTACAAGCATACATTTATGGTTTTCCGTGCTGCAATCAACTTCAACCGAACAACATGATCTTTGGAGAAGTGTTTTCGGAAAACAGATTCATTAACCTGATTTTATGAAAGGTCTACCCATCGTTTGAAAAATCAAAGCCGGTTACAGCGGCCGGGAAAGATCGCCGGTTATTGTCCGTTCAGATCAAGATGTTAAGTTTTGATTTAAAGGTTCATAACAGGTTTATTTCCTTAAATTTTTTAAAAGAGTTTTTCGAGTCACTTTTAATCGGTTGTCGACTGAAGAGTGCAAACGGGATTTCTCTTTTGTTCAGACGTTGGTCAGAATTAAAAAGAAGAGCGTTCAACATGGAAATAAGATCAACAGAGAAGAGTTCCGGAAAAAAAGGTGGAGCCGGAGCCGGAGTGCCGGAAGACCGGCCTCAATACAGAATTCATTTCAGTAAAAAAGGAAATCTTTGTTTTATCGGTCATCGTGATTTGATTCGGGCGATGGAACGTTTGTTCCGCCGCGCGGAAATTCCGGTCGCAATGAGTCAGGGTTTTCATCCGAAGCCCCGTTTGAGTTATTTATCGGTACTCGGACTTGGTTATGCCAGTCGGGACGAAGTTCTGGATGTCTTGTTAACGGAAGAGATGCCGGAAACGGAATTATTGAACAGGATCAATTCGGCTTCGGTCGAAGGATTGACGTTTGATTCCGTTCGGCGTTTGCCGCCGGAAGAGTTCAAGCTTCGTGCGCGGGCTTTTGTTTATGAGGTAACGATTCCGGAGGAAGATCTTGATTCCGTCCGGGAAAAGGCTGCCGAATTTATGGGGCTTGACTCGGTAATGGCGGAAAAAATGAATGGGAAATCGGTGGACGTTCGTCTTCCAGTCGGTTTTCTTGAAATTGACGACGGGGGGACAATGACGGTTGAAATGGCGGTTCAAAATGGTCCGGAAGCGGGACTTCGAGAAGTCCTTCTTATTTTAGGACTTGAAAAAGAACTGTTTCGATCGATATTTCCAGTCAGAACAAAGACAGTTTTTTAATGAAGAGAATAATGTAAGGGGCCGCAAGATCCGAAGCGCCATTTTTCACCTTGGAAAAGATTTTGAATTATGTCAGAAATGTTAGTGAATGTACGCCAGCCGGAGGAATGTCGTATTGCGGTGGTGGACAAAGGAAGTCTTGAAGAACTTTATGGTAATTTTTTGAAGGTGACTTCCATTGCAAGTTTTCTTGCCATGCAATTTAGTATTGATATGAACTATTCAGAAATTTTTAATTTTGATGAGAATAGTTTCATTCAGGCTGGGTTAGGTGCACAGAGAGGAATTGATAGGTGCTTCAATATTGAAGGTAATAGTAAGATTAATTACAACGATGTTATTTATTGGGTTCATGAAAACTTCGATGAGTTGTGTAAAATTTACGACGTAAAACCAAGGTTACTCCCAAATCGTAAACCCACATTAATTGATTTACAAAATTGCTTCTGTGAGTCGGATAAGCTCCTAAGAGGAAAAGGCATTGTAACAGAGGGGAAAGAGATATCCGGAAAACGTATTAAAAACAAGTTTATGGAGAACAATAACCCTATCACCTATATATTTCCACCTAAATGGAATGTAGGTAATTTAAAAGGATTATAAATAACAAATTCAGATAAACTTTCTTCGGATATAATTTTTATATTTGGGGAAAGTTTATTATTTTTGATAAGTAATAATAAATCGTAAAAATCATGAATATATCGATTAAATGGAAAAGTTCTTAGTAACAATAGAATTTAGGTACGAAGATGCTCCAAGATACAGAGATGAATCTTATCAATATATCAGTAAGAAGATTACCATTGGGGTATTCGACACAAGAGACGAAGCTAATATCGAGGGTAATAAATCGTTGGAGATTCATGGCATTCAAATTTATTAAATAGCGTTGGAAGTTATAAACCTGTTAAAAATGAAATAGCAGTTCAGTTTTTGATAAATTTTGTTCCAAAATTTGCTTATCAAATGGTTTTATTAGAAAAAGTTAAAAATAAATATAATGTATAAATTCGGCAATTTGAACCAAGCTCT
>CAZZEF010000108.1:0-11887 GCA_964652875.1 uncultured Planctomycetaceae bacterium
GTTGATCTTGGAGCGGAAAATTATAATAAGATTGAGCAGTTGGGAATGGATCTTTGGTCATCCCGTCAGGAGTCTGATCGCTGGACAATCTTTCGATACAATAACCGCGCTCATAACACACTGACGATCAATAATACCGATCAGCTTGTTCGGGAGAACGCGAAGATCCTCGAAACAAAAATCGCAAGAAAAAATCAGGCTCATCTTGCTGTTATTGATCTTTCGCCTGTTTATAAAAACGAGATCCGGTCCGCTGTCAGAAAAGCCGTTCTTGATCCGGATGGATCTTTAACGATTACCGATGAGATGATCGCTCTTGATAAAAAAGAGGCGCAAGTTGAATGGCGGTTGATGACGCCCGCACAAGTTAAATCGGACAATAAAAAGAACGCAACTCTGACGCAATCGAAAAAAGGGGAATCTGATCCGGTTTCAATGCGGCTTTCGGTTCAATGTCCTTTCCCGACGGAGATCAAAACGGAATCCGCGGGAACGCAAAAAAGTTATGATTCCAAAAATCCGGGCATTACCGCTCTGATCGTTTCAACGAAGATCCCCGCGGGGAAACAGGGATCTTTAAAAGTAACATTGGTTCCGGTCAAGTCCGATAATAAAAAGTACGGCAAGTAAATTTCATTTAAAAAAATGAAACCAATCGAAAAGAGAGGGGGGAATTTTTGGTTAAAACCGCAAAATTTCTCCCGGCCGGAATTTTACTGGAAATCGTTTTATAATCCCGTTTGCGATTTTTTGACCTCGTATTTTGCAAGCTCAAAAACGCTGAAAACAAGTTATGAAACTGCTTCTAATCTCCCTTTTAATTTTCCGCGCTTTCCGCCGGTTGACTTTGTGAACAGGCGGCCCTTTTTACGTTGGATCGAGAAATCGGTAATCGAATCAATATAGCGAAATGCCCGGATCAAATTTTCTGTAAAATATCGGAAATTTGATCCGCCGATTCAACGATCCAGTCGGGGCAGGCATTTTCAAGAATATCCCGATCCCGAAATCCCCAGGTAACCGCGATTGATTTTATCCCGGCGTTTTTGGCGGTATTGATGTCAATTTCCGTATCGCCAATGAGAAGAGATCGATCGGGAATACTTTTTAATTCTTCAAGTGTTAACTGAATGATTTGCGGATCCGGCTTTCTTTTGATGCCGGGGCGTTCTCCGTAAATGAGACGGAACCGGTCTTTGAAAAAATACGTTCCCAACTCATAAACAGCGGTGTGTCGTTTATTCGAGAGAATCGCCATTTTATAACCGCGCCGGGTGAGATCGTTGACCAGTTCGGAAATACCCGGATACGGTTTGGTTTTGACCCGGCAGTTCTCAAAATAGTGATCTTTAAATGCCTCGAATGTTTTATCGATCAGCGGAACTTCCGTTTCTTCCGGAACAGCCCGACAGATCAAATTATAAACGCCGTTTCCAATATAACTGCGAATATCCCGAACCGATCTTGCGGGAAAATCGGAAAGGGAAAGCGCGTAATTGACACTGTCGGTCAGATCGTCCAGCGTATCGAGCAGTGTTCCATCCAGATCGAAAAGAACCGTATCGATCTTCATAAAATTCTCATTTCCGGTAAAAGTTGTTTATACGTTTCTCATTGATATTTTTTCGCAATGTCCCGTTAGACTTTATAAATCTGCCGTTTCTTTAATGTTGGAAAGGAAAGTTTATAATGAAACCGGATAACTTGATTGTCACTGTCGAAAAAACAACAATGATTGGTTAAAGGGTGCGCATGTCTATTTTTCCTGATATTCAACGATAATAAATTCTGTTCCGTCAGGCCGTTCACTTCGCAGCGATTCGATTTTTTGTTTCGCCGTCTTTTGATCGTCAAAAAGTTCTTCGATATTGTCAAGATCAATTTCTGTTCCGTCTTCGTTGGGCAGCGCGGTAAGAATCATGAACGGCCCCTGGCTTTGAGCGTCGGCCGGCTGGATCAACCCCCAGTCGTAAAGATAACAGGTTCTGTCGAAACCATCTTCAAAACAGTTTCGCGCCATTTCCCCAATAAAATGATTCAGCCGTTTTCCGATCTCGTCTTCGATCTCTTCCCCTGAAATTTTGTCCCATTCAAGATCAATCGGTTCGTCGATAACGCATTCGCCGCAAGGCTCGTCATAATAGTTAATATAAAGATGCTGGATTTGATTTCCAGTCGCCATGTTGAAGCCGATGATATAAAGAGCGATGACGGGTTCGCCGCTCAAAGAAGTTCTTTTCATTGTGTAAAACATGACTTTTCCTTTTTACAGATAGTTTTATTTCAAAAATAAATTCGAAACGGACGCAAAACTGTTTGACTGCGGAATAAAATGACAGTCTCATCAGTCATTGTCATTATACTTTGAACCGAAATTATGTCCAGACGATCAAAAAGACGTTCCCCTTTGATCAGGGAATAGACCTTGCGATTGGTGATGAAAGAGATCCGTTTTTTTCCGTCAGAGAATTAAAAAAAGAAAAAGGACTGGTTAGCCGCCGTTGAAGTATTTTATACCGCTCTTCTTTAAAATTTTGTCATTGCCGCCGATAACGCCGGTATTCCGCTGTTCCTTTTAATATCGAAAGGGGAAATCTGTCGTTGTATCAAAAACTTAAAAGTTTTCGAAGCCGGACGAAGTGCAATTTTTAGAAAAGAATGAAATAACGCCGGGGTATCAAGAGGAATAACGAGAAACATCGGCCGCTGGCCAAGGACGGGCCCGGCGGTGTTCATTCGGGCATCAAGAGGAATAACGAGAAACATCGGCCGCTGGCCAAGGACGGGCCCGGCGGTGTTCATTCGGGTATCAAGAGGAATAACGAGAAACATCGGCCGCTCCGGCTTTTTGAAAGACCAGATAAATAATGACCAGTCCAAACAGCGGAACAAGCGTTAAAATCAATGCGGTAAACATGCCGGTGAATCCAAGCAGTTTTTTTAGCAGTTCGATATATTTCAATCCGAAAAAGATTCCTGTTAAACAGATCACGGAATTTCCGAAATAACACAAATACCGAAAGATCTGTTCTTTGGGAACAAGTTTTTCCAATTCCGCCATTTGTTCGGCAGGAAGAAAGGCGAGAACCGTTTGAACAATCGCGATAAAAGCAACGGCGCAAATAAAGATCCAAAATCTGTTTTTGCAGTCGCCCTGCAATTGAAGGAGTTTATTGCGCTGCGGGTGAATGAACTCGCGTCGGGAGAAAAGAAGAGCGATTCCCTGAGGGGGGGAGGCACTGCGCGGCCGCGACGAATCGTTCAGCGCGGCCGCGTTTTTTTCCAAGGCGACGAGATCGCCGGAATCAATGTCCTTAAAATCGTAAGTTTCCCCGTCTTCGGAGATCTCCGCGTTTTTTATTTTCGGGGCGGGTGAATGGTAAATCGTTATGCCCGGCGTCAAAGGGTTGTTTTCCGGATCAAAAACGACAGAGGTTTTGGATTCGGAATTGTCGGAAGACAAAGCCGGTTCGCGTTGACGTCGTTCTTTTTCCTCCTCCGCCAAAAGAGGTGCGATCATTTCCTCGACTTCAATACTGCTGAGTTTTTTGTTCTTTTTGGCTTCCCGGCGGGCGGCTCTTATTTTGGCCATTGGATTTTCAACATTGCCGTATTGATCCGCTATTGGGGAAGATTGATCGGGAAGTTCTCCCGGCTTCTTTTTTAAGAGAGGATTGACGACAACTCCCTCTCGAACAAAAATGGGTCCATTTTGAGAATTCGAAACCGGATCCGATTTCTGCTCGCCGTCGTTTTTTCTTTTCAACGGATTGGCAACGTATTCTGGGGGCGCGGAACTGTCCGGGTTTTGATCGAAAAAAAAGGACTTATTCGAATTGGAACATTGTTTTTTTTCGACAGACGAATTGGAATCGGGAGAAATGTCATTTTCATCGGTCGAAAGAGTCAGCTGAAAAAAACGACCGCATTTCGGACATTGAACGCTTCGACCGGCAGCGGCCTCGTCCTGAAAGAGTTTCATTTGACAAAAAGGACAAATAAAAGTCTTTTTCATTCGGGAACTTTCAAAAAATAAAAATAATCGTCCGACAGCACTATAATATTAAAATGTATTACAAAACACGAAAATAAAAGGGCATTCCGGCGGAGAAGTCAAAAAAATAAAATCGACCGGAAAACCAGTTTTTATATTTTATACATAGTTCGTTTATTATTCAAGTAATCAAGCGTCCAAAATAGAAAGAATATAGGAAAAGACAATAAAGTTTTTCGCATTATTTGGTAAAATGAAAAATTTACTTCCGATCACTGAAACGGATCGGAAGACCGCTGACAATTTTTTTTCAGATTCAAAATTTTGTCAGCGAAATGATTTGTTCAGAGTATAAAACATTATTAACAGATCGATTCTGTTCTCAATTTTCCGTCCAGACATTAAAAGAACAGCCGATTCGCGAAATTGATCGGCGCAAAGGACGGAAAATTTATAAACAGGACAGTATAAATCATTTAAAAACACGTTTTATTGCTTCAAGATAAGCGTATTTATCAACAGTGTCCGGCTCAAGATAGGATCCTTCGGTCCATTCATTCCAAGAGTTTATATTGAGAATGCGCGGATTATTGGGATTTTTTTCCATTCGCTCCTTGGTCATTTGGAGTGCTTCTTCAAAGGCTTGGGGCGTATTTTGCGAGATCGTATTGGTGAACGGATAGCCCCAATTCCCCCAAGGATCGGTTTGTACGGTTCGGGGACTTGAGTCCCAGCCGACGGAAACATTTGGGTAATAAGGCCTTTTGTAAATGGCGGTTTTCTTGTCCCAATAGTCGAAATAGGCATTGCGGATCTCCTGATAAGGAATTTCGGGGCGCGGAATTCCTGTATGATGGATCCAAACGTAACTGGTTGTACTGTCGAACCCGACACCGTCGAGAATGGCGACCGGATTGACCGGAACTTTTTCGACCGGCAGGACAGGAGTTCCCCAAACGACGGCGTTCAGATGCAGATCGGGAAATCCCGCTTGTTTCACCTTTTGACGAAAACGGTCGACCGCGGCTCTTGTTTGTTTGATTCCTCCGAAGGAAGCGAGAAATTGGGTCAGATCGTAAATGGAAAAATAAGGTTTTCCGTCGATTTTAAAATGATTCGGATGTTTGAAATACCCGATCAGAACATCGGTGATTTTTTCAAAGGTTTCCGGTTTGACTTTTCCGGGATAAAGGAGCTTTCGTTTCGTTCCCTTTTTCCAAGGATGGATATCGATCCAGTCGTGATTGGCCCACATAGTGCAGAATTTCAGACGGGCATTGTTTTCGGCACCGAAAAATCCTTCTTCAAGTCCGCGCTGAAGAAACGGACCGTCATCATAATAATACCAATCGAAGATCCAGTAAGTCAGCCCGTGATCGGCCGCGGCGTCGATTTTTTTGGCCATAATTTTCGGATCGGCCTCGTCGCAAGGTCCCCAAAGAGGAATTCGGGGCTGACGGTGTCCGGGAAATCGGGGCGTCGCTTCCGACACCAGTTTCCATTCGGTCCAGCCTTGGCCATGATAAGCGGCGTTCCGGGCGTCTTCATGATAATTGGGGAAATAATAGGCTCCTATTTCATAGCCGCCGTTATTTTGACCGGCCGATTGGGGAGCAGTTTCCCCGCGGGCTGATTTCGCCGCCGATTCCAAAAGAATTCCAGCCGCAGTCATTTTGATAAAATCGCGTCTCCGCATTGTTCGGATCTCCTTTAATTGTGTTTTATATATTTCGATTTTTTGAAATTTAAACGTTTGTCCTTATACTGTCCTTATTTTGTATTTTCCGGTAATTTCTCCAATGGATTTTGCAAATCGGCTGTTCTCATGATACTGAAATGGAACGTCATCGATAAAACCGGACCGGGATTCGGCAGACTATAACGGACAGAATCGTTTATTTTACCGGATTATTTTCGAGAGCGCGGATCCAGCGAACCGATTCGCTTTGCCATTGGTCCCATTCGGGACCTTTGTAACCGGAAAGTCCGTGACCGCCCTTTTCCAGTTCCAAATAGATCACCGGCCGATTAAATTTTTTCATTTGACGGGTAAACAGGGCACTATTTTCCGGATGAACGGTTTTATCATCTTTCGCGTGAGCCAGCAGGGTTGGAGGTGTTTTCGGTCCGACTTGGAGTTCATTGGAAAAGAATTCGAGGTCCTTTTGGTCGGGATTCGATCCCAATAAATTTTTGCAGGTTCCTTTATGCGGAAATTCAACAAAAGAGATCACCGGGTAGATCAAGATGGAAAAGTCAGGGCGGCAACTGACGCGTTCGATTTGATCAGCCGCGTTTGCCTTTCCCGGATCGAAATGAGTTGTCGCCGTTGACGCGAGATGACCGCCCGCCGAAAAGCCGATAATACCGATCATGTTCGGATTGACATGCCATTGAGCGGCGTTGGCGCGAACTGTCCGTATGGCCCGCTGCGCATCGGACAGGGGAACGTTTTTGCGTCCTTTCGGAAGTCGGTATTCAAGAACGAAACAGGCGATACCGTTTTTATTGAGCCATTTTGCAATGCCGAATCCCTCCGGATTAATGCAGAGAACGCTGTATCCGCCGCCGGGACAGGCAATGACCGCCGGAACGTCCTTTTCCAGCGCGTTTTCAGGAATGAATCCGTAAAGTTTGACCGGAACGTTTTCGGTTCCGCCGTCGATCGGCGCGCCGTTGGGCCAAAGATTAATCACCGGCTGCCGTGTATTCGTTTCCGCTGCGAAGGTCAACCCCGATATTAACAATAACAATGCCGGGATCAGAGTTGGGACGAGTCTTTTCGTTATTTTTCTGAACGAAGCCGGAAGGTCTTCCGTTTGACGAGGACAGTTGGAATCAAAGCCGGAAAATTTCAAGATCTGACCGCATAATAAAATATTGGTTCGTTCATAATTTTTGTTGATTAAACTTTTCATAATTTTTCCTTTTTATCGTTTGTCTTAATTTGTCTGTTTTTAATTGTTCGTTCCATTTTTAGCGGCGTCTAATTC
The DNA here is from genome assembly GCA_964652875.1 of uncultured Planctomycetaceae bacterium. Lineage (GTDB taxonomy): Bacteria > Planctomycetota > Planctomycetia > Pirellulales > Thermoguttaceae > JAUNBG01. The sequence goes on from CAZZEF010000108.1 coordinate 6,988, forward strand.
CTCTTGGGAATCGGCGAATTCGTCTCCGTACCGTTCCCGTTCGATCTGTTCGAGAGATTTTCCGGAAGTGTTCGGTGCCCAAATCGTTCCGGCGAGCATACTGAATCCGACGAATCCGGCCATGATCATTGCGGCGGCGCTGAATCCCCAGTTTTCTTTAATGAAAGGAAACAGACAACTCCAAATACCGAGAACAACCCGTGCCGTGAAAAAGGTAATGCCTTGAGCAAAGGCGCGATAACGAACCGGGAAGAGTTCGCTGCACCAAAGCTGATAAAAGGGCTGCTGACAAGATCCGTTATTTATTCCGTAAAGAATGACAAAGATCAGGCCAATTCCGAACGTAACCGTCTTGCATCCCCCGAGCAGAAGCCAGGCGGCAACGCCGATTGATCCGAGAACACAATAAAGAAGTCGGCGGTTGACCCGGTCACCAAGCGGCATAAAAATAAACAGGGTTGCCAGCGCGGTAACGCCGAAATAGCCCGCGGTCAGAAGGTTGGCGGTCTCGATTTTCAGTTCGGCGATTTCGACGAAAATATGTGTCATAAAGAATCCGACCGTACCGGCGGCCAGATTCCAAATGGCGTAAACGGCGGTTAAAAAGAGAATGGTCCGTAAGTTAATACCGGTCAAAAAGGTTTTCAGAGTCAGTTTTTTGAGTAGCCCTCGTGCGATCAGATCGGCTTCGCGGGCCTTTCCGTCTTTCCAGTCTTGCGATTCCGGCATTCTGAAGCGCAGCAGCCAGGTGACGAGCGCAACGAGAATAAGATGTCCGAAGACGATTCGGTTCCCGAGCAGTCCGAGCGGCCCCAAAAAAACGGAAAGGATCAGAACGACGGAGGGACCGAGTGCCCAGGCAACTTGTGCGGCTCCGCAATGCCGGGCCCGGTCTTTGGCGGGCGCCTGTTCCGCGATCAGTGTCCAGGAAGCGGTTACTCCGGCCCCGACCGAAAGACCAACGATAATGTAACCGATAAACAGCATTGGAAAGTTGACCGCGAAAACGATCAGCATCATTCCGATCATATAAATAAGAAGATCGTAAGTATAAACGAATTTTCGTCCGTATTTATCGCAGATCTTCCCTCCGATGAACGCGCCGAGCGCTGCCGATACGGCATTCGAACTGAACGCCGCCAGAAGTCCCAAATGAATCGAGTCCATTTTCAGGTATTCGGTCCATAACGGAAGACCTGCCGCGCCGGCGACGATTGAGCCCGCGTCTATATAATTTGTCATCGCCGCTAAAATTGTCTGTTTCCAAACAGAAACCTTTTTCGTTTCGCTCATTCAACAACCGCTCTTTTCTTTTTGCCGGATCCTGAACCGGAAGCTGTTGGAACATTCTTTTTTACTTGCCGCATTTTTTATTTCCAATTTTTTCGTCAGCCGACCTTGCGAACAGGCTGTTCTTCTTCTGTCACAACGGAAAAATAAAATGCGACCAATAAGGTCAATATCATGTTCCTGTGTTTAATAGGTAAAGTATTTATACTGTTCTTCTTTTTAATTTTTCGTTCTATCCATTAATCGACTGCGTGAATCGGCAGTTCATTTAACGTTGAAACGGAAAATCTGCAGCAGAATCGGTATCCCTGATTTTTAAATTGCTCTTGTTTTAAATTTTCCGTCGATTGACAGCGTGAATCAGTTGTTCTTTTGATATTATAACGGAAAATTTATCATAAAATCGGTGCAATTGCTTATTTTTGTCAAATTATATAAATGTAAAACATAATAAAAACAGGACGTTTACATTTGGGGTTTTTGTTAATCCGTTTATTTGTCCGTTTGTCGGACGTTCCGTATATTTTCTAAGGGAAGGTTTTCCCGTCTCCTTCCGTTTTTCAAATTGATTGGCTGATTTCGCAAACTGCTGATTTCGCAAGCTGTTGATTTCGCAAACTGCTGATTTCGCAAACTGCTGATTTCGCAAACTGTTGATTTCGCAAACTGCTGATTTCGCAAGCTGTTGATTTCGCAAGCTGCTTTCAATGCGGTAACAGAAGGACCGGTATCGCGTATTATTAATGGCGGATCCGAATTGTTTTCAAGACAATAACGGGGGGATCAGTCATAAAAAACATCTTTTGAAAGGGATTCCAGCCAGTAATCGGCGATATAAGGAACATTGACGTTTCTGTCGATTTGACTGAGAGCGTCCAGTGTTTTTTCAACGCATCGAATCAGGACCAACGAATCGACGCGTTCGGGACAGGCGCGGGCTTTGTCCAAAATTGATTTCATGCCGGGGGAGGCCCCAACTTTTCCCTCCGTCAGAGAATATTCCAAAAGAAGTCGGTAAAAGTCGAGACTTATTTGCAGAACAAGACGCAAGCGGTTCCGTCGGGGCGCGGCTTCTTTCCCGGCCGATTCGATAAACTGGTTCAGCATGGCGGCCAACGCGACAGAGTCGAACGGATTTTGTGTCAGTCCCAGCAGAAATTTTCCGCGAAAATGATCAAGATCATCATCGGCGAACTCAATGGCGCGGGCAATGGATCCTTTGGCTTCCCGAGTGAGAGCCAAGGCGCTGTCGAAAGAATTGGCCAATTTTTTTCGGACCATAATATCGGCGGCGGACCGGCTGTTGAGCGTTTTAAAACGAATGATCTGACATCGGGACCGAATGGTCGGGAGCTGTTTGGCCGCGCTGGTGCCGATCAGGATCAGAACGGTGTTTTCCGGCGGTTCTTCCAGCGTTTTAAGAAGGGCGTTGGCGCCTTCGTCGTTAAAAGTATCGGCATCGTCAATGATGGCGATTTTTCGTCCGCCGAGAACTGCGGTCTTGCTGATATCGAAGCAGAGTCCTCCGCGCATTCTGTTTTCTTTTTCGCCGATGAGAAGATCCAAGGGAATTTGTGATTTGTCCGGCGGTTTACAGACATAAAAGAAATCCGGATGATTGATAACAAGTTCGGGATCTGTTCCTTCTTTGTTGACCGCGGTTTCGTTTGTATTGTCGGCGATTGAATAAAATTGACGACAGCTGGTGCATTCGTTGCAAGGGACAAAATACTGCAGATCGTCCGGCGATTCGAAATCGTGATCCGGACCGGTTCGATGAAACTGTTTTTCGCAAAGAAGAGTTTTGGCCAGCGCAAACGCGAAAGAGCGTTTGCCGACTCCGCGGGGACCAACGAAAAGAAAGCTTCCGCCCAAACGTCCCCGTTGATTGGCCCGGGCAAATTCCAACGCTGTTTCGTCATGTCCGACAATATTTTGCCAGCTCATTTTCCGTAACACTCCGATCTGTCTTGTATTATCTGCGTTTTCCCCATTCCGGCATCGAGAGGACGGCGGAGCGGATTAGGTTCTGTCAAACGGAAAACGGGTAATCTTCGCGAATCAGTTTTTGGAACAGGGCGATTCGTTCGCGCACTTCGAACAGGGAATCTCCTCCGAATTTATCGACCAACGCGGACGCTATTTCGAAAGCGATTACATTTTCCAAAACAACACTAGCGGCGGAAACGGCGCAAACGTCGCTTCGTTCATAAGAGGCGGTAACGTTTTCCTTGGTTTGCGTGTTGACGGAATCAAGCGGTTTTCGAAGAGTCGCGATCGGTTTCATTGCGGCTCGAACGACGAGAGTTTGTCCATTGGTCATTCCCGCTTCGAGACCGCCGGCGTAATTGGTCGGACGCTCGAATCCGAAATCCGGATTGTCTGTATGTCCGGCGTTATAATGAATTGGATCATGAACTTGCGATCCGGGCCGTCGGGCCGCTTCGAAGCCGAGTCCGATTTCAACACCTTTAATTGCCTGAATCGCCATTGCCGCCTGAGCCAGACGGCCATCCAGTTTCCGATCCCATTGCGCGTGAGTTCCGATCCCCATCGGAAGATTAAAAGCCCGGACTTCAATGACGCCGCCAAGCGTATCGCCCTCTTCCCGGCAGCGGTCGATCAATTCATGCGCTTCACTGTCCCGTTCCGGGAAAAGTGAGTAAATATCGCTTGCCTCGCGACGCTGAACAAGTTCATGATAAGAGAGATTTTCAATTTCTTTGCTGGCGAAAGATCCGTTAACCGTTTCGTTTGACTTGCTTTTATTTAAAAGAAGCGACCCGATCGAAAGGACGAATCCGGCGGTTTGAATTCCGAGCTGTCGGAGAAAAGTCTGCGCTAAAGCTCCTGCCGCGACTCGGGCGGCTGTTTCTCTTGCACTTGCCCGTTCAAGGATCGTCCGAATTTCCGTCATGTATTTGATCGAACCGGTCAGATCACCGTGTCCTGGTCGGGGCTGAAAAAGAGACGGCATTGTTTCGATCTTGTAATCTTTGTTTTTAACCCAAAGCATGATCGGACTGCCCATACTTTTTCCCCGCAAAATTCCCGAAAGGAATTCCACCTGATCCGTTTCGATCTGCTGACGGCCGCCCCGTCCGTAACCGCCTTGACGGCGCCGAAGTTCGTTATTGATAAAATCGTAATCGATCGTCACCCCGGAAGGAAATCCGTCCACCAATGCCGAGAGTCCCTTTCCGTGAGATTCACCCGCCGTTCGATACGTCAACATTTTCATTCCTCCTGTTTTATAGGTCTCGATCCGCCGCTGCGTCTTTCAGTCAAGCCGTAATTGGTTCAAATTGAAAATTGTTTGAATGCCGCAGTCTCTTCTGAAAGATCATATTACTTCTATCTCTCAATATTATACATGAAAAAAGGATCATTTCAAGTTAATTTTCCTGTAATGACCTTGAATTTAATACTCTTGTTTCTCTTTTATGATTATGATATAATCAAAATTTAATAAAATTGAAGGAGAAAGCCCCTTTATTGATGATATTGAGAAACATAAATATTTAAAAGTGTAAATAAAGAGTTTGTCTTGCACTGTTATTTTAAAAAATTTGTTTTTAACAGATCTATTGCGAAAAACTAAAAATAAGGG
>CAZZEF010000108.1:11897-15067 GCA_964652875.1 uncultured Planctomycetaceae bacterium
AGGGTTGAAAAACATAAGAGTAATTCCGGTTTCATGAAGAATTTTTCGTTATAACGTCCGATGAGCTGTCGATTCATGAAGACCGTCAGCGGAAATAGCGAAAAATATAAATGAGATCAGTATAAAGTTTTATGGACGTAATTAAGGGAAAATTTATGAAATTAACGAGTTGCATTTGGCTTTCGATTTTAATGTTGTCCAGCGTTTGCTTTCTTTTTGAAACGGGCCGGGGAACGCGGACAGAGGCTGCCGAATCGGTATCGTTTCGGGCGCCGTCAGTACCGCTGATCGTTCATGATCCGTATTTCAGCGTCTGGTCCGCGTCCGATACGCTGACAGAATCGGAAACAGTTCACTGGACCGGCGCGAAATATTCGATACACGCGCTTGTTCGCGTCAACGGAAAAGCTTATCGGATCATGGGAGCCGAGCCGTCCGAAGTTCCGGCAATGAAGCAGAAATCGGTTCAGATCACCGCAACTCGCACCATTTATTTTTTTGAATCGGAAGAGGTTCTGGTCAGCCTGACGTTTATGAGTCCGATTCTCCCGTCCGATCTTGATCTTTTGACCCGTCCTTCAACTTATGTTACCGCCAAAGTATCGTCCAAAACAGGCAAACCGGTTGAAACGGCGTTTTATTTCGACGCGGGAGCGGAACTGGCCGTCGATAAACCGAATCAGAAAGTCAATTGGACAACGCCGGTTTACGGATCCGTTTTAACCGGTCGGCTGGGATCGGAAGATCAACTTCTTCTGAACCGCAGCGGCGACAATCTCCGGATCGACTGGGGATTTTTGTTCCTTTCCGGTCTTGACGGCAAGGCGCTTTCCGAAAAAATGAAGATCAATTGCGAGGCGCGTCTTCAGGTGGGAAACGGCGAACATCTTCGAAATCAGTTCGCGCAAGGAAAAAAGATCCAGGCGGAAGAACTTCGTCAGCCTATCGCTGTTGAAGAGGGAAAAGTGGCAATCGCTTATGAATGTGTCGCGGAAAAAGCGGCCGTTGACTCGGAGCGCACGGTTATTTACGCTTACAATGACCGGTCCAGCATTCAATATTTCGATAAAAATCTTCTTCCTTACTGGAAGCATGGGCGGAAAGTCTGTCAGGATCTTATTATGGAGACTTGGGACGATCTTCTTAATCCGGGTCAAGGCCGTTCGAAACTTTCGAAACCGGTCGACGTGCTTTGTGCTGAATTTGATCAGCGGATGACGCACGATCTGACCAAAGCGTACGGGGCCAAATACGCTCAAGTTTGCGCGCTGGCTTACCGACATGTGTTTGGAGCCCAAAAAGTGGTTGCCGATTCCAACGGAATGCCGTTGATGTTCTCGAAAGAAAATTTCAGTAACGGCTGTATTGGAACGGTCGATCTTATGTATCCTTGCAGTCCGATTCTTCTTTATTATTGTCCGGCTCTGATGAAAGCAACCCTTGAGCCGATTATGGCTTACTCCAAATCCGCTCGCTGGAAACACCCGTTTGCTCCGCATGATCTCGGCCAGTATCCGCTGGCCAACGGACAGGTTTACGGCGGCGGCGAAACGACGGAAGTGAATCAAATGCCGGTCGAAGAGAGCGGAAACATGTTGATTCTGGCCGCCGCCCTGACGGTTCTCGAAGGGAACGCGGATTACGTTTCTTTGCATTGGAAAACGTTTACACGTTGGGCCGAATATCTCGCGGAAAAAGGATTCGATCCTGAAAATCAGCTTTGTACCGACGATTTCGCCGGGCATTTGGCGCACAACGTCAATCTTTCGGCCAAGGCGATAATGGGACTGGCGGGTTATGCGAAAATGGCGGAAATCAAGGGCGAAAAAGAGGTCGCGAAAAAATATCGGGATCTTGCCGAAAAGTTTACCGCGCAATGGATAAAAGAGGCGGACGACGGCGATCATTACCGTTTGGCTTTTGACCGGCCGGGTACCTGGAGCATGAAATACAATCTGTTTTGGGACAGGATTCTCGGGTTCGATCTGTTTCCCGACAGTGTTATGGACAAGGAAATTAATTATTATAAAACCGTTTCGAAACCGTTTGGACTTCCGCTCGACAACCGATCAAATTACAGCAAAAATGACTGGATTCTTTGGATTGCCGCCCAAACGAAAAACCGTGCCGATTTTAACTTTCTTTTCGATCCATTTTACCGTTTTGTGACAGAAACGCCTGATCGTGTTCCGATCAGCGATTGGTATTGGACCGATTCCGGCAAACTTCGCGGGTTCCGGGCAAGAAGTGTTATCGGCGGATTTTGGGCCCCGATGCTTCGTGATCTTGATCAATGGCGAAATCAGGCAGCGCAGGGGCAAAATATCAAAGGTGTTTGGGCCGTCTTGCCGCCGCGTTATGTTAAAGACAAGACTGTTGTTCCTTGCGCGAAAGATCAAAAAGATCCGATTGTTTGGAAATATACCTTTAAAAAGCCGGGGAAGAATTGGAAGAAACCCGATTTTGACGATTCCGGATGGAAAAGCGGTAAAGCCGGATTTGGAACAGCGGGAACGCCCGGCGCTCGTGTTGGAACTGTTTGGCAAACTCCTGAAATTTGGCTTCGCCGAACCATTGAACTGAACGATTTATCTAAAGATCTTGGACTGTTTATTCATCATGATGAACGAGTTGAAGTTTTTATTAACGGAAGATCTGTTTTTCAAAAGAAAGGATATACGACTGATTATATGACATTTTATCTTCCCGGCCTTAATGGAATTCTTAAAAAGGGGAAAAATACAATCGCCGTTTCCTGTTCGCAAACAATTGCCGGGCAATACATTGACCTTGGAATCGTCACGGTAAAACCGGAAAAGAGCCATTAAACCGATTCAATTATTAATTTTCCGTTCCAACGCAAAAAGCGTAGCCGATTCACGAAGTCAATCGATGTAAATAACGGAAAATTTTAATGAAAGCCGTTAACAGGAGGCAGAAATGTTTTGCGCTGTCAGATTGAACAAGGCGGCGGATCTCCTTTGAAAATATTTTATCAGGAAAGTTGCATCTGAAAATATAAATGTTAAAATTGCGTAAAAGTTATTGAAATATTTTATTCAATCGAAGAATCGGAAATAAGATTGTTCCGTTAAACAGTCAAAAAGACAGAAAAGGATCCAAGAATGAAAAGAAGAGATTTTATTGCGGCGGCGGCAGTTGGAACAGCG
>CAZZEF010000109.1:0-2198 GCA_964652875.1 uncultured Planctomycetaceae bacterium
ACCTTTTAATATGTATAAAGACATCGAAAATGAGAATCAAAAAACCGCGCTCATGAAAGAAAAGAAAATCTGGCGCAATCCGGACCGGGGAACGATTATGATTTTTCCCCGGCATAACTGGTCGAGTGATATGGCCGATCTTGTGTCCGTCGATCCTGAAAAACGAATCCTGACCGCCAAAAGAAATTTTCGCTTCGCCGCCCGTCCGATGGACCGATACTGCATCTTCGGAATGCCGGAAGAACTTGATTCCCCCGGCGAATGGGTTATCGATTTTGAAAAGAAACTCCTTCTGTTCCTGCCGCCGAAAAAACTCACCGCCGACGATCTGAACAAAAACCCGCCAACACTCGGAACGGCTTCCGCGGTCCTTAAGCTGGCCAATGAACAACAGGCAACCGTCTCCGGACTGACTGTTACCGGCTCGCTGGGACAGGGGGTTCTTCTTCAAAACTGCAACGGCTGCCGGGTCGAACGGTGCAAAATTCATGACGTTGGATTTTCGACCGGTTGCGGTGTCAATATTAATAAAGGAGAGAATTGCGGCGTTTGCGGTTGCGATATTTGGAATACCGGATTCCGCGCGGCGGAAATTACCGGCGGCGATATTTACGAATTGAAATCTTGCGGGCATACCGCGGAAAACAATTATGTCCATCATACCGGCTGTTTGAACAAGAGCGGCGGTTCCGCCTTCGGTGTCGGAGGAGCGGGAATTACGATAACGCGGAACTTTGCGCATGACATTCCCCGATGTCCTGTTACCGTTACCGGTGTTCGAAACATTGTTGAATACAACCGATTGACTTACGCCAATCTTGAATCGGAAGACGCCGGCATGATTTACTGCAACGGCGGGGGAACCTGGATCAACGGACGCGGATCTTATGTCCGGTACAACCACCTTTCCGACAGTATCGGCTTCGGTCATAAAAAAGGGATCTATCAGTTTTTTATGTTCACCTGGGGGATCTATCTCGACGACACTTCCGCCGATATTAAAGTATATGGTAATATTGTCGAGCGCTGCACCAAAGGCGATATTCATCTTCATAATGCCCGGGAAAACGAGATATACAACAATATTTTTATCGACGGAGGCGAGCCGCAGATCCAACTGACCGGATGGACCAGCAACCCGAATCAACGAATGATGAAACGTCATATCAAAGACATGACCCGCAACTATGAACGGGCCGTAAAAAATCCCGAATGGCGCAAAATGCGCGATATGACGATCCCTCCGCTTGAAAGTTTTCTCCCGGACGGGACCAGTATGCGGGGAAACGATATTTACAACAATATCTTTTATTACGTCAATCAGCCGAAAAGCAGTTACGTCCGTTATTATAATTTCAACAGGACGTTCAACCGGTTCGACCGCAATGTCGTATATAATGGAACAAATACAGATCCGTTGACCGGTTCAACATCGGCGGTCGAAAAGGTACTCAAGGATCTGTCCGCGGAAGTTCCCAACCTTGATTTCGCCAAAACAGGAAAGAATTCGCTCCCGGAAAACTGGACCTGGTTCATGAAGACCCGACCGGACGCGAAAGCGGAAATTTCCGGACCCGGCGTTTTTCGTATATACGCCGCTTACAACCCGGATAAGCAACATATTCAACATGCGGTCTTTCATTCCGGCGATTTCAAACTTGAGCCCGGCGGCAGTTACCGGATCCGTTATCAGATGCGTCAGAACAATGCCAACGGCAAGACAAAACTTTCCGTTGTCGCCTGTAAAAAAGGTCTTTGGAAAAATTTCGCCGCGGAAGAATTTCAAAACAACTCGTCCGAATTTAAAAAATATGAAACGATATTTACCGTTCCGCGCAAGGATGAATCCGATTACGATCCCCGAATGACCGATTTCTGTTTTCATTTGACTTTTTTGTCAAAAACAGGCTGGACCGAAATAAAAGAGATCGCTCTTGAAAAAATTTTGATGGCGACCGAATGGAAATGCTGGCAGTTCGAAGGGCAGGATGTCCATTCAATAGTCGGCGATCCGCTGTTCGTCGATCTGAAAAAGGGCGATTACCGTTTGAAACCGGATTCGCCCGCACTTAAACTTGGATTCAAACAGATCCCGACCGAAAAAATCGGTGTCTATAAAGACCCCCGACGCGCATCCTGGCCGATTATCGAAGCGGACGGCGTTAGAAATCATCCCGAATGGCTCGAAATTCCCCCGA
>CAZZEF010000109.1:2298-15012 GCA_964652875.1 uncultured Planctomycetaceae bacterium
CAAAATAAACAATACAAAATAAACAATACAAAATAAACAATACAAAATAAACAATACAAAATAAACAATGCAAAATAAACAATGCAAAGTAGACAACGCAAAATAAACAATACTGGTTCGTCTCGGTAATTCTTAGAAAAAGATCACTTGACTGCGGTATTGTTGTTAACGAAATAAGAAAGGCCGCTGACCAAGGAACAGTCCGGAATTCGTTGATGCCAATGAAGGATGGATTAACCAAAATAAAACAACAGGAGAAAATGCGAATGTGTATGAAAAATAATAAGACAGAGATATTGGTCTTTTGCGTTTTTGTTTTTGGACTGATGATGACGGCTTTCGCTCGGGCCGATGGATTTTTTATTCCGCCCGTTCCAAAAAGCGAACCGCTCTGTTCCGATTATGAGTTGACGGTAAACGGTCAAAAAGCGGCTGTTTATTCCTGCCGCGTTTCCGCTTATCCGCTGAATCGGACCTGGCCCGGCTTTCAACGTTCGCTTGAACAGACGGAATTGGCCGGTTTCGCCTATTGGGAAATGTCGGAAAAAGTAACGGTTGAAATTATAGCGAAAAAAAAGATCGAACAAGTAACGGTCCGTCCTCTTTCTCTTGGAATTAAACCGAATGTTCAAGGTCAAAAGATCTCGTTTACTCTTGATCAAACCAAACCGGTCGTTGTTGAAATAAACGATTATCATCATGCGCTTCATTTATTTCCGATGCTGCCGGGCAATCCGCCGAAAGATAAAAAACAGCCCGGTCTTCATTATTTCGGTCCGGGCGTTCATGACCTTGGTGTTTTTGTACTGAAGACGGGTGACCGGGTTTACATTGATTCGGGCGCGGTAGTTTACGGAACCTTTTACGGCGAAAATATCTCCGATGTTCGAATAGAAGGACACGGTATCATTGATGGGAGCAAGTTCAAACGAACGAAGAAATTCGGAGATTTTCCTCCCAATAAACGGGGCGGAACGATCAAATTTGTCAATTGCCGCAATATCATAATCGACGGACCGATTCAGCGCGATCCCGCCGTTTGGACCGTTATCATTCAAAAATGCAAAGACGTTCGCGTTTCCAATCTTTCCCTGATCGGACTTTGGCGTTACAATTCCGACGGAATCGATGTCTGCAACAGCGAAAATATTTTGGTTGAAAAATGTTTCGTTAGGGCTTTCGATGACGCGCTTGTTTTAAAAGGACTTCCCTCTTCAAGAACTATTCCCAATAGAAACATTACTTTCCGTCAGTGCGTTATCTGGTGCGATTGGGGACGCGCTCTTGAAGTCGGAGCGGAAACTTGTACTCCTGAATTCACCAATATTCTTTTCGATGACTGCGATGTTATTCGAACAACCGGTATTGCAATGGATATTCAGCATTATGACGAAGCGCTCGTTCACGATGTTCGGTTTGAGAATATTCGCGTTGAGTTCGATAAATGGATCCCCCGGGAGCAGTTTCAGGGTACAAATGAACAAAAATTCATTGTTGACAAAGACAGCAAATACTGTTCGTCGCTGATGGTTATTGTTTTGCCCGCCTGGCGCGCTCCCTGGTCGGGCGACCGTCACGGAAAGGTTCGGAATATCGTATTTAAAAACATTACTATTTATTCCGACCGAATGCCTCCTTCCTCTTTTTCCGGTTACTCGGAAGAATTCAATGTCGATGGTGTTCGAATTGAAAACGTTCGTTTTGTCGGTAAAAAACCGATCACCGATATAAAAGATCTCAATCTGAAAATTGGAAAATTCGTTAAAAATGTCGAACTGAAATAAAAACGGATTTCACCCGATTGGGTTTTTGAGCCTATCCGGAAATCAATCCTAAAAAATGAAGGAAACGGGTATTATTACCTTTAAATCAATTTTTAGTATAGGCTCTTAATTTGTTTTTATCATGAGATCATTTCGCCTGTTCATTATTATTTGAAAGAAAGGTAAAATAATGAAAAGAATAGTCCTGTCGTTTATGTTTGTTCTGATTTTCGCCGGATCCGTATTTGCGCAACAAGCCGAAAAAGGATTTGTTTCCCTTTTCAACGGAAAGGATCTTTCCGGCTGGGTTGGCAAGACGGAAATGTTCGAAGTACTTGACGGCGGTATTTTAAGTTTTATCGAAGGACCGAAAAATTTCGGTAATCTGATGTATAACAAAAAATTCGCCAATTTCATTTTGCGTTTCGACTTCAAACTTGTCCCAAACGGTAATAACGGAATTGGGATTCGCGCAACCGACATTGACAAGGACGCCGCTTATTACGGAATGGAAATTCAGGTCCTTGACGATACCGGCGATAAAAAACAGCATTTAAAGCCGTTTCAGTATCATGGTTCAATTTACGGGGTCATCGCCGCGGAAAAAGGTCACCTCAAACCGGTCGGACAATGGAATAGCGAAGAAATCCGCGCCGAAGGATCCAAAATAAAAGTGACTCTTAACGGTACCGTCATTCTCAACGCGGATATCGCCGGGATCACGAAAACCCCTGACGAAAAAGATCATCCCGGTCTTCATAACAAAGAAGGTTATATCGGTTTTCTTGGTCATACAATGCCTGTTCAGTTCAAAAATATTCGTGTTAAAGAACTTTAATGCGGCTGAAATATTTTATATGTCCCGAATATAAGAATCGGGATTTTTTCAATGTCAAAGCTATACCGGTTTCTTAAAAGAAGTTTTCATTTGAACAGCGAATGAACCGCCGATTTACGAAAACAAAAGTCGTAAATTACGGAAAATTTATAATGAGACCGGTATACAATTAAATAGAGATCGATATTCATGAAAAAGATTGCCGCCGAAATTATTCTGACAATTTTATTTTGCTTTTCTCTGATTCTTCAAACAGAAGCGCAAACACAACAGAAGCGCGGTGCCGAATCCCGGCTGGACGAGCAAAGAAAGTCGACACTTCTTTACCGGTCCGGATTAAATAAAGATCCTGATCGGATGATGCGCGATTTTCTTTTGCGGCAGATCGAAAAGAAAAGGACCGACTGGATCCAAAATTATGAGAAAATCAAAACGGATGAGCAGATCCGTGACCGGCAGAAAGAATACCAACAGTATTTTTGGAAACAACTCGGAAAATTATGGACGAAGACTCCGCTGAATCCTCAAAGTACCGGAACAATCGAAATTGATGGATGCCGTATTGAAAAAATCATTTTTCAAAGTATTCCGGGATTTTATGTAACGGGCAATTTATATTTACCCGATCTGACAAAATACAAACCGCCCTATCATGCCGTTCTTTCTCTGATGGGACATAACATCGAAGGAAAAGCGGCCGGTCGCGGCGTTTTATTCTGCATGAGCGCCGCCCGCAACGGACTGGCGGTTTTCGCTATTGACCCAATTGATCAGGGCGAACGTTTTCAATATCTCGATAAAAATGGAAAGCCAGTTCTTACCTGCTGTCCCGCTCATAATCTGACCGGTGCCGGATCTATCCTGCTCGGAAGAAATACTGCCTCTTATGAAATTTGGGATATGATTCGCGCTCTTGATTATCTTGATTCCCGGACCGATCTTGTTCACGGAAAATACGGAGCGGCGGGAGCAAGCGGCGGCGGAACGCAAACCGCGTATATTATGGCCCTTGATGACCGGATCAAAGCGGCCGCGCCCGCCTGTTATCTCTGCGGAATGTTCGGTAAACTCCTTGATAAAATGGGGCCTCAGGATGCGGAACAAAATATTTTCGGACAGCTTGCGTTCGGATTCGATCATGCTGATTTCTCTATCATGAGAGCCCCAAAACCGGTCCTGTTTTGCACCGCCTCAAAGGATATGTTTGATATTGAGGATGCCTGGACGACTTTTCGTTTCGTTAAAAGAATTTATTCCCGAATGTCGCTGGCCGAAAACGCGGATCTTGTTGAAACAGATTTTCATCATCAATACAGTACTCAGCTTCGAGAAGCAACGGTTCGCTGGATGCTCCGTCATCTTGCCGGACGGGACGAGATCATTTTCGAACCGGAAAAGCCGAATGTGCCTGTTGAAAAAGATCTTTTATGTCTTCCTGAACCAGGAATAATGAGCCTTCCGAATGCGAGAACGACTTATGATCTGAACCGCGAATTATCAAAAGAACTTAAGAAAAAACGAAAAGAACTTTGGCGTTCAATGACTTCGGAAACAGTTTCGGCCTTGATCGGTAAAACGGCTGGAATTCGTTCTTGGGCCGGTCTTCCTTCCGCGGCGCCGGTCGGAAAAGACCGGAAGGATCAAAAGGAATGCCTCCTTGAAACGGAAGCGGAGATCTATTTGCCGATCCGTTCAAATATTCCTGATCTAACCGCCAAAAATTCTGATTCAATGAAAGAAGTAAAAAGAATAACGCTGTTTATTTCTGATCAGGGACGTTTTTCGAAAAAAGCGGATTCGTTATTCGAAGAAAAAGAAAAATGGATCGTCGCTCCGGATCTGCGCGGCTGGGGCGAAACGCAAGCAGTTAACGATCAGTATTACCGGCATGAATGGTTTGGCCCCGACGGATCCGATTATTATCTGGCTTATCTGCTGGGCCGCTCTTATGTCGGAATGAGAACGGAAGATCTTTTGGCAACGGTTAAATTTTTGAAAAAACGTTTTGGGCAAAAAATTAAAATTGATCTGACCGCGGAAGGCCGGGCGTCAACGGTTGCACTTCACGCGGCGGCTTTCGCGCCGGATCTTTTCGATTCAGTTTCGCTTGACGATCGAAATATGACGACCTGGACGGAATTGATCGAAAAATCTCCTGTTCCGATTCGGTTGACCGATTGCATTCATGGCGTTTTGAATTATTATGATCTTGACGATCTTTACGATTATGTTCTTAAAACAGGGAAATTGATCCGGTAAAATATTGTAAATTTATACTGCTGACATTTGTAATTTTTCATTCTTTCTCCCGATTGCCTTCGTAAATCGGGAGTATTCCTGGCTTCGTTGCTGAAAATTCATAATGGAATCGGTATAATTAAAAATGACATAAAAGAAAAACGGGAAAAATATGTTAATGAAAAATTTTATTACCGCCGCGGTTGTTACCGCATTATCGGGACTGTTCTGTATAAGTAACGCGCAGGAAACGATCAATCCGGCCGATTCTGTCGGCGCAAAATACAAAGCACTTTGGAACGATGATTTAAACAAAGAAATTGACGAACGCATCGAAAAATACCGGAAGGCGGACGGATCGTTTTATATTGAAAGCGCGGCGCCGGGCACGGAAGTTCGTGTCGAACAGAGATCGCATTCGTTTCTTTTTGGAGCGCATATTTTTAATTTCGACCAGTTGGGTTCCGAGTCACTTAACGCGAAATACAAAGATTTGTATCGGGAAGACGGTCTGTTTAACAGCGCAACGGTCGCCTTTTACTGGAAAGGTTTTGAACCCAAGCCCGGAAAGACCCGTTTTTACGCGGACGAACAGGACAGTGCCGAATTCTGGAATACCGTCAAGGATCCTTATGACCAGCCGCAATGGCGGCGGCCGTCTCCGGAAAAAATACTCGATTTTCTTGAAAAACGAAAAGTTGTCATGCACGGACACACGATGATTTATCTTCGTGTCGTTCCGGAATGGGTTCCGAAAGACGCTGAAAAAATGGGCCGACTTTTCAATAAACGAATCGACGAATTGACCTCATTTTATAAAGGGCGTTTGGCGAGCTGGGATGTTGTCAATGAAAGCGTTCATCCTGATCCGGGAAAAAAACGTTATGAAATTGAACCGAACGATTATACGTTCGTCAGTTGGAAACGCGCTGAAAAAGGACTGCCCGCAAAGGTCGATTTATGTATTAACGATTCCTGGCGCCCGGTCTATCCCCCGTTTATTAAAAGTCTGATCGAGCGCGGGGCCAAAATTGACATTGTCGGTCTTCAGATGCATATTTTCGGAAACGCTCCGATGACAAAAATAATCAACGGGGATGATTGCGTTACCAACGGAACCTCTTGGAAACCCCGGGATGTCGAAGGTTATTTGCGCGAACTGGATCTTTTAAAACGCCCGATTCATTTGAGCGAGATCACCATTCCCGCGCCCGGAAGAGATGCCAAAGCGCTCGCTCAGCAGGCGCAGCTTACAATAGACATGTATCGCCTTTGGTTCTCATGGCCGAGTATTTATCGCATTACCTGGTGGAACGTCGTTGACGACTGCGGCTGGAAAGGGGAGCCGACAACTTCCGGTCTTTTTACCCGGCAGATGGATCCCAAGCCGGTCTATTTCGCTCTTGATCATTTGATTAATAAAGAATGGAAAACGAACATTAAGGTTAAAACGGACCAGTCCGGTAAAATTTCATTTCGGGGTTTTAAAGGAAAATATCATTTACACTGGACAGCCAAGGACGGTTCGCCGCGCGTCAAGGATGTTGTTCTCCAATAGAAGCGGATTCGCTGAATTTGGTCACTGTTGATTGGATCAAACTGCTGTCCGCTCAATAAATTCCCGTTGGCGGAGAACACGGCAGTCAACAGATCAGCGCAAAATATCGTTTCGCGGTAAACAGGAAAAACAATTTATTGGATCTCAAAAAATGGAACATCTATACATAACCTCAGGCACCTGCTCTCAGCAGATCAAATTTGATCTTAACGGAAATACGGTAACGAATGTCCGGTTTCGGGGCGGATGCAGCGGTAATTTGCAGGCAGTCTCCCGGCTTGTTGACGGAATGACCGTTGAGGAGATCGAAAAGAAATTAAAAGGAATTTCCTGCGGAGGGGGACCGACTTCCTGCGGCGATCAGCTTGCCCGCGCCGTTCGGGAAGCTTATCTTGACGAAAATAAAAAATCCTGAGAGTCACCGTTTGTTTATTAGGCTGGTATTTGTTCGTTTTGACATTGAAAGCTCCGTCGATTCTCGAAGTCGATCGGCGGAGCTTTCAAATCAGTGCCGTATAAAATAATGGCGTTATAAAAATCTTCTTATTTTCGGGAAGGAAATTGAATATCGGTCAGATCGGCGTTAAACAGTTTTTTGGCTTCAAGAATCATTGGATGTTCATCCAGATCGCGCATGATTTCGCGTTTGGAACGAAAGTGATATTCCTGTTTTTTCTCTTGCGGTTTTTCTTCCGGCGGTGTGTTGGGATCCAGATCGAAGTTAAGAACAATTTGTCCGTCGATTAGCTTTTCCAATTCCGCTTTTAAGGATCCCGCGGTCATATCGCAATGCGTTTTTCCGATCAGATTGGAAGAATAGAACCAAACAGTGATCTGATTGGGGGGGATGAATTCGACTTTTGAAAACACTTTACCGGTCAGCGAGACCGCTCCCAAATTTTTTGCGGAAAGAATTGTTTTCCAAAGTTCTTCCGCCTTTTGATTGTCCAGCGAAGCGATCGGGATCTTACCGAAACCGCTTTCGGGATCGTCCGTTGTATTCGATTGCGAACCGACCTTATTCCGACTTTGACTGTCTGAAGTTTGACGGTTTTCGCAAGAAAGATCGTTTGTCGCTTTTGGAGAAACGAATTCTTCCTTGTCTGGAACATTGTTTTCTTTTTGAGCGCCGTTATTTTTTCCAATATTGATTGCGCTGTTGTCATCCGGTTTCAAATCGTTTTGAACAGTGATTTTTTGAGCCGATCGATTTTCGGATACAGGCTTGGCGGCAGTTTCTAATGACCGGGAACCTGAACCGGTTTCAGGAGCCGTTATATTTTTTTTTTCGTGAACAGCAGTTGAGCCGGAAATAAGGGAGACCGGCTGGGCAGCCATTGACGCAAGCTGACCTGTTTTAAGGAGCTGGAGCAGTTTGGAAATATCTTGAAGCTGGTCAAGGCAACAGAGCCGGACAAGAGCCAGTTCAGCGAGAATTCTGTTTTGAGTGCTGTATTTCATTCGCTGAAGTGTCTGATCAAGGATCTGCATGGAGGCCATAATTCTTCTTATCCCCAATTGAGTGGCCAGTGCACGGATCTCCTCATATCGTCCGACAGGAGTATACATGAGCGATTCAGGAGGGCATTTACTGGCGATAACCATTAAATCGCGGTAAAGGCCAAGGGTCTGTTCAATTAAAATACTGAAGTCAACGCCAAATTCGGCCGCTTGATCCAAAATGGAAAAGATCTTGCCCGTTTCATTTTTGACAACAGCATTAAGAAGATCGAAAAGTTTCTGATCGTCAACGGTACCGAGCATTCGGTGAACATCATCAAGATGAATGAATTTCGGGGCCAGCGCTAAAAGTTGTTCGAGCAGAGACTGAGCGTCCCGCATTGATCCGTTGGCGCGCCGGGCAAGCGTTTCGCAAACCCCGTTTTCCGCTTTGACCCCTTCTTTTTGAAGAATTTGTCCCAAACGAGCCGAGATGGACCGGGAATCAATGCCGGAAAAATCAAACCGCTGGCATCGGGAAAGAATTGTAATTGGAATTTTATTGGGTTCGGTCGTGCAGAAGATGAATTTAACGTGTTCCGGCGGTTCCTCAAGAGTTTTAAGAAGGGCATTGAACGCTTCTCTGGTCAGCATGTGAACTTCGTCGATGATATAAATTTTATAACGGGCTCTGCTTGGCCGAATGGTCGCGTTTTGTCGCAACTGTCGTATTTCATCAATACCGCGGTTACTGGCGCCGTCGATTTCAAGAACGTCAATATCATCGCCGGTACTGATCGCTCGGCATATTTCGCACTGATTGCAAGGGGTTTTCGTCGGTCCGTGAATACAATTCAGCGCTTTGGCAAAGATTCGCGCGGACGATGTTTTACCGACTCCCCGGGCGCCTGTAAAAAGATAAGCATGTCCGACCCGGTCTGTTTCAATAGCGTTGGAGAGTGCCTGCGCAATATGATCTTGTCCAATGAGCTGACTGAATTCCTGGGGACGGTATCGCCGGGCAACCACTTGATAAGGAACGGCGGACACAGAGGATGAAATTTCTTCGTTGATCGGATTATCGGCGCTCATAATGAACCTCCGCGGTTTAAAGAGAAATAACAGTAAATATAAAATCAGTCAATATTATACAATAAAAATTGGCAATTTACAATATATAATAGGCGCAAATTATAAAATATGCAGTATCAAAAAAGGGGTTAGTGGTTTCCAATGAAATATTTTATTTCAAACGATGTTGTAACCTGTTTACTATAAGAATTGAGTAAAAAGAACAAAATTGTCAAAAAATCTGGAAAGTTGGGGAACACCAAAAATCCGCTGACACTATAAATACTGAAAGAAAGCCGGGGAGACAAAAGATAATAAAAAACGGCTTTCAGTAGAAGGCGCCCCTGCACATGAAAGTAACTGCTTATGGCTGCTTGATTTCTCACCTGACCAGGTTCGCAGCCTTCCATTGCAGGAGCATCTATTGAAAGCCGTCTTGGAATTTTGCTTATTTTAATAATGATCGGTAAAACACACGAAGCGTTTTTGATCAATTACTTAATTTCGATTAATTATAACTTTGATTTTTTATTTTTAAAGGGGGGGAGTTCGTTTTATACACTTCTCCTTTTAAAATATCCATAATTCCGCCGATTGACTTCTTAAATTGGCTCTTCGATGGTCATTGGAAAGAAAACGCAGTTCCTCCTCAAAAAAATTATACGGTCTGAAAATCAGAAAAATTTTTGCTCTGAGCAGTAAAATACGCATGATAAATAAAAAGAAAATGATAGACAAAATACACAACAGCAAAACATGAAAAAGAAGTCAAGAAAAAAGGGAAAAAATCATTTGGGGGTCTTCCCAAGAAAGAAAAAAGTGCTTTAATAGTTTTTATTGATGGAAGAAAAAGATCTCCATTAAGCACCCATGGCTCAATTGGATAGAGCATCGGTCTACGGAACCGAAGGTTATCCGTTCGAATCGGATTGGGTGTATAAGGCCATTTGTGATTAATAGTCATAAGTGGCCTTTTTTAATGGACTTGCGATATTATACCGATCCCATCATGAATTTTTCGTTATAACATCAAAAGAACAGCCGATTCACGCAGTCAATCGGAGGCAATGACGGAAAATTTAAAATAAAAGTCGTATATTAAACGTTTTTGATTAATTGTTTTTCGCTTTTTTACCCTAAAGGGTAGGCATTGGGATACACGACTTCAAAAGCGTTATCCGATTTAATCGCTTGTTTGTAAAACAAATTCGTTATACGCGGCTAAAATTTTGAAAGAAATTAATACTGTCCTGTTGTAAATTTTTCGTCCTTTGCGCTGTATACTGATGAAACGGCGGCTCTTTTAGCATTGGAACGGAAAAATGATAACAACTTCGGTATTGAATGTTCTGTCCCAAAAGTTGCGCAAAAAGCAAATCGATAAGTCTTCGGATCGGGCGGTGATGGACAACGGAAGCGGAAATCAGGACGGCGATCCGAATTATTTTGAGGTTGACAAAGAAACGGCCGCTTTTAATATTTTTTAGTATCGAATATTTTATCGATATAAAAAACAGCTTCCTTCGCGGTGAATTCAAGAACGCAAAATTCCGGATCGTTCATGCCTCCCGGAAAATGAGCGATCATCCAATTCTGCCAATAACGTGTCCGCTCTTGAGGATCGTCGAGAATTCGGACGGTTCCGGTAAGACTGGCGCCGTTCGATCCGGTACCGAAACTGAGTCCCGCTTTGGGATTGGATCGAAATTGAGCCGTTTTTCGAGAAGAGGATCCAGTTGCGACATAAATTTTTCTAAAACCGTCCGCGTGTACTTTGACAAGAATGCAGGGACGGGGATATCCTTCTTCCGAAACAGAAGCCAGCGTAACTAACGGGCATTTTTCCAAAAGATCATCGCATTTCTTCTCAATATTGTCAAGCGAGATCTCGCGCCATCGTTTCAAATTGGGAAGGGTGTTCTGCATGATGGCTCGAGCGGCTTCTTCGTTCATGCCCGGATGAGAGGCGACCAGATGGGGAATACAAATTTCCGCCATTGCGTTCATGTCGCCCGTAAACGTAAACTGTCCGTCTTTATAACAGTAAACGCAGTAATCTTCGTTAACACCGCCATCGGCTTCTGTCCCGAACAGATCTTTGGATCCATTCAAAGGCATTCCGCAGCTTTGACAAAATTTTTGTTCCGACATGACCTGTATTCCTTTCAATTAGATCGGTTCTATTATAAATTTTCTAACATAACCCCAACCGGTTCATGAAATCAATCGGAGGATATGACGAAAATATTATAATGTTGTCAGTATAAGTTTTCAATTGAATTGTCTTTTCGTTTTTGTCGTCAGAAAATATTGATTTAACCAATTAATAAAAGGTCAGACGGACAATTTTACGGTAAAAGCAATTCTGAATATATTCCTAACGAGTAACCGTTCACGGAGAGGTTGTAACCTCGGATAACACGGATTTTCACGGATATGATTTTGGGAAAATTCCAAGACCAGTTCTTTGTTGCTTGTATTGTTCAAAGTGTCATAAAACGGAGAAAATATCGTAATCCCCAGAATTTTTTAGGGACAGTACTTCGAAAAACAACCAGTTCAGGAGAACACAAAAATATCAATATCCTGTTTAATATCATTATGACGAAATACTGTATTTTGGGATAGATCATCCGGGTTCATCCGTGAAATCAGTGGTTTCAAATAATTTCTGTGAACGGTTACCCTAACGATAACAGCGATTTGACAATGCGTTAATGACGGGGGATTTTGATGATCTGTTGACCGGAGTTTGTCATAAAAATGATTCGAATCAGGATTTTAAGACTCGAATCACTTGTTGCCGTTTCCGGGCAGAGTCAGAACAGACTCCCGGCAGCGCATAATCCGGATCGGTTTCAGAAGAAACTCCAGCCTTTTCTGTAAGCATAATCCGATTTAAGAAAACGGTTCGCCTCCGGAGCGTTGGTGAATTCAAATTTAACCGGATCCCAAACGAGTGTTTTATTACCGGCCCGATGCGCGGCGTTTCCAAGAAGATTGTTCTCAATCAAACGTCCTGAATAATCGAAATTACAAAGCGATTCCGGGCCGCCTTTGACCGCGTCGATAAATTCCTGATAATGACCGGAAGAAGACGCGATAAAGGGTTTGGGGATCTCATAATCTTTAAATTTATCGCTTGGGGAGAGTAGATGTTTTCCGTAATCAGAAACAACAAGTCCCTTCTCGCCGATAAACGCGATTCCGATTCCCCATTTATCGATGACGGTGTCTTTTCCGACCATCGGCTGGAGTAAATCACTTCGCCGTTTCATTCCTTCAGGCCCATGATACCAAACCAGCTTGATCTGTCCGGAAGTAAATTCACTGGAAGTTTTTCGGGCAGGATGAGTCCAGGTAGCGACCATCCAGGGGGGAACCGCCAGCGGATCCGGATCGGAAGCTTCGCAGGAAACGGTTGCCGGGCGGTCAAGTTCCAAAGTCCAGTAAGCCAGATCGATCAGCATCCGTTATTGACATAATCAATATTAAATGGGCGTTTTGGAGCCGGGCCGATCCATTCGTCCCAAGCAATATTGGCGGGAACAGGCTGTTCCGGAAGAAATTCGGGTCCGATCGGCTTGATCGTTCTCGAACACCAGACATGAGCTTCGGAGACTTTGCCGATTGCTCCGGCGCGAACCAGTTCAAGAGCGCGTCGGTAATTTTCGACTGCATGAATTTGTGTTCCCATTTGAGTCGCGATTTTTCCGCGCCGTTTTTTGTATTCGTCCTGCATGATCCGCGCTTCCTGAATGGTTCGGGCAAGCGGTTTTTCCGTGTAAACGCTTTTTCCTTCCCGC
>CAZZEF010000110.1:0-14962 GCA_964652875.1 uncultured Planctomycetaceae bacterium
GGTCTTCTTTCACAGGATGGCGAAGAGGATGTTTGGTTCTTTAAAGGAGATATTGGCGAAAAAATCGTTCTTGAAGTCGTTGCCTCACAGCTCGGTTCACCGGTCGAGCCGGGAGTTGAACTGGTCAACGCCAACGGTGAAATCCTTGTCCGCGGCGATGATCGGGCGGGCGCCGCCGGACCGAATATCGGACAGGAAACGCATCATGCCGATCCCCTAACCGGCTATTCACTGACCGAGTCAGGAGAATACGCCGTTCGGGTTTTCAATGTTTACGGAAAGGGCGGACCAGAATACCGTTACCGCTTGAGAATTTCCCGCCCGAAACCGGACTATGAAGTATTTGCGACTCCTTCGTTCATCAATCCCGGACAAGGCAACAGCTTTCAAGTAAAAATAGACGTCATCCGAAAGGATGGTTTTACCGGTCCGATCAAGCTTTACGCCAAAAGCATCGACGGTCTTTTTACTGTTGACGGCGATATTCAGGAAGGGGTCAGCAGTCAGTATTCGACTGTTACGGCCAATTCCAATTTTAAAGATCTTTCGCCATTTTACATGCTCGCCGCCTCAAACGTTGGAAAACGGACAATCGCCCGGCTGGTCACTCCCTGCGAAGATATGGAACAGGCCTTTATTTATCATCATGCGATTCCCTGTCACAGTTTTTCCATTTACAAGCCGGGCCGATCCGATCTTTTTTTCTGGCCTGAAGAAAAAGATCCGATCGAACTTTCGCCCGGTACGCTGGTCAAATGCGTTTTATTTTTACCCGATCTCCCCGAACCGGATCCCAAAAAGGCTCAAAAAAAACCGGTGATCTCACAAACACTGAATCATCATCTCGGTTTCGATCTCAAAGAACCGAAGGGGGTCATACTGGAAAAATTTGACGTCCGGGAAAACGACCGCAAAGTGGACCTCTATTTTAAACTTGATCAAGCGGGCGATCTCTGGCGAAAAGCTCCTCCCAAAGGCAATTTGATCGTCAATCTTTCCGCGACACGAAAAAGCAAAGAAAGCGGCGCCCAGGAAAAGATCAAACTCAATGATCGCGGTCCCCTGCCCGCCATCGCGTATGTCATTTCGGAAACGCCTTCCAAAAAGATCAAAAAAAGTTCCCGTTCCACTAAAAAAACCAAATTGTAACGGTATTGATTTCGTTGCCAGCGGTCTTTGAGCCCGAATACAAAATAAACTCATTTATTCACTTAGACCGCGGGCATGATGATTTTTTCGATTCAATGTCAAAAGAGAAGCCAAGACACAAAATCTTTCGGAAGAAAATTAAAAAAGAGATCTGAATAAAAATCGATATTCATCAACGGTTGTCCAGCGTTTTATACTGCCGACATTTGAAATTTTCCGTCCTCTCTCCCGATTACCTTCGTAAATCGAGAGGTTTTTCAACTTCGTTCCGGAATTTTCATAATGAAATCGGTATAACGATAAACTTGAACCGGTTTTGATCTGTTTACAATCCTTTATTCTCTTTCTGTTTCGTGTCTTCAACGATTCCGCCTCTCTTGCCGCCAACGCGGGATAAAAAGCCGTTTTCGACAAAGAACAGAGAAGCGGTCAACGAGAGCGAAAATTTGTTTTATCGCGCCAGCGCTTGGGGGATTCGATCCCTTGGCGCCGGCTTGACGGCATATTTCTTATTAAATATAAATCAGAAGTCTTCCGGGAGCTGGTTCATTTGTTCGAGTGAGAAGACAGGCCCATCTTTGCAGACGTAAACATGACCGCAATTGCAGCGGCCGCATTTACCAAGTCCGCACTTCATTCGGTTTTCCAAACTGGTGAAAATAGCGCTGTCGGGAATTTCAAATTTGGAAAGAACCAGCAGTGAGAATTTAATCATGATCGGAGGACCAACGACCAAAGCGACCGTATTGTCCTTGGAGATCGCCGCGTCGCCAAGAATATTGGGGACGAATCCGACCTTGCCGTTCCAGTCGGGCGTTTCCCCGCCAGGATCGACGGTCTTCAAAACATCGACATCGGGGTATTGGGCCCATTCGTCCAGTTCATCCTTAAAGACGAGATCGCTAACGGTTCTCGCGCCGTAAACGATGGTTATTTTTCCGTATTTTTCCCGATTTTCGAGAACATACTGAATGGCGCACCGGATCGGCGGCATTGCGATACCGCCGCCAACGAAGACAATGTTTTTGCCTTCCCAATCTTTAAGCGGATAGGAATTTCCATATGGACCGCGGAAACCGATCGTATCACCCGGTTCGACGTTCCACATCTGCTCGGTCACGCGCCCGGTCTTTCTGAAGCAGAACTCAATATAATCTTTCGAGTTCGAACAGCAGATATTGAACGTCGATTCACCGACTCCGAATACGGAATAAAGACCGAATTGACCGACATTGAACGAAAACGATTTGGCCCGTTCCGGATCTTTGAAACGAATCTTGACCGCCTTGACATCCGCGGTCTGCTGATTAACTTCAATGACCTCCATCAGGTCCGGTTTGTAAATATTAGCTTCTGTTGTCATTTTATACTCATTAGTTCTTTATTATCCGATTATTTATCCAATTCTTTTTCGATCAGATCAAGGAAAGGCCGAACGCCGAGTCCTCCCGGGCAGTCCCGGGTACAGTTTCCGCATCCGGTACAAAGCGTCTTGCCGAACTTGTCGGGATAGATCGCAAACTTGTGCGTGATCCGCTGCCGCTGACGCTGATCCTGACTCGCCCGGGGATTGTGTCCCGACGCATGAAGCGTAAAAAGCGTCATTTGACAGGAATCCCAATTTTTGACCCGGGTCCCCTTTTGAAAACTTCCTTCATCGATAATATCAAAGCAGTGACAGGTCGGACAGAGATAAGTGCAGACACCGCACCCGACGCATCGCTTGCTCTGTTCCGCCCAAATCGGACTGGTGAAATTGGCGTCGAGCCAAGTTTGAATTTTCGCAAGATCGTATTTCTTGTCGGGAAGCGAACAGCATTGCCCCGTCTTGTCGGAATCAGCTGTTTTACCGTCAAAAAGTTTTTTTCCTTTATCTGTCAGGCATCGGACCTCGAACGTGTTTTCGTCAACGCAATAGAGCATGACATCGGATCCGCCGGGCATATCAGGGGCACCGCCGAGCGCGGAACAGAAGCAGTGTCGGTCTTCTTTGACACAGGCAACGGAGACAATAGTCGAACGTTCGCGGCGGGTCTGATAGAACCGGTCCTGATAATCCCAAGCGAAAAGCGGATCAAGGATCGGCAGAGAGGCGGTTTCACAGGGCCGGGCCCCGATAATAATCTGATCTTTATCGAACACAGGCGCGTCGTTCAGTTCGACATCGTTTTCCTTTCGCCGGAAAGAACAAATAAGTTCATGCCGGGGAAAGAAAAATTCTTTAATCGTGTTTTTCGGTTTGAGATCACCGCTGATCTTCAGCGCGTTGGGATCGGAAATATATTCATAAAACCAGCGGTCATCACCGGCATCAACAGGTGCGGCGACAAGAGCGCCGGCTTTCATCGCGTCGGAAATAACATTTTGAAGCTGCTGCAAGGAAATAATTTTACTCATCGGATGAAATCCTCCTTGTCGTCTTTATCATAAGTTCCGATCAGCGGAGCTTTGCCGGGTTCAATACCGGAAACATGAGCGAATTCGTTTTTCGCGGTTCGGGCGAGGGTCAAATTCAGAAGGTCAAGATCAATACCGACCGGACAGGCGGCGGAACAGGCACCGCACCCGACACATCGGCCGGCCAAATGGAAAGCCCGCAGAATATTCCAGGCGAAATTACCCTTTAACGTTGATGAAGTATCAATACGAATCGGCCGGTTTTTATCGGCAACGCATTTATTACAATAACAAAGCGGACAGCTTTGCCGACAGGCGTAACATCGAACGCATCGGGAGAGTTCTTTTTTCCAGTACTCCAAGCGCTGTTCCGGAGACATTTTGAGCAGATCGGCAAGTTTGGCGTATTTACCGGACTGATACAGATCTTCTTCTGAAACGGGAGCGGGCGCGGCGGCGGAATCACCGATCGTCCAATCAACGAACTGGGGGACATGAGACGGGCAAATGGCGCATCGTGACGCGTCCCTGCCTTTTTCGTTTTTAACGCCGCCGCAGATCATACCGATCAGAACGATGTTTTCCCGATTGATTTGCGACTCGTTGGCCAGAACGACAACAGCGCGGGCATCGCAGGGCTTGACGACCAGCGCAATTTTTCCCGCTGTTTTTGTTTCTTTTCTGGTCAGATATGCGGCCAGATTATGAGAACATTCCTCGTTCCAGACAAGCTGATCCGCGTCGTTCGGACTGGTAATGAACACCGGTCCTATTCCGCCGGTTGCCAATCGGCCATAACCGATCACCGTTTCAACGGTCTTGTCGGCCAGAAGTTTTTTGGCTGTTTCTCTTAATTGTTTTTCCATAATATCTTCTTGATTAAAATTTTTAATTTAAAATTAATTACTTATCGCCCGTCTGCGCGATTTCATGATAGGCGGTATAAGGCCCCATCTTTTTGGTTTTGTCAACGATTTCGGTAACAAACTTCTGGAACTTGGCGCCTTCGGCGGCGGAAATCCAGGAAAAGTGAATTCGATCGGTATCAATACCAAGCGTATTCAAAAGTTCGCGGAACAGGATCCATCGGCGCCGGGCATGATAATTACCCGCCGTATAATGGCAGTCACCCGGATGACAGCCTGAAATCAGAACGGCGTCCGCGCCAACTTCAAATGCCTTGATTATAAGATTAAAATCGATTCGGCCCGTACAGGGAAGACGAATGATCCGGATATTGGCCGGATATTCCAAACGGTTCGTTCCCGCCAGGTCCGCCCCGAGATACGTACACCAGTTGCAGACAAACGCGATGACTTTCGGCTCGAATTCGCCCGCCTCTTTCTTTTCTTCTGACATGAAAAACCTCTTTATGTTTATTTTGGTTTAACGATAATTTTATTTGCTTTGCTCGATCTGTCCTTTAGCCTGTAATCCAAACGGACCTGAACTGTCAAGCGCCGTTTCGAATCTTGTCAGGAAATATCAAAGAAGACTTTCGACTTGCGCGTATACCTGTTCTTCGGTGAATCCTTCAAGATCGATCGACTTGGACGGACAAACGGAAACACAAGTACCGCAGCCCATGCAAAGCCCCGGATTGACTCGCGCGGTTTTTTTAATGAAGTTTCCGCGTCGGTCCATAATATCCTCAATCGTAATTGCCTGATAAGGACAAGTTTTCGCGCAGGCTCCGCAAGCGGCGCAGTCCATTTCGCTAACTTTGGCGATCTCCGGTTCCCGGGTCAATTTCGGCTGACTGAGCATGATCAAAACCTTGGCGGCCGCGGCGGATGCTTGCGCAACCGATTCGGGAATATCTTTAGGACCTTGGCAGGCTCCGCAAAGAAAGACACCGGCGGCGTTGGTTTCGACCGGACGCAGTTTCGGGTGCGATTCACTCATAAAGCCGTATTCGTCATAACCGACGGAGAATTTTTGAGCGAGCATTTGCGCGCCCTGGGTTGGTGTCATCGCGGCAGCCAGAACGACCAGATCGGCCTCAACCGTAACCGGTTTTCCGGTCAGGGTATCGGCTCCGCGGACGATCAGTTTTTTAACGCCGTCGATCTCTTCCTCGGTGATCTTGGAAACGCGACCGCGATGATAAACGGCGCCGTCCTGTTCTATCGCCCGACGAACAAATTCATCGTATTTTTTACCGCCGGACCGAATGTCCATATAAAAAACATGGGCTTCACCGTCATGAACTTTATGTTTGTAAAGCATGGTGTGTTTGGCCGTATACATACAGCAGATCTTGGAGCAGTAAGAGACGCCTTTGGCGTTGTCCCGGGATCCTACGCACTGAATGAAGACGACTTTTTCGGGGATCCTTCCGTCGGACGGCCGTTTCGGTTCACCGCCGGTCGGACCGGAGGCGCTGATGAGACGTTCGAACTGAAGAGAGTCGATCACGTCTTTATATTTACCGTATCCGTATTCGCCGTAACCAGACAGGTTCGGATTGATCTGATCTTTTCCGATCGAATACAACTGATAACCGGTCGCGACAACAATAGCGCCGACCTCGACGGTAATCAGTTCATCCTGATCTTCGAAGTTAATGGCGCCGGCAGCGCAGTTTTTCTGGCAGATCCCGCATTTGCCGGTTTTGAAATGCAGACAGTTGTTCGAATCGATCACCGGACGGGCGGGAACCGCTTGCGGGAACGGAATGTAAATGGCTGTTCTGTTGCCGAGATTGTAATCGAACGAGTTGGGAATCTTTTTATTGGGGCATTTATTCCAACAGGTCCCGCAGCCTGTGCATTTGGCGATATCGATGTATCGGGCCTTTTTACGAACGGTTACTTTGAAATTGCCGATATATCCTTCGACTTTTTCAATTTCGGACCAGGTCATAAGTTTCATCTTCGGATGTTGTCCGACTTCGACCATACGGGGCGTCAGAATACATTGGGAGCAGTCAAGGGTCGGAAAAGTTTCGGAAAGACCGGCCATTTTTCCGCCGACAGAGGGCTCTTTTTCAACGACGATCACCTCATGACCGGCAGCCGCGATATCCAACGCGGCCTGAATACCCGCAACGCCCGCACCGACAACAAGCGCCCGTTTGGTGACGGGGACCTCAATCGGGGCAAGCGGATGATTATGCCGAACCTTTTCGACCGCGATCGTGATCAGCTCAATCGCTTTGGCCGTCGCGATCTCTTTGTCGGAATGGACCCAGGAACACTGTTCGCGAATATTGGCCATTTCGACCAGGTACGGATTGACGCCCGCGGAAGCTGCCGCCGCGCGAAACGTCTTTAAATGCATATGAGGGGAACAGCTCGCAACGACCACCGCGGTCAAGCCGAGTTCCTTGATCTTCTCGATGATCATCGACTGACCCGGCTCGCTGCACATATATTTATAATTCATACTGCAGTGAACGCCGGGAAGCTTCGCAATCGCATCCGAGACTTTTTGACAGTCAACGTGCCGCGCGATATTTTCGCCGCACCAACAAGTAAAAACACCTATTTTAGCCATTTGGTTTTCATCCAAAAAAGAGTTGATATTTAATTGATTTTCATATTCGGATCACCGTTGGGACGATTCCAATATAATTTTTCGTTTTTCGAGTCGAATGCCTCCCGTAAACGGCCGGAAAAGCGCCGATACCGAAAGAAACGATCAAAGGATCTTTCCCCGGGCGGAACACTTTCAGGATCTCCAAAAACGCGTTAAAGGACGTAATGCTTGTCCATCGCAAGATCCTTGTCCGAAAGACCAATCGAAAGGCCGATTAAATCGGAAAGATAATAAATGGGCATTTTGAGATCCTTATCGTATTTTTTACAAACATCGGCCTGTCGCATATCAAGATTCATCTGACACATCGGACAAGCGACAACGAGGCAGTTGGCCCCATGTTTTCTGGCGTTCGAAAGGATCTTCCAGGAAAGATCGACCACCGCGTCCGCATCGCAGAGCGTCAGACCGGCTCCGCAGCATTCGGTCTTGTAATTCCAGTCTACCGACTGAATTCCAAGCGCGCCGAGAATCGTTTCCATGCTGGACGGATGTTCGCAATCATCGAAACGTAAAACTTTCGGAGGCCGGGTCATCAGGCAGCCGTAATAACAGGCAGGCTTGAAGCTGTCAAGTGTTTTGACCTGAACCTTTTTAATCGCGTCGACTCCGATGGCCTGAAAGACCTGGATCAAATTAACGACTTCCGTTGCGCCGGAGGCAACAGGCAGTTCAACGATCTCGCTCATTTCCTTTTGAACGGCGGGATCCTTGATCGAGTCATTCGCTTTACTCAATTCCATTGAACACATCGGACAAGGCGCCAGCAGACGGGCAAGCCCCTGTTTTTGAGCAATACCGAGATTTCGAACCGGAAGAGCCGTCGCCAGCTTCTGATTGATCGAATGCGCCGCGGTCGCGCCGCAGCAGATCCAGTCCTCAAGTTCTTCCAAAGTCACATCCAATTTATCGAGACAGGCCCGCACCGATTTTTCATAATCGTTCGACGATCCATGAAGCGCGCAGCCGGGATAATATCCGAATTTCATCTTATGTCCTTTACAAGTTGATCTATTTTTTAACTCCGCACTTTTCAAAAATACGCTCGACAACCGCCTTGTCTTTCACCGGTGAACCGGAAACGAAATGAAGTTTGCCGCGTTTAAACATTTTCAGACCCAGTACCGCGTTGCCGAGTTCTTCCTTAACCGCGCCGGTCGGACTGAAACCGCTTGCGTAATCGCGGGCCTTAAACCATCCAACCAGCTCGATCTCGTTTGTGCGTCCGTTTTTGCGTATATTGCGAAGAAATTCTTTTTGGAAAATGACCGTCTTTTTGAACGGTCTGGACGTAACTCCCTGCTCAACGGAGATCTGACGAAGCGCGTCGATCACACCGGAAATATTAACCGATTTCGGACAACGGGTCGAACAGGTCAGACAGGAGACACACTGCCAGGGGGCGTTGGCCGAAGCCGCTTCAAGAACATCGCCCGTTTGAACAAGACGAATCAGACGGGTCGGACCGAGATCCATCGCTTCCGCGCGGGGACATCCGGCAGTGCATTTACCGCACTGATAACATTCGGCAACAGAAGTATGCGCCAGTTCCTCAACACGTTCAACAAGAACAGGTTTTTTATTTGACATAAAAATCCCTCTATATAAATTAACAGGTAAACCGGATCAACCGGCTGAACACAAAGGTTGAAATCGGCAATAAATTACCGATCATATCTATTTTAATATTCTAAAACAAAATTTACTATTTTTCAATATATAAAATAAAAAACAGGGCAAATAAATTTAAAGTACCCTAAAAATATTCCCTCTGTTTTCTTTTGAAAGACTCCCTTTCAAAATTGTCGGAATAAAAAGGATAATAAATTCCCTAAATTATAATTTTTTAAAATTATTTTATATTCCGCTGACATTTTATACCGCCAGCGTTTAAATAATCCCCTCCCCGTCGGTTGAAGTTGCCGATCGACTGTTCTTTTAATATTCGAACAGAAAAAATTTCTTTGACGTTTACGGACAACAAAAACAGACAGAACG
The DNA here is from genome assembly GCA_964652875.1 of uncultured Planctomycetaceae bacterium. Lineage (GTDB taxonomy): Bacteria > Planctomycetota > Planctomycetia > Pirellulales > Thermoguttaceae > JAUNBG01. Next base: position 9,085 of record CAZZEF010000110.1, read on the forward strand.
CAACGCGAATAAACCAATTGAGTCCGGTTAATAGTATCCAAAAATGAAAAAAGACACGAAAAAACATTGCCGTTCCATCTGTCCGGGAGTTATAAAGGGGCAACCGGTCAGGACGAAGTCTGCGATGATTTTTATGTCAGGACAGTTTTTGAATTTGGACGTCGAAAACCCGCTGTCTTCTCATTCTTCGAATGGTAAAAGCCAACCCCCCGTAAGCGATCATATCGCCGCGCGTCAAGGGCGTTTCCGAACGTTCTTCCAGCCAGGCGGCCAAACTTTTCGGTTCCTGCAACAGTTGTTTGGATCGGAAAACACCGCTGGCATTTCGAATATCAGCAGGAAACTGAAGCGGAACTCCATTTTGATCTTTCAAAACAACCGCCAAATTTTCCTTTAAGGCATCGACAACGTTTTTCATCGGGCACCCGCCCCCCATAAGGAGAACTGTATCCGAAATCGCGTGAACGTAACGGGGCAGCCGATCGAACTCGTCTTCTATTTCTCCGACCAGTTCTTCAACAACATCTTCAAGGGTTATCAGTCCAACGCATGTTTTATCGACATTTCGAACAACGGCGATATGTTCATGACGGATCAAAAACATACGGAGCGCTTCAGACGCGGATGTATTCGGATCGACAAATGTAATCGGTCGAATGATCTCACGAAAAGTCTGCGCTTTCGGATTGAGCCGCTGGTGACTGATGATCTCTTTGAAATTGACGTAACCAATTATATTATTGCGTTCTTCTCCGGAACAGACGGGAAACCGGGTATGCGCGTCAACGTGCGCAACCTCAATCGCGTCATGCATTGACATGTTATTGGACAAAATTGTTACTTCCTCAAACGGAAGCATGACCTCTTCGGCCCTCATTTTGGAGATCTTCGTTGCGCCCAAAATGATCTGTTCCTGCTGTGCGCCGATCAAATGATGCTGACGGGCCAAGGCGGCCATCAATTTGATCTCGTCAACTGTCGAACGCTGATTGATTTTCCCTCCCGGCTCAAACGGACGGTTGAAAATATGCGTCAGCCAAATAATCGGTGTCAAAAATCGAGCCGTATAAAACAGAGGCTTTCCGAGAAAAAGCGCTATTCTGCGGTTGAACCGGACCCCGACTGTTTTCGGAAGGATTTCCGTGTATTGAAGCATCAGAAAGGTAAATCCGATCGAAAAGATCCAAACGGACTTATTACCAAACAGTTCGGCAAACGAAGCGCCCGCAACAGAGGCACCAATCGTATGAGCCGTTGTATTCAATATTAATATTGCCGCGACAGGTGTTTCAATGTTCTTTTTGAAATTTGTCCATGTTTCGCCGGCCTTCGGATGACTTTTGGAAAGCTCCGCTAAATCCCCGGGGGTCAAACTTAACAAAACCGATTCGGCAAGTGAACACATTCCGGAAATAAACAACGCCAAACCGATACTGAGCAATAAAACGACCATTGAAAAAACAAACAGCTCCTTTCGAGGAATCATTGTAAAAGTCAAAACCCTGTCAAAACATTGATCGGGCAAACGCTGATTTTCCGTCAGATCATATCCTGACAAAATACACAAACAGCGAATTTTTCATCAACTTTTCCAATTAGTAAAAATCTTGTCTTTCATTATTTAAACAGAAAAAATCTCTTTTGTCCATATCAAAACGCCTTTTTTTATTAAAAATTTTGATTTCCTTTTTCTGTAAATGCTTAAAAATACGGACACCCCCTGATCTTGACCTGACCCTTCTTTTTCGTAACGGTCATACAAAGATCATAAAATGGTACTTTGTTATCAGAATGTATTTATCATTAACGCAACAATATCAGGTATATTTTTATTATTTGTCTTGTTTTTAATTATTTGCCGCTTTAATATATATACTAACGTTTTTCATAGGTCAAGCGCGAAACCAAACGACCGGCGCGACCAATCAAGATCAATACACAATTCAGCATATTGACAGAGATTGGCAAGTTGTTGTATAATTCATTTTATATTATATAATGGTAAAAGGTGATTTTGAAGAATTTTCCAAAATCGAAAATTTTTTGATCTTTTGCGCCGGTTTCGTTTTTATTTTTCCTGTTCCAAGATCTGAAGAACAGCCGGTTCACCATGTCAACCGGCAGGAAGAATTAAAAATAGCGGCAGTATAAAAGGAGAAACAGGTGTCGATTGTTGAAGGCGGTTCGGAAAAAGAAGAACTGAAAACGGATCCTTTGATCGTTCTGGTTGTTGACGACGAGCCGGCGCACGCGGAAGCGGTCGCGGGAAGTCTTGAACGGATCGGAGCGGAAAGCACGATCGTTTATTCGGAAAAAGAGGCGGTTGAAATTCTGGGTAAAAAGTATTTCGATGTCGTCGTTACGGATTTAATGCTGGAACACAATGACGGCGGTCTCTTGGTTCAAAAAGCGGTTTTGGATTCGTCGCCGGAAACAGAAGTCATTGTCATGACCGCTTATTCCGGAGTTGAAACGGCGGTCGAAGCGATGCGTCGGGGCGCGTTTAATTACTTGCAGAAACCGCTGGATCTCAAACAGCTCCGCACTATTGTCGAAAAGGCGGGAGAAAGCGCCCGTCTTCGAAAGATCAATCGCGAACTGACCCAGCGCCTGGATGAAAAATTCGGCTTCAACGGTCTGATCGGCAATACGCCGGAGATGATTCGTATTGTCGAACGAATGAAACGGGTCGCTCCGACTAACGCCGCCGTTTTAATACTTGGCGATACCGGAACCGGAAAAGAGCTTTTCGCGCAGGCGCTTCATCAGAACAGTCCGCGCCGCAATAAAAACTTCATTGCGCTCAATTGCGCCGCGTTGAGTGAGAATTTACTCGAAAGTGAACTGTTCGGACATAAAAAAGGAGCCTTCACCGGAGCAACGGACAAGCAGATCGGTAAATTCGAGTCGGCGTCCGGCGGAACGATCTTTCTTGACGAAGTCGGTGAGATGTCAATGGGCATTCAGGCAAAACTCCTTCGCGTACTCGAAAACGGCGAGATCACGCCTGTCGGATCGAACGACGTTATTAAAGTTGATGTCCGAATTATTTCCGCAACCAACCGGCATTTGAAAGAGGCGGTCGCCGAAGGTAAATTCCGGGAGGATCTTTATCATCGGCTCAACGTTGTTTCGTTAAGAATTCCAACACTCAAAGAGCGGTCCGCCGATATTCCGCTCCTGCTGGAACACTTCATCCGAATTTTTGTTAAGAAATACAACAAAACAATTAAGGGGGTCACTCAAGCGGCCCGGAAAATGCTCTTTATGTATGACTGGCCCGGAAATGTCCGACAATTACGGAACGTCGCTGAAAGTATGGTCGTCGTCGATTTTGACGAGATCCTTGACGTCGATGATCTTCCGGAAGATGTTTTGGACGCGTTTCCCAAAGACGCAATCGCCTTTAAAAACGTTTCTTCCGTAAGCGGCGGGACACCAAACGAAAATGGACCGGAAAGCGCGTCCGTCTGCGGTAGCGGTGATCTTTCCGTCAACGGAAGCGCTTCCGATAACGCTGGATCTTTGGAAACCGGTTCGAATTCCGCGAGTCCGGCGCCAATAATGCCCGGAGACGGATCCATTTTCAATGACTCTGTTCCTGACGGCGATACATCGCTGCGGAGACTGGTCGGAATTTCCTTGAACGAATTGGAAAACCGTTTTATTAAAGAGACACTTCAGCAGTCCGGCGGCAACCGGGAAGAGACCGCCAAAATTCTCGGCATCGGCGAACGTACCCTTTATCGAAAACTTAAAGATCTCGAACAGTAATTTAAAACAACGGTAAACGGAAAAACGTCCTTAACAGGCATTTCTGTTAATCTCGTTTTCCGTTCCAAAGTCAGAAGAACTGCCGATTCACAAAATCAATCGGCAGGATAAATAGAAAATTTAATTTCTTTGACAGTATAAAGCAGTAAACAGGAATATACATGGCGCGTTTTCTTGCGGTTGATTGGGACAGCGTTGAGATTCGGTTTCTTTCAGGCGATCTGAACAAGGACAATCTGAACGTTTTAAAATGGGGATCCTCTCCCTTGACGATCGATCGTCAAAAGGATCTGTTGAACGCTTCGGCTCCTCCAGTGATCGAAAACAAGGAGGAGATCCCGACCGGGGAAGATCCGGCAAATGAAGAGTCTGATAAAGAGACCGACGCTCAGAAAAACGAGATCCTGAAAAGATCCGCTGCCGAAATTGAATCGTCCGACGGAACAGATTCGCAAGACGTTTCTCAAGAGGAAAGCGAAACGGAAAATGCGGGAACGGAAGGCAGTGATGATCCGGAAATCAGCAAGGGACAAAAATCCGACACACCGTCCGGCGATATCAGTCCGATTCTGAAAAAACTGTTTCGGGACAACAAAATCGGATCGATTCCCTTACTGCTGGCCTTGGGCCGAAGCGATATTGATACGCTTCATTTTTCTTTGCCGAAAGTCGGAGAAGAAGAACGTTTCGATCTTGTAAAAAATGAAGTACTGCGCGGTTCGACCACTTACGTTGAGGGTCAGCCGCTGGATTTCATTGTTCTTGCGGACAAGGGACAACAAACGGAACGTATTGTGACCGTTTCGTCAACCCGGTCGCGACTTAAAGAAATTCGAACAGCACTCAAACGGTCCGGACACTCGGCCAAAAAAATGGAACTGCGGATTACGGCGGTCTCCGAACTCCTTGCAGCGGGAAAAATCGCGCTCCCGATTGATGACGAAACTGGAGAACAGATCCCCCTGCTGCTGGTTCAGGAATCCTGCGACGAAGTCAGTTTCGCTCTTCATTCGGGCTCAACTCCTTCTTATCTCCGTTCGTTCAAGCTCGGTCAAAACGAGTCGGTCGCGGAAGTTCTTTTTCAAGAGTCGAAAAATCCCGACGATGCTTCAAACGGTAAAGAACGGGTTCTTCGGCTTTATTCCGAAATTATCCGGACCATGACGATCGGATGCTCCGAAGCATCTCTTCCCGCAGGAGGTAAAGTCTGTTTCTTCTGCAAAGAAGATCCTGTTTGGTCCGATCAATTGCGGGAACGTCTTGCCGTTCAGAATATTGATCTGATCTTTGCCGATCCTTTCGAACTGGAAGGAATATCCGTTGCCGGTTCCCGACCGGAAAATCCTGAACGGTACGCGCCCCTGATCGGTATGATCCTGGCCGAACGGCCAAAATACCGCCCGCTGATCGATCTGCTTCATCCTCATTCCAAACCGAAACCGCCCAACTATCTTCTTTACGCGCTGGGAATCGGGTTCCTTGTCGCTGTCGTTCTGTTCTATCTTTGGAACTGGAACAATAAAGCGCTCGCCAAACAGCAGGAAGAAATCAAGATCCTCGAAAAACAACGGACCCAGCTGGCGCAACAGATCCAATCAGCCCGACCTCTTTATCAGATCCTTTCCAGCGCTTATAACTGGGAAAACCGTTACGGAGTTATTGTTCTCGATGAACTTCGCGATATAACAATCCGAATTCCTGCCGCTCCCGATCTGACAGTAACCCGGCTTATGTACAACGGAAGTTACCAAAACCGGCCGGTCTTTATGATCAACGCAAAAATAAAATCGTCGCGGATCTATCAGCAGTTCCTTCTGTCTCTTCAGGGGGACCGGTCGCATTCCGTTGTTTCCGCCGGTCCAAAACCGATCCCGGGAGGAGGCGGATTCGCTTATGAATTCTCCGCGCAGATCTTTTGTGTTCGGCGGCCAATGACCGCTTATTATCAAACTCTCCCGCAAGAGATCAAAGCCATCTCCAATATTATGCCGGTTACTCCGCAAATGAAAATGAACCAAAATGGACAGCGGCGAAACCAAATCCCGGCGAACCAAAACGGACAACCGCAAAACCAAATCCCGGCGAACCAAAACGGACAACCACG
>CAZZEF010000111.1:0-14815 GCA_964652875.1 uncultured Planctomycetaceae bacterium
GTCCGTTTATTTTGCACTTCCGCTGGTCAACTGGCGGTGGGGTTCAGCCGGGATTATGCCATCCGTTTCCAATAGACTATCGAAAACGGGTTCTTATGGCAAAGCAACCGTCGAACGTTAGAATTGCCGTTGCGCACAACGGTGTCATTTCCAACTGGAGCGGGATCGACGCAACTGTTTTCGATACCTTACTCTATGTGAAGAATGTCCTTTATCCAGCGTTTTGGGATGATCCGCAATATCTTTGCGTCCCGGAAAACAGAAAACGAATCGCCAGTGAGGCTAACGGTTCCAGACTGGCGTTCATGACGGCTTCCGGGACAATGTGTACAATCGGCGGTTTTTATAAATACGACGGGATTTACTATTCGAAAGCCGTGAGCCACGGCGGGCCAATTGCGCTACCGCGCAGAATAAAATAATCCGCTCCCGTTGGTCGCTATTTTTATTGTTGTTTTAGTTCGTTTAAATATTTATTAGGTACCATGCAATACCGATTCATTGACCAAAACGACGTATCTATACTGGCTGCATTACGGTTGGAATATCTCCAGGAGACAACGAGCAATCCCCTGCCCTTGGAGATTTTGCCCAATACAATCAGGTATCTGGAAGACGAACTCAACACCGGCGCACTGTCGGGCGTTATTACGGTTCTGGGCAAACGAATCGTTGCCGTTGGTCTGTTGTCCGTCTTTTCGGTTATGCCAACACGCAACAACCCAACGGGCAAACGCGGGTATCTCTTTAACTTCTATATCCGCCCGGAATACCGGCGACAAGGAATCGCGACGACGATTCTCGACAAACTCAAAGACGAAGCCCGCAGGCAAGGCGTTTGCGACCTCTTCTTAAACGCCCGTGAAATGGCGATTCCGCTTTATGAAAAGGCAGGGTTCACGTTTCTTCGGCATGAAATGCGGGTGCGGATTTACTTCTGAAGGAAATTCTCCTAAAACTGTCGTTTTAATATAAAAAGATTGATAATCTGAGAAAATCCATTATTTCTGAAAAAAAGAATCGTTCTCCTGTTGACATGTTTGTATAATTTGCTAAATTAACAAGCGTCTTGCTTGAAGAGTTGAAAAATTTTTAGAAGCAGAAGAACTATCGATAAAGGACGCTATAATGGATATTGAGGATAAAGTAAAAATTTTCAAGGCGCTTGCTCACCCGGCCCGACTTCGTATCGTCGAAAAACTGGCCGAAGGGGAGCAATGTGTCTGCGTTATTCTGGAAATGTTCGATATCGATATGTCTACATTATCGCGACATCTGTCCGTACTCAAAAACGCTGGTGTAGTCGCGGACGAAAAACGGGGCAAGAATGTCTTTTATCGACTAAAATATCCTTGTATTCTCAAAGTCTGCGATTGCCTTGAAAAAGCGTGTTCGAAGAAAAAATAAACAATCAATATAAAACTATTAAAAAGAAAAAGATCCCAGTCGAAGGACTTTTCTTTTTTAAATATGTAATGTACATATGGCCAAATAACCAAGGATAAAAGAGCAATGAATAAGGAAAAACTGTATCTATCAGGAATTGTCGCTGTGTTTCTCGTCGCGTATTTTATCCCGATTGGCAACCTGGAGATTCAAGGGGCGATTACCGACGCGTTTCGAATGCTTCAGTGGTATGCTCGCTATCATACGCTGGCGTGTGTTGTTCCGGCGATGTTTATTGCGGGGGCGATTGCAACCTTTATGTCAAAGGAGGCGGTTCTTCGCCATCTCGGACCGAAAGCGAACAAGATCGAGGCTTATGGAGTCGCGTCGGTGGCTGGAACCGTTCTGGCGGTCTGCTCTTGCAGTGTTCTTCCGATGTTCGCCGGAATTTACCGGATCGGAGCGGGACTCGGTCCGGCGTCAGCGTTTCTCTGTTCCGGTCCGGCACTGAACGTAATGGCGATCTTTTTGACGGCTCGCGTTTTAGGCTTTCAACTCGGTATTGCCCGAACGGTTGCGGCGATTGGAATGAGTTTACTCGTCGGAATACTCATGGCGATTATTTTTCGTAAGAGCGAAGAAGAAAGAATCGCGACAACAATGCAGATACCGGAACCGGCTCCCTCCAAACGAAAACTGTGGCAGACGGCTCTGTTTTTGGCGACGATGATTACATTTCTCGTCTTTAGCGACTGGAGTAATCCGGGAACTAAAATCCTCACCATCGAAAAGGGGGCTGTTGTCACCCATTTGGACAATAGAGTCGGAAAAACCGAGATTACCCTGCCGAAAGTGATTCGATTGGAAACATCGATCACCCAGCAGACCAGCGGCGATATGAAAATTCAGATTCAAAATGCGCTTGCCGGTGTTGATGCTTTGCCGAAAGAAATTCAAAAGGATTTTCAGCCGGGCGATCATTTTCTGGTTTTGACTAAAGATGTATCGGCTCTTGAAGACCATATTCCTGACAATTACCAATGGAGCGTTGTTGTTTTCGATTATCGATGGGCGATCTGTTTCTTCCTTGGTCTTGGAATTTTGACAATGATCTGGAAATGGTTCGACCGGGAGGAGCTTTCCGATTGGATGAGTCAAACCTGGTCGTTCACGAAGACAATTGTACCGCTTCTGTTCGGAGGCGTTTTTGTAACCGGTTTTGTCGCGGCATTAATTCCTGCGGAAGTTGTTGCCCATTGGGTTGGCGGGAATGGACTGGGAGCGAATTTCATTGCCTCGCTTGTCGGATCACTTTGGTATTTCGCGACACTAACGGAAATCCCAATGTTACAGGCACTCTTGGGGTTGGGAATGGGTCACGGTCCGGCACTGGCTCTTTTACTGGCAGGTCCGACACTTTCATTACCGAGTATTATCGTAATCGGACGTTATCTCGGATTCCAAAAGACCGCCGTTTTTGTCGGACTGGTCGTTATTTTGAGTACACTACTTGGAATTGTGTATGGAAGTTTTGTGTAAGGGTCAATTAAAATAATGAAAACACGATCATAAATGACAACATTATCAAAGCTAAAAATACTGTTTCTTTGTACTGGAAATTCGTGTCGTTCCCAAATGGCCGAAGCCTGGACAAGGCATTTAAAATATGATTGTATTGAGCCGTATTCCGCCGGAATTGAAAAACACGGTCTCAATACGAAAATGCTTCAGGTTATGAAGGAAATCAATATCGACGTTTCCATGCTTACATCAAAAACGTTGAGCGAGGTGAACGAACCCTTTGACTTTGTGATTACCATGTGCAGTAACGCAGACAGAAATTGTCCGGTTTTTTGGGGGAATACCGTGGTCAAACACATTGGTTTTAACGATCCTCCTGAACTTGCCCGTCAATTTACCCAGGAGGAAGACAAGCTGAATTGTTATCGAATGATACGCGATGAAATCAGACAAATGATAGAATTACTCCCCGGAATTTTATATCGCTAACACATGAAAGGAACGAAAATGTTGATTCAAATACTTGGAACAGGCTGCGCGAAATGCAAAAAGCTGTCGGAAGTCGCGGAAGCGGCGGCCAAAGAGATGAACGCGGATTATGAACTTGAAAAAGTGACCGACATAATCAGAATCATTGAGTTGGGGGTTATGACGACTCCCGCCTTGCTGATCGACGGAACGTTGAAAGTATCCGGTCGGGTTCCTTCGATTGAGGAAGTCAAAAAAATACTCGAAGGATAATTTTTATGTTTAAAAATAGTGTGAAATGGTTTCTGCTCGCTTTTGTCGCGGCTGCGGTTATCGCGCAAATCGCAAAGAGTTTTCGGACGGTCGGGGAAACGACATTTACGGACGGAAAGCATCTTGTTTTTTTTCATGCGAAAGTTCGTTGTCCGACCTGTTCCGCAATGGAACGGCTTGTAAAACAGACTCTTGAGACCGACTTCCAGGATGAGATACGAACGGGCGTTTTCGATTTTCGCATTCTGGACTACGAATCGCCGGAGTCGAAACGGATCGTCGAACAATACAAAATAGCAACCGCGACGGTTCTTCTTTTTGAGCAAAAAGAAGGCAAATTCACTGACGGGCGGAACCTTGCCGAATTATGCTGGAAACTGGTCGGTGAAGAGTCCGCTTTCAAAAAAATGATAAAAAAGCAATTGGACGGATTCATGCAGGGAAACAGATCGGAATCGGAAAGTGAGTCGGTTGAAATAAAACTTGCTCCCGATCTGAATCTCTTTGAGGAAGAAAAATCAATACCATGAAGGAAGATACACAATGAAGACTTACAATAAAATAATTCCTGTATTCTGCGTTATCGCGATTCTTGTGACGTTGGGCTTTCGATCCGCTATTGCCTCCGATCCGCAAAATGACGGCGCGCCCTATCAATTGACGAATGAACAACTGGACAAAACATTCAATGTAAAACCGGAAACGAAAATGCCGGACGATTATGTTCGCGTGCTTTATTTTCATCGTATTCCGGGCTGCGCAACCTGCCAAACTATGTCGAAATACGTCTACGAAACAATTTTGAAAACGTATTCTGAAGAAGTGAAAAATCGGCAAATCGTTTTGCGCTACTTCAACTTTGAAGATCCCCAAAATGCGAAATTGGTGAAGACGTTCAAAATCGCCAGTCCTTCACTTGTTCTTATTCAAGGCCGGAATGGAAAAGACGTCAAGGCGATAAAAGCGGATAAAATCTGGTCTCTTGCCGGAGATAAAACCGCTTTTATGAAATACGTCGGGAAGGAAATTAACAGTTTTTTAAAACCGGACAAACAGCCAAATAAGAGCAAATAAAACGTTTTCATGATGATTTTTCCGTAAGAACGTCAAAAAACAGCCGATTCACGGAGTCAATCGGCGGAAATGACGGAAAATAAAAATAAGAGCAAATAAAACGTTTTCAAAGGAAGAGGAAAATCAAGATGGACCCGTTGACCTGGTGGCTTTCGTTGGGGGGAGTTTTCTTATTGGGGATTCAAACGTCGATCAGTCCCTGTCCGCTGGCGACAAATATTGCGGCGATTTCTTATATCGGCAAACGAGTCAGCCGTCCGAACGAGGTTCTCTATTCCGGGCTCCTTTACACAACGGGAAGAACTGTTGCCTATGTTGTTTTGGCGGTTCTGCTCCTGTTGTTCACCCTGTTCACCGGCGATCAACTGACACGATTTTTTCAAACGACGATTCATGCCTGGCTCGGACCGATATTGATTCTTGTCGGAATGCTTCTTTTGGGGATGTTTTCTGTGTCGTTTGGAACAGTGAATACGGAGAAAATGCAAAAGTGGACGGAGCGACTCGGATTAGGGAGCGCTCTTCCAATAGGTATCGTCTTTGCGCTGGCCTTTTGCCCGACTTCGGCGGCGGCGTTTCTGACCATGATCGGACTGGCCGCCGAAGCGAGGTCGGCATTGGTCTTTCCGGTGGTCTTTGGCGTCAGTACCGCACTTCCCGTTCTGATATTTGCTGTTATCCTTGCGTTTCAGACCCAATGGCTCGGTAAGGCGTTTCATCTCGTCGGCAGGATCGACTGGTGGTCGCGAACCGTTACCGGAACACTCTTTATTATTATCGGCATTTGGTTTGCGTGCCGATATAATTTTGAAATATTTTGATCCTTCCTTGACAAGAGGTGAAATTTGGTTATTATTATATTTTGTTATATAACCAAATGATAAAAGGAAGAAAAAAATGGTGCCGTTCGATAAAGACAAGTGTCGCAAACCAGCCGAAAAATTCAAAGCGCTCGGACATCCGGTTCGTCTATGGATCGCGCAACAGTTATTAGAGAGTGAACATTGTGTTCATGAATTTGTTGAGCAGACGAATCTTGATTTTTCGACGATCTCGCAGCATTTGACCGCTTTGAAACAGGCGGGAATTATTTCGGACGAAAAACGCGGAAAACAGGTCTTTTATCATCTTGATTGTTCCTGTGTCCGAATCTTTCTCGAATGCGTCGCGGATCACATGAAAAACGGGTGTCCCAAAATGTAAATTTTTTTGAATTACGTTTGGATGTTTGGAAAAATATAAAAATATATGCAAGGAGAATTGATCATGAAAATTGCCGTAACTTGTGAAAATAACGAAGTCTTTCAACATTTTGGCCATACGCCGGAATTTGCGGTTTTTGAAACGGAGGGAGAAAAAATCGTGTCGGAAACGAGACTTTCCAGTGGCGAAACGGGACATGGAGCTCTGGCGGGTCTTCTTGCGGAAGGGGGAATCGAACTCTTGATTTGCGGAGGAATCGGAGGTGGCGCAATCAACGCATTAACGAACGCCGGGATTAAGGTTATTGGAGGAGCGACCGGTCCGGTCCGAAAAGTTGCGGAAGATTATCTGTCAGGAAATCTGATTGTACGCGAAGATTACCATTGTAACCATCATCATGAGGGTGAACACAACTGTCATGATTCGGATCATTCTTGCGGTCAACATTGTCAAAGTTAAAACGAAGGGAACAAGTCCATGAAGACAATTATCATCGGTGGAGTTGCGGCGGGAGCAAGTGCGGCGGCCCGACTGCGACGGCTTGACGAAAAAATGGAAATAATTCTTCTGGAAAAGGGGGAGTTCATTTCTTATGCGAATTGCGGATTGCCCTATCATCTTGGCGGCGTTATTCCTGAACGGGATCATTTACTGGTTATGACGGCAGAAAAATTTCATGCCTGGTTTAACGTCGATGTTCGAACCCAAAGTGAAGTGATTTCCATCAGCCGGAACGAAAAAACGGTCATCGTTCGAAAGGACGGTCAGGAGTATTTAGAGACTTACGATAAACTGCTGTTGGCGACCGGAGCGGTTCCAGTGGACATAAAAACGCCGGGAGACGACGATGCGCGAATTATGCGTCTTTGGACCATTGCCGATATGGACCGCGTTTTGAAGACGCTTCAAAGCGGAGCCAAACGAGCCATTATTGTCGGCGCCGGATTTATCGGATTGGAAGTGGCGGAAAATTTGCGGCAGCGCGGACTGGAAGTAACGATCATCCAAAGAGGTAATCATGTTCTTCCGACCATCGATGAGGAAATGGCGTCTCCCCTGGCGGAGGAACTCTCTTCCCTGGGAATTGAATTGAAATTCGGACGGACGGTCTCTTCGTATCGAACCGAAAAAGATACTTTGAGTGTGATGCTGGACAATGGCGGACAGCTTGACGCGGATCTGGTGATCGTTTCAATTGGAGTTCGTCCGAATACGGAACTGGCTCAAGCGGCGGGTCTGGCCTGTGGAGCGCGCGGACATATTCTCGTCGATGAATATTTACAGACTTCCGATCCTGATATTTACGCGGCGGGGGACGCTGTGGAAGTGACCGAACCGATCTTCGGAGGCAAAACGGCGATTCCTCTGGCCGGTCCAGCGAACAAGCAGGGACGAATCGCCGCCGATAATATCTCCGGTCGAACCCGGGTCTATTCCGGCAGTATCGGAACCAGTGTTGTTAAGGTGGGACGCCTGACGGCGGCGGGAGTTGGACTAACCGAAACGCGGCTGAAGGAGATGAAAAAACCGTTTCGCAAGATATACATTCATCCCTCTTCCGGGGCTTCGTATTATCCGGGAGCTTCGCGTTTGGATCTCAAGCTTCTTTTCGGAGAGGAGGGAACGATTTATGGCGCGCAGATCATCGGGTTGAAAGGCGTCGATAAGCGAATTGATACAATCGCCCAGGCAATGAAAAGCGGACGAAAAGCTCAAGATCTGGGTGAATTGGAACTCGCTTATGCGCCTCCCTACAGCTCCGCGAAAGATCCGGTCAACTTTGCCGGATTCGTTGCCGATAACATACTTTCCGGATTGAGTGAGGTCGTATATCCCAATACCATCCCCCAGGAAGCAGTTATTCTGGACGTTCGCGAGCCGGTCGAATATAATTTGGGTGCGATTCCCGGCGCGGTGAATCTGCGACTGGGTGACCTTCGTCAACGTCTGAACGAATTGGACAAAAACAAAAATTATGTCTGTTATTGTCAGGTCGGTTTACGTGGATATCTTGCCGAACGGATACTCAAACAAAACGGATTTCATGCGGCGAATCTTTCCGGAGGCTGGATTACCTGGAAAATGTATAACCCGGACAAGTCGAAATTCCCAAAAGATCAAATGCAGAAAATCCCGCTAATCAACACGTCTGCAAAAGGATCTCGCAAGAACCTTGATGTTCGAGCGTTGCCCTGTCCCGGTCCTGTTGTCAAACTTAAAAGCGAAATGGATACTTTAAAGACCGGCGATTCGATTCGACTTATGGCGGCCTCGACCTTTGAAAACGATTTGGTTCACTGGACAGCAGCCAGCGGCAATACCATTGAGAATTTGGAACGCAAACCGGAATGGATCGAAGCGGATATTATCAAAGGTAATGTCAGGAACGAAAATGCTGTTACCCCGGAGAGGCGAAAAGATACCTCTGCGGCCATCATTCTTTTCAGTAACGATTTCGACAAGGTTATGGCGGCGATGATTCTTGCCAACGGTCTGGCGGCTTCTGGGGTAAAAGTTGGAATTTTCTTCACTTTTTGGGGACTGTCCGTATTACGAAAGAATCCGGTTAGTTCGCGCAAAAGATCGCTTCTGGCAAGAATGTTTTCCTGGATGCTTCCGAAAGGGGCTGATCAACTGGTTCTTTCAAAAATGAATCTGCTTGGAATGGGAACACGAATGATGAAAAGGGTGATGACCCGACAGAAGGTTTTAACGCTGCCGGAACTGATTCATTCCGCCCGCTCCGCCGGAGTCAAATTCATTGCCTGTGATATGGCAATGAACGTTATGGGAATGACCAAAGACGACCTGATTGACGTCGATGAAATTGCGGGAGTCGCCGCTTTTGCCGAATTGGCTAAAAACAGCAATAACACCCTGTTCATTTGAATTTACCGGAAGTAATTCGTTTCTTTTGATTCGGTTCACTTCCGACTTTGTGTAAATATCTTGCCTTCCTCCAGAATTCTTTGTAAAACCGAATTTTGAATTGCGGTGCCGTTTTGATCATTGGCGATAAGATTTTCACTGATAACCCGGGTGTATCCAATACGATTGTATTGGGTCACCCGTTTCAATGGCGGTCAGCAAACGGAGAGATCAGGAATGACATTACTTCCGTCTGTGACTGAAACGGTCGAACCGCTGTCGTTCAATTCAATATCAAGCCCGAGCAAATCGATCCAGTTGCAGTAAAAGCCGCTTGCGATTTTGCCGCGCAACTCGAAGAATTGGGGGCGATATTTACTAGACACTTACGCTACCCGTTATAATAATGTAACCGTTGCGGTATTCATTGTTTTTGAGGTGAACAATCGCGTCTCATAAATATTTTTCCATTGAAACGAACAAAAAAAGAGGTAAAATAAAGAAAACACAACATAACGGGATCGTATTCCCGAAAAGTCATGACTAAACGGGAATACGTTCCCAATATTGGAGACCAAACATGATAAAACGAGAGCTTGAAACAGTTTTGAACGACAAAATCGGTGGGGGAAAAGCTCTCATTCTACTGGGAGCGCGTCAGACGGGTAAGACAACCCTGCTCAAAACGCTTTTTCACGAGTCGAAAGGGACACTCTGGCTCAATGGGGACGAACTGGACGTTCGTAAACTGTTTGAAAACATATCGGCGACGCGATTAAAAGCGATACTGGCGGGTAAATCCGTTCTGGTCATTGACGAAGCACAACGGATCGAGGACATCGGCCTTCGCTTGAAGTTGATTACCGATCAGATCCCTGGGATACAACTTGTTGCGACGGGGAGTTCCGTATTCAGTCTTGCCAATCAGGTCAACGAACCGCTCACGGGAAGAAAATGGGAATACCGACTCTATCCGCTTTCGTTCGGAGAAATGGTCAATCATCATGGCTTACTCGAAGAGAAACGAATGATCCCCTGGCGATTGATTTATGGTTCCTATCCTGAAGTGGTCATGCACCCGGAGAATGCCAAAGAAGTTCTAAAACAGCTCTCCGACAGTTATCTTTACAAGGATATTCTCATGTGGGAACAGATTAAAAAACCGGATCGACTGCTGAGACTTCTGCAGGCGATAGCCTTTCAGGTGGGAAGTCAGGTTTCCTATCAGGAGTTGGGCGAGACCTGCGGAATTGATCGTAAAACAGTTGAAAAATATATCCAGCTTCTGGAACAGACGTTTGTAATTTTTCGGCTTTCCTCGTTCAGTCGTAACCTTCGAAACGAACTCAAGTGCAGTCGCAAAATCTATTTTTACGACAATGGAATTCGTAATGCGTTGATAGCGAATTTTTCAGACGTGGAAATGCGTCAGGATATTGGCGCGTTATGGGAGAACTGGCTTGTTTCCCAGCGTTTGATTCGCAATCACTATAAAGGCGTCTGGCTCAACAATTGGTTTTGGCGGACAAAGGATCAAAAAGAAGTCGATTATCTTGAAGAAGAGAATGGACAAATAACCGGATACGAATTCAAATGGAATCCGAAAGCAAAGGTGCGAATACACAAATCGTTCGTTCAAACATACGCCGCTAACGTTGCAGTAATTCACCGCGATAACTTCGAAGACTTTCTTTTGTAGACACGGCCCCAAGAGCGCAAACGCTTGGAGCGAAATCCTCCAGACGCCCAACCAGACACCAAGGTCGCGTTAATAAGAGGGGCAAGAATTGCACCCATTCCAATTTAGCGATAAGCGGCCCGTATTCACGTTGTATAAACAATTTGACTGAATACTCAAATTCAACAAACAAACGCGACACACCGACGATCTGCCGACTTCCTGAAACAATCTTATCTGTTGTTCCTTGCAGGAGTGCGCCGGGCGACCCCTGCTCGTTTTCTGAGTGGTGGTGAAGATTTTCACCACCTGTCCTTTGCAAAGGTACTGCGTCCGGCGTACCACCTGTTCTTGTATGCTGATTATCTCCCACTTTTGCCCATTGTCTCAAAGCGTCCAGTATTTCATCTCTTCGGATGGCGAGTTCTCCGATACAAATCGGATCAAATTCCAAACGAACGAGATTTCATAAATTTCGCCTATTTATTTACATGATTCAGATTTGCGCGTTTCCGTTGTGAATCGTCTACCCTTCGTAACAAGGAGTCTTTTTAGACGTTTTATACATTATTGGAACAAGTAGCCAATTGGCTGCTTGATATCCTATTGAACTTATTTTGTTTCACGGTAAAGTCTGTCATGCGTTCGAAATGCCTTAAAAACAAGTATTTTTACGAAAGAGAGAACCAAAATGAAACATGAAAAACATGAGTACAAGGCGGGTGAAAAATTCACGTTTTATGGACTGCCTATATTTTCCGTTAAAGAGTCGATCCCACTGGAGACCATGCCCGCAACCCGGCAGTGGTGCCAGGGCTGCTTTTCTGGGATGCCAGGCAGGAATTCTGCCGGGATGACGGAACCATGTTCCCTTGCAGTGGTCACCAGCGATCGGATCTGAAATTTGTGTACTTTGTGGAAGAAGGAAAAGGAGAATCTGAAGAATGAAAAAACTCCTGCATATCGCAACGGCGGACAATGGTACCGAACTCAATATCGAGCAGGATGGCGATGATATCGGGATTATGGTGACGGCCAGTCTTGACATGGAACCGTTCGTTGTTCCTGATAATCCGGACTGGCTTGAAAAGAAATTCGGCAAGGAGACCGTTGAAAAAGCCAAACAGGCGTTAGACTATCTTCGGTTGAAATATACCGAGGATGACGGTAAAAAATTGTTCGAGTCAATCGCGCCCGATATTATGAAAGTTATCAACGATATTAAACAAGAGAAAGACAACCAATGACACAGGATCGTTTCTTTACACAAAAATTTTGCGATCGGCGTCACAAGCCATTATTTCTGCCCCATGGTACGAATCCAGGATGCTTCTTTTGAACAGACCTGTAATTCGCCTGTTTTTTTCAAAAAATCTTCCCAACAGGATATCCAAAAGCCGATTTCACTGTTACAATAAAATTATTGTTATGAAAAATAACAGCACAATGATTCGCTTCCCAGTGTCTTGTTGCCCATTCTGAGATTCCTGGGTGTTGCTGCGGGGTTGTAGTCATTTCGAATATGAACAAAAGGGACTCTTTTTAGCCTATATCACAAATCCGATTTTTACATAAAGTTACAAAAGACAAAAACCAGAGAAAGTACAGAAAGGTATTGCAAATGAAATCAAGAAAAATCTCGTCCCGTATGGAAGACTCCCTACTCAAAGGAGAACTGAAGATGTTGTTGGATGCAGTAAAGCAGGATGACACGCTGGACCTCGAACTTCGCGGAGATTCTGTCAACATTTATTACAGAGGAGGTAGTATTTTTAAGATAAAAGAAACCCCGAATGGGTACACTCTTTTCTTTGACACCAAATACTGTGAGACACATGAATTTCACAGTGTGACACATAAATTAAGCGCTTCTCCTTCGGTTGCGGAGTCCGTACAAAACCTTCCTTTTTATAAACAATGTATGGATTGGTATTTTCATGAACATCACGAGTATGAGCGAGAATTTCAACAAGTCATCGCCAGAGAAAACAACAATCATGGCAAAATTTCCAATGCCACAGACTATTTTATAGTTGATATTGAATACGTTGATAATAATAATGAAGTTAAAGATAAATCCCGATTCGACATGGTGGCTGTAAAATGGTTGTCCGAAAGTGCCGTACGCAAGAATTCAACAAAGATTTCTCTGGCGTTAATTGAGGTGAAATATGGTGACGGTGCTATTAAAGGTGGTGCTGGAATCAAAGCACATTTTGAAAAAATGAAAGGGTTTTTAGCGGACAAGGCCAAGGTTCAGGCTTTGTGCGAGGACATGTCGGAGGTATTCATGCAAAAGTGCAGGCTTGGACTTGTGGACAAATTAATAGAGACACAATATGCTAAAGTGAAGATCAATTCGGAAGAGCCGGAAATTATATTCATTTTTGCTGATCATGACCCGGCCAGTAAACAGCTTTCTCAAGAAGTACGGGAAGCAGGCCCTTGCCTGGACCATGTCTTTGTGGCAAACGCATCGCATATGGGATACGGTCTGTATGCAGAAAACATGCGGCCATTGAAAGAATATGTTATAGAATAAGACGGTGCTCTACCCAAACTTTATCGCCGGCGCGTGATAGAATTTGATTACCAGGAGCCAACGGGTGTCCTGCTTTTTCCCCGTTCGTTGGTATTATTTGAAACCACTGATTTCACGGATGAACACGGATAGTTGTCCATGCAAAACAATTTTATGTCAACAACTGTTCTATATTTGATGGCGAACATTGCTTTATCATTGTTATGAGGCTGTTTTTTGGAAAAGTATCTGTGAAAAACCGTGTTGTCAGAGGTTACAAAAGCTCTCCGTGAATACTTGCGAAAAGAATACTGCATATGGTTTGAATGACGACGAAAACAACGTCAACGCGTTTCACCTTCCGGGGATGAAGAGCTTTTCCCCGGTGTATCTTTATTGACCGTCTCTTTTTTGATGAGGAACAAGACAAATGAAAATCGTCATTCATCGGGGAACGCACCAGATCGGCGGAGTCGCGACCGAAGTCAGAACGGAGAATACACGCATTTTGATCGATATGGGTGACGAGCTTGGTCTGGGACCGGAGTTTGAGCCGCAACCACTCGACATACCAGGCGTTACCGACACCAATGGAAAATGGGACGCGGTACTGTTTACTCACAATCACGGAGATCATATCGGCCAACTCTCTCACATACGGGAAGATATTCCACTCTACATGGGTCCCCTTGCGAAGGCTGTATATTTGTTTACTTCCCGGACAGAACCGGAACAGACCCTTCAGAAAATTCGCAGTGCCTATGAATATGGTCCGGGCGTACCATTTGTGATTGGTGATATCCGTATCACACCGTTTTCCGTCGATCATTCTGCCTGCGACACCTATATGTTTCTGATAGAGGGACAAGGAAAGCGGCTGCTACATACCGGGGATTTTCGAATGCACGGATTGAGAGGAAAGGCTATCCCGAAAATCCTTGACAGGTACATCGGACATGTCGATCTGCTCATAACGGAGGGAACCACGTTGTCTCGCCGGGAAGAAACTCCCATGACAGAGCGGGAGTTGCAGCACAAAGCCGGCCAATACATGAAGCGGTATAAATATGTATTTGTCTACTGTGCCACCACGAATCTGGAACGCATCTGCGCTCTTTCTAATATTGTCCCGAAAGGCAAATATTTTATCTGTGATAATACCCAGGCCAAACTTCTGGACATCCTTTCGGAGAAGTGGAAATGTTACTCGAAGTACTACGAAAATATTAAAAAAACTGTGTATGGCGAAAATCTGCTTTCGAAATTTCAAAAGAACGGTTTTCTGATGATGGTGAGGGATAACATGCAATTTCGCCGGATCGTTTCTCTCTTCGACCGGGCACAGAGTATCATGCTCTATTCTATGTGGGACGGCTATCGTACCCGCCCCGGCAGTGGAATCCCGGACTTTCTCAACTTGGCCGGATGTTGGGAATCACTGCATACCAGCGGCCATGCCTCGCCTCACGACCTGAAGTACGTAATTGAAAAATGTCAGCCGAAGCTTATCATTCCCATTCACACAAATGCTCCGAACATCCTGAAGGATTTATGTCCAAATTGTAATGTTGTCCTTTTACAGGATGGAGAGGAGATCAGCGTGCCATGAGTGTTGTTTCAGTCATGGAATTACTCATCCCCAAAGGATAAAGGCAACCGTTCACGGAGAGGTTGTAACCACGGATAACACGGTTTTTCTCGGATATGTTTTTTGGAAAATTTTAAGACCGGTTCTTTGTTGTTTCCATTGAATGAAGTGTCATAAAATAGGGAAATGTCGTAATTTCCGGTAATTTTCGGGACGGCACTTCGGAAAACTATCT
>CAZZEF010000112.1:0-14754 GCA_964652875.1 uncultured Planctomycetaceae bacterium
GGTCTACAACGGCGGACGCGACCACCGGAATGTATTCTTTAAGCAATTATGTTGAAGTTTCGGTTAACAATGAGTACCGGATCAACAGTTTTGTTTATTTGGCGCCCGCGATGGACAGGGCTCCGGTTAAGGCGGATCCTTATGAACCGAATAACGATGCCGGGACGGTCGACAGCCAAAAAGTTGGTGAAGAAAACAGCTCGAATCTTGGTATTATCAACGGAACGAAAGAAATTTCCGGACTCACACTGGTCGATTATATTGTCGATCCCCGAGACTGGTTCAAATTCACTACTGAGAATACCTCTTCCTCCGGCGATTATGTTGCCGTTCAGTATTCGACTTCCTTGTTCAGCGGCGATTTGGAGATCTTCCTTTACAATCGCGATGACAATGGCGTTCTGACCCGTCTGACTGATTACAATTATGTAAAGACAACCTTGAGCGAAGTGGACGTCCGCGGTACCGGAACAAATACGTATCAACTTAAAATCAGTCTTTCCGGTTTGGCCGCCGGTGATTATTATGTCCAAGTCGTCCGAGCCAGTGATTTGATCGACTGCAAGGGCTATTCGCTTACTTTAAAAGCCGCCTCGGACGATGCTTATGAAATCAATAATACGCTGGATGACATTAACAGCGAAACGGCAAAAGCCAATTTGGGCGCCCTGACCGAAAATGTCATTCTGTCCGATCTGGTCATGAAACAGGTCAGTACGGCCAGTACGGAAGGTTCCGAAGTCGACGGTTTTCGTTTCGAAATGACCGGCGTCGGCGGTCCTAATACTTACATTGAGCTTCAGTTCACCGATGCTACATTCAATATCAACGACTCGCGGCTTGAAATGCGTATTTTCAAACAGGGAACGGACGAGTATTACGCAATCAATAAAACCAGCTGGGGTGAATTGGTCAGTGAAGGCGTTGTTGTAAGTGAAAAAGATGCCGCGACCACCATCATCCGCGCTTCAATGGATGGCTGCGATTCCGGTACTTATTATATTAAAATCACCGGGTTCATCAACGCTCAAAACCTCTTTAATTACAAACTCAACATTCATCTGTCCGATGAAGATGATCCGGCCGGTATCGGAACGACTTCAAAACCTGACTTCGTCGTAACCAATCCCGAAGATCAGGAATGGGAAAAACCGGTCGTTATTTCGAAAGAACTTTACGAAGATCATGACACAGAAAATGTCGGAAAGATCTATTCGAACGATCCTTATTTCTACTCCAAAGATACTCTGTACATGAACCTTTCGTATCGGGTTGCCGATGATTCCAGCGATCTGGTTTCTTATGATGTTACGGTCTCTTTGGTCGTTAACGGCAAAGAGCTTGTGTACGACAAGGAGATTACTCTCAAAGGCGAATACGCGACCGATGACGATTTAAGAAACGCCATTTTCGCAAAATTGACCAACGAACTGGAAGCGACGGTCGTTAACGGGGAAGCGGTCAATGATTCCAATAATGAAATTTGGAATTGGAAAACCGAACTGAAAGACGGAATGATCGTTTCCGTTGTCGATAGTCTGGAAAATGTTCTTGCCGGTTATTTCTATCAGAACGGTAAATTTATCGCCATTTCTTCCGCCTCCTCAATTAAGGACGGTGATCTGGTCATTGCCGGTGCCGGTCAGGATTACGAGATCCTTGTTTACAAAACGACAAATGTTACCGTGAACGGGAAAAACATTACGGCTCTCTATGTGACCGATAATGTTATGTATCCCGCCGATTTTAACAGTAACACCGGAAGTACAAATCTGATCGAAATGAAGCTGTATACCGGATCCGGTACTTCCGTTGTCTATTATAATATTGACAGGAAAGGTTTTTACACCGCTTCCGGGCAAGCAGTTTCCGTTTCCGCGGGCACGCTGGTTTCTTATACTCCCGTTGGTAGTGAGCAGACCTCTTATTATACTTACAATGTCGTTTACAATACGACTTCCGGAACAATCGTTACCTTTACCGAAACGCTGATTGATTTGTCCGGCTACAAAGTTTCCAAAGAAAGCGACCGGGTCAATCTCTCCAACAATTCTCCGCTGACACTTGCCGACGGAACACAGGTTTATTATACCAACGGTAAATTTTACAATAACGCGGTCATTGCTTCCGGGACCATGCTCAAGGATACGCAGAGCGGCAGTGAATATCGTTTTGCGGGATTTGCCGCGACCGATATCAATTCCGGAATTTGGAACGGTACGCTTCAGTTCGAAGGAAAATTCCTGAAACTGGCTGATTATACAAACGCACTCTATTGTCAGGACGGATCTTATTCCATACCGCTGTATTTCAATTCCGCGAACGGATTTTTCTATAAAGAGAATACCTTTGTTACCAAGGTTAATATCGCGACTGGAACCCTGTTTGCCAAGAATACAACTCCTGATTCTGCGGATGATTACTTCATTTATTACACAACCGGAACAACGAACGCCGTTCCTTACGGAGCCCTTTGGGCGAATGCTGAAATCAATTCCGGCGCAACCTTCTCGCTGGTCGGCGATACGGACGATACGCCTGTTGTTTACACCTATCTGTTTACGGAAAAGGAATTCGCCGCGTTTCGAACCGCTTATGAAGGAGTCGTCGCTGATGGAGATCGGGCAACTTGCAATACCGGGGCGGTCAATCAGTTGACTCTGATCTATCATGACGGAATGACAGGAAAAGCGGCCGGCTTTTATCAGATTACTGATTACGACGCTGTTGTTAAAGTCGCCCCGCGTCAAAATATCGAAGGTTCGGATACGATCGTTGCCGCAGATGGTACGATACTCCATTTTTATAATAATTACGGCTGTTACGCCGACGCGAAAACCGTTATTGCTGAAGATACCCTCTTTACCAATCAGAGCGGTTCGATCCTTTTGTATGACACGGCCCTGAACGACATGCTGACTCTTTCCGGAAATGTCAACGGACTTAATTATACCGATCCGGCAGGGGTTGCTCACACGCTCCGATACAATTCCTCAACCAATAAGTTTTATGAAACAGTTGGAGCGAAGGAAGTTGTTTATACTTTTACCGAAGCGTCGGCTCAATTGACCAAGACGGATGGTTCGGTTTATTATTACCGATCTTACACAAAAGGTGCAAACAATTATTCCGCGCTCTTTGTTTCGGCGGATCTTGGAACGGGCGTCTTTATGGTCAATGCCAAAGACAATCTTTCATACCGGATCTCCGGCCAGACGGGCAATATCGTATTCCAGCAAAAACTGTTTCTGCAGGACGAAAGCATTGTTACGATCACCAGTGCCGCTGGCGTCAATATCGAACATATCTATCGAAACGCTCCGTTTACCGCGGAAGGGTTTTATCGGGTCAGTTCCGAAATGTCGGAAACGACGACCGGCTTGAAACAGGTCTATTCCGAAGAATACTTCTTCCCGGAAAATACCAAACTGCTGTTCTATCGGGACGCCAATGACGGAGGTTTTGCGGCCAGCTATTTAAAGATCACTCCGTCCAATACCGATATCTCCGTTTTGGACCTTTACAAAAATGATATCCAGTTCATTATTTACTCGTCCAATGGGTTGAGTGAATACAACGTCAGCAACAACAGTGCTTCGACCTCGTTCAATGTGTTCCGGACTCAAGACGATTTCTTTGTTCCGAACGCAACGATTACGGAAATGATCGAATCGACCAATCCGGAAACGTTCGATCCGAATAAAACGTATGATTCCACTTCTTCGGTCAATCCGAATTTGGGACCGGTCTCCGGTTCGCTCAACGTCAACGATCTCGTTATGTTGACCGGAAACGATTGGTTCTCGTTCGAATTGCAGGGACCCGGTGACGAAACCAATTCCGTCCGAATCGACTTCATGCATCAGCTCGGCGATTTGGATCTTTACGTTTACGTCAAGGACGATACCTATCCGAATGGTTACCGCTTGGTCGGAAGAAGCTGCACCTTGAACGATTTTGAGGAAGTTTCGCTTGACGGCGCTGAACCCGGAACGTATTATATTCGAGTCGCCGGTTTCTCCAACGACACTAATCCGAATTACTCCCTGACGATCAACGGAAGTGAACCGCAATCGCTCGACGGGGTCGAACTGGCCATAACGCAAGAGGCTAAAGTGGTCAATTCCGCGGCGCTGATTTCCTGGAACAAGGCGGACGCGGAGGAAGATTACGTTTATGGCGGACCGGAAGAGTATTTCATTTCAACAGAAATCGAATGGATCTCAGACGAAAATTATCAATTAGCCAAAGCGGCCGCTGGCGGCGCTGCTGCAACAGAAAAAGCAATTTGGGAAAAAGCTGAAGAGCTTGGTTATGTCGAACTTGAAACCGCGGGTCGGTACGCCACTCAGTTCACGATTACCGATTATGAAGACGGCGCACTGGCGCCCGAGACGACCTATCATTACCGGGTTCGGGGCATTAATAACAATTCGACCAACGGCAAAACCGAATGGACCGCGGAAAAAACCTTTACGACGGAAGATTATTATAACGACACCAAGTATTACGCCATCGTGATCGGATCGAGCAAATACAGCGACGGCAACAGTTACGATTACATTTACAACGATGCCTATAATGTTTACAATACACTCGTTGACAATGCGCCGCAGTACACCAGTTCCCATATCTATTACATCAATGGCGAAGTTACCTTGCAGAAGATCACGCAGGCATTTGCGAATGTCGGAGCGACTGCCGGTTCGAACGATGTCGTTTTCGTATATTATACCGGGGTGGGGTCAACTCTGCCCGATGGAAATAAAACCGCCAGTTATCTCAATACTTACGATAACACGATTTCCGTCAACGCGTTTTACGATCTGTTCGCCAATAATTTGAACGTTGGTGAAGTTCAGGTGGTGCTTAATCCGTATTATTTCGATTCCGCGACCAATTATGCGAGTTTCTCTTATACAGGATTCGGCGATATCCTGATCAACGGTTTCGAAACGCGGTCGGCTCTTTCCTCCAAAGTGACCGTGATTACCAACGCCGCCAATGGCGAAAATGTTCAATTGGACTCGATCAATAACGAAACCTTTTTCGGACGTTATATGATCGAAGCGATGACGCTTAAGGATGAAGAGGGAAATTACATTGCCGATACCAATAAGGACGGTCGGCTTTCGATGGACGAAGTCTATCAATACACTGAACCGAAAGTGGCCACTGCGTCCGGAAACAAGATGAACGGCAAGTATCTCACCAGTGACCCCACTTGGGAATCGATTCTCATTAAGGGCGACTGGACCGAAACGCCCGAATATCTCGCCAAGGTCGGACAATGGTTCGAGAAGGACGCCATTGTCGTTACGACCGGCAACGATGTCGTTGACAGTACTGATGGACTCACTTCCCTGCGTGAAGCAATTGACAAGTATCTTGGAATTACCGTTTACGGCGACGACAATATCCTTTACGATAAAACAACGATCAAACTTAGTGACGGTACGGAAACGGAATTCGCTTACGGAACGACTGCTATTAATCCGAACGATACATTCAAAATCGGCGATACCGATTACCGTTATTCCGTCGGATTGGTTGCCAATGTCGGCAGTACCGGTTTTAAAACTGACGACAAGATCCTTGAAAGTGGAACTTCGTTCGTTTACAATGGCGAAACTTACACCTACACGCTTGCCGATGGAAAAATCGTCATTAAAGATTCCGAAGACAATGATGTTACCAATACAGTTTTCAAGACTCCGACCGCGAAAATCAAAGTGGATCTTGAAGATGGAACGAGTGTTACGATTCGTCAGTCCGGTATTATGGAAGAGACGAAAGTTCTCAATAAGATCATCGTGAACGATTCGATCAATACGGTCCTGGTGGAAAAACCGATCGAAATCGATAATGCCGCTCTTGAGAATGTCGCCGAGAATACCGCCGTCTTCATCGACGGATCGAATCATCTTGGCGAATTGGTCATTACCGGAAACGGACAGACCCGAATCTTTGAGATCACATACGATTCAACGGATGCGGACCAGCCTGCGATCGAGAACGGTATTTCCATCAATATCGCCGGATTGACTTTGAGCGGCGGTGTCGCCGATAAAGAAGCCAACTTTGGCAGCGTCGGCGGCGCGATTTACAATGCCGGTGAAAACGTTTATCTGGCCAACGTTGTCCTTGCTGATAACGGGGCCCGATCCGGTGATTTCCTTTATGATGAGGTCACTGATTCGTACCTTGATTTCTCGGAAGACATGAATATCGGCGATGTTATTATCGCGAACAGAATTACGTACACCGCGGTTACCGCTTCCAATAAGATCATCTTCAAAGCTGTTGACGGATCTATTTTAAGTCTCAATGATGGCGATCTGATCCGTTACACAAAATTCGGTACGGCAACGCCGGTCGAATATATTTACACCAACGCGCTTAAAACCGATCAGGGCGGTGCCGTTTATAATGCTGATACCGGAATTTTGACAATCGTCAATGCAACGATCTCCGCCAATACGGCCAATAACGCCGCAGTTTACAACGATGGAACGATGAACGTTTACAACTCGATCATCGCTTTTAATAATGCCGCGAAAACTGGAACCGGCATCGTTGATGATATTTATTCAGCCGTTGTCATTAATCCTTTGTATTCGTTCCTCGGATTCAGGAACGCCAATGTAACTTTGGATCCGGCAAGTATTGACGGAACGGCTTACACCGCGGATGAGATCTTTAAGGGATATCAGGAACGCAACTTCAATATCGTTGACGGTGTTCCGGTGATCAATACAGCGGATATTTCATTGGCCAAGTATTCCGACGGTTCCAATATCGAAAAGGACATTGCCGGCTATTCCCGTTCCTTGTACGGAAAAGTCGATATGGGTGCTTACGAATGGAAGTCTCTCGACAAAACCATGGATACCATCGTTAATACCCTGGAGGAAGATGAACTGATTGGTAACGGGAAAAATTCGCTTCGAGAGGCGGTCAGTTACGCCGGTCAGGATTTCCCGGTCTTCAATAAACTGGCCAATTATGACGGTCAAACCATGATCGTCAACGGAGTTGAAGTATCCGTTATCGGCGGTCAGCTTTATAAAGACGGTAATGTTTATACTCCTTCCAATGGTGACGCGGTCATTCTCGATGACGGAACTGAAGGAAAGATCTGTATCGATAGCGGAAATACTTATATCGAAACTTCTGCCGCCGCCGATACTCTCATTACAATCGATTTGGACGGGATCATTGCCAATGATTTTGGCGGTGATCAACAGGCTTTCATTAACAGCTTGGGCAGTGACAGTGTTTTGACCTTTATACTTACCGAAGGTGCCATCGGTATTTATGATACAGTAATTATTGACGGACTCAACAGAGTAAGCGATAATATCAATGTCCGCAATGCCGTCAAGAGTGTTCTTTTGACGACCGCAAGCGGAACTTCCGTTTTTACGATCGATACCGGATCCGACAAAACGGCAACGGTTAGAAATGTTACATTGACCAACGGAGCCGCCGCCGCGGCAAACGGCAAGAGTGCGATTACTCAGCTTAAAGGTAATCTTGTTGCTAATACGGTTATTTTCGAGAACAATAAGGCGGTAGACGGTGCCGCGATTTACGCCAAGGGCGGAACCGTAACCGTAACCGGCAACTCGGAATTCAATAATAATACGGCCAGTGGCGTCGGCGGTGCGATTTATGCGGAAAATACAGATCTGACCGTTGCAGACACTGCCTTTTCAGGAAATAGCGCGAATTCCGTCGCTTTGGGAAATGGCGGCGCGGTCTATCTGGCGGACGGAGCGAAAGCGACACTTACCAACTCCAATTTCTCCGGAAATACGGCCGCCATCAGCGGCGGCGCGGTTTATGTTGCTGTCAACGCCGAATTGGGAATGTCCAGCGGCTCAATGATCAATAATTCCGCGAATACCGGCGGTGCCCTTTACAATGCGGGGTCCGCGGCTCTGCAGAAAGTAACAACCGTAACCGGCAATACATCCGCCGGGGAAGGCGGAGCCGTTTACAATACCGGTAATTTTTACGCCGAATACTCGTCCATCAATGCCAATACTGCCGGTACAAACGGCGGCGGTATTTACAACGGCGGCGAAGGCCGGGTCCTTCTTCTGGCGGATCAGATCAACGGAAATGTCGGCGGCGGTATTTATGACCTGTCAACGAACACTGGACTTTATACTGTCACAGTTGCCGACAGTATTATTGCCGGTAATTTCGGTTCCGGCGGTCTCGATTCGACCGGAAAACTTCAGGTTATTTCCTCGACTATCGTCGGAAACCTCAATGCGAATCATGCCGATTTCGGTCAAGGAATTTACATCTCGGTCGCGGAAAACCTGACTATTTACAACTCAATTGTTTCTCATAACGGCGGAGTAAATCATTCCGGCCTTATTAAGAATGTCGAGTTCGGGAGCGGAACAAACTTCCGCAATACCGGATCACTGGTCGGCGGAAATCCGTCGTTTACAGCTTTTGACGTAAGCACTGACTGGAAAGATTGGAAATTAACCAGTTCCGATTCGGTTAATGTTTGCGGACAAGGCGATTCAAGTCCGGCGTTCCGTCAGTATATGGATCTGGCGGGTAATCAAAAGACTTTGCTTTACGATATTACTGGTAAGAATTCCCGGGTCAAGGAAGCGACCGGAGGTACGGTGATCGATCGAGGAGCCTATCAGGCCTCTGTCGAAAATTACAGCGCGGTTACCGTTAATACCCTTGACGAGTACAAAAACGGCGTTATCGATTTCACCGACGATTACTGCACGTTACTGGAAGCCATCTACAATATCTCCAAAGGATCCGCTTCCGCTGATACGATTACTTTCGACGCCTATGATATCTTGCTGGCAAATCAGGGAGCAATTCAGGGCGGTCAGCAGGGCGATGTCGCAAACTTGACGTACAACTCGGTTCAGACGCTTTATCTGGACGGAATCAATGGAAATTATACTATTGACGGAAGAGTCGAGGGAGCCGACGAGACTGGTAAGGATCGTATTACTGTTAACGGCAATACAAACGTGAACAATAATAAAACGCTCTTCGGCGTCAATGAAGCCAGTACCAACGTTACCGTTAAGTATATGGTCATGACCAACGGTTACGCGGTCGCGGAATCCGGACATAAGACTTCGATCGGATCCGGCGGCGCGATCAGTATCTTCAATGGTTATATCAATCTGGAACAAGTGGAGATCCGTAATAATATCGCGGAAATTCAGGGCGGTGGTATTTATGTCAATAATGGAAAACTTCGCCTTACCAATGTTTTGATTGACAACAACATTGCTGAAGGAAACGATATCGCGTCCAACGAATACGGCGGCGGCGGTATTTACGCCGAAAATTATTCTTCCGTGACCATCTCCGATTCGACCATTGCCAAAAATGAAGCGCGGAACTTCTCCGGAATCTATCTGGTTTCCTCCTCGCTGGCCATGTACAACTCCTTGGTGATCGGTAACACCGGAACGATCGAAACCGGACTCGACTTCTACTCGAAGGACGTCAATTACAGCCTCATTCATAATAATATCATCGGTATTATGAGTCCGACGCAGAATCTCAACGGACGAAACGGCAATATGGCCGGAACCGTGGACGATCCGATTAATCCGAATGATGTTTTCAATGACTATGCCGCAGACGATTTCCGCATTGACGCACTTCAGAACGGTAAAACAAGTCTGGCGGTCAATACAGGAAGCAATCTCTATGCACGGGACATCAACGGCCATCTGGTTGAAATTGATATTACCGGTACAAACCGCTTTGGTGAATTGGGCGAAGGGATCATCGATATTGGCGCTTATGAAAATTCGACCATTAAAGATGAATACACGACAGTGGTTACAACCCTGCATGATATTGTCGATTCGTCCGATGGATTGATCTCTCTGCGCGAAGCCGTCAGTAACGCCAAAAAACTCAAAACGACCGTTACCTTTGACACCGAAGCCATTCAGCTTAACGATGCTGATTTCGATGGAAATTATATTATTAATCTCACCGGCAGCACAATTGACATCGGTGATGATAATCTTGATTACACGATTACGATTGACGCTTCCGACATTAAAAAGGGTATTGCCATCGAAAACGGTGTTACCCTTAACGGAGCCGCGCTGGGAACTTCGATCTTCTCGGTTACCAAGAACGCTCTTGAACTCAAAGCGATCGTTTTGACCGGTGCCCGGGTCACCTCGTCCAACGGAGCGGCGATCAGCGTGACCGGCGGAACCGTTTCCGTCACCAACGGTCTGATTTATGGAAACACCTCTGAAGGTGGTTACGGCGCTCTTTATGTTGGTGGAAACGGGTCTCTCTCGCTCCTTAATACCACTGTTGCCAAAAATACCGGTGACTATGCCGCTGTTTATATCAACAGTACCGGAGCAAATATCGTGATCAAAAACTCCATCCTGGCCGAAAATGTCCTCACGATGGAATCCGGTCCCTCTGATCTGAATATTGTCAGCGCGTACACGAAAACGATCTCCACTTCTCTGATCGGAGAAGCCAATTCGGAATCGAAAAATGCTGATTTGGCCGCCACGTCCTTTATTGGAACGGCTGGAAACGCCATTAACCCCGGTTTCATCGATTCCGAAAACGGCGATTTCAGACTCAATTACGATTCTATCGCCATTAACACCGGGGCAAACGCCTCCGTTGGACGGCCCGGTTATTTGGCCAATCTGCCGGAAGAGCTTCAAAAAGCGCTCGGCAACAAGACCGTTAAATACGATCTTGCCGGAAATGACCGTATTTATAACGGGACTGTCGATATGGGAGCGTACGAATTCAATATTGATTTCGAAACACCTGATATCGTTGTTACAACGCTCAAAGATGTCGTCAATCCGACCGATGGACTGATTTCGCTGCGTGAGGCGATCAGTTATGCCGGAACCGTCTTTTACGATACCCAAACGGGAAGAACGACGACACTCGGAAGAACCATTACCTTCGATTTGAATGCCATTAACGAAAATGACCAAAATCCGGCGGAATACAAGATCACCCTTGACGCCGCGCTTGGTGCGGTTTCCATAACGAAAGAAGTCACGATTAACGCCTCCAACGTCGCTGGCGGAATTATTATTGATGCCGCAAGCGCCATGTCCCAGGAAGACAACAATCACCGACGGGCCTTTGAAATCGCTACCAAAACGAACGAAACCGTTCAACTGGCCGCGCTGGTTATTACCGGCGGTGATGCCGGAACCGGGTTCGGCGGCGCCATTCTGCAGACCTCCGGTAACTTGTACATCGTCAACAGCGTGATTTACGATAATACCGCCGCTCGCGGGGGAGCCATTGCGGTTTCCGGAAGCGATACGAATTTGACCGTTGTCAATACGACTATTACCAAAAACAACGCCACTTACGCTTACGGCGGTATTTACAGTATTGACAGTAATATTACCGTTTCCAATACGCTGGTCGCCTGGAGTACGAACATGAGCCGCGCCGATTTCCATTCGGGCGGATACACTTTCAACGGTTTGTATAATGACGCGATTAAAGGCTTCTCCGTGGATAATTACATTCTCCTCGGAACCTATAACGCCAGTTTCTTCTCCATTGCCGACGAGAATTTCTCCATCAACGGAACGAACAACAGTCAGAGCGGAACGTCTTCTATGCCTCTCAATCCTTACTTTACCGATTGGGACAAGAACGACTTTACTCTCACCAAGACACCGGAGAACAAGAACTCGTCCGCGATCAACGGCGGAACGAATCCACTGGCCATCTTTGCCGACGGTACCAGTTTGACGGTTGATATTGCCGGTGATCCCCGGTTCAGAGGAGTGGTCGAAATAGGAGCGTATGAAACCGCTTTAAGTGCCAGTGAGATCCCGAGTGTGATCGTAACGACCACTGCCGATGTCGTTGATGGAAACGATGGTCTTATTTCTTTGCGCGAAGCTATCGCGTACGCGGGAAATTACGGACTCGGAAAAACAATTACTTTTGCCGAAACATTGCTTGATTACAAAGGTCTGGCTTATACCGGCGAAAACGCGTATAAACTCGCTCATACCGTGATCCTCGACAGTCAGCTCTTTATTAATAAAGATGTCAAAATCGACGGCTCGTCGTTCGGTACCTGCTATACGGTGACCATGGCCGACAAAACCGACAGCCGACTGATCTATGTCGATTCCGGTAATGTTGAGATCATCGGACTGACCCTTACACAGCGTTATACCGAACGGTCCAGTGAAGAAGGGGAAAATTTCACCGTCACCCAGGGTGGTGCGATCTATTTGAGAACGGGTTCTCTTATCGTTCGCAATACGCTCATTTATGACAACTATGCTCAGGCAGGCGCCGCGATTTACGTTGCCGATGGCAGTACCGTTTCGCTTACTCTGCGAAATGTGACCGTAACCGACAACTTCGGTCAGACAGGCGCGGTCTTCAGTGACGGAAACGCCTGGATCCATATTTACAATACACTGGCCGCCCGGAATACGATGAGTGATCTTGATTACAATGATATTGTGATCAAGTACACTGATCTGGCGAAGCAAAACGAACGGTTCGATCTGGCCGGAAACTTCTTCCAGCGTGAGGAAGCCGGTACCGGTCTTAATAAGATCGGCGGCTACAATCAACAGAATGGAAACCTGATCGGTTATTATGACGTTGATTTGGCCAAATACACTCTTGACAATGAAGCGAAAGAATATCTCTTCGACGATTGGGATAACGATGTCTTTACCCTTAAAGACAATTCACTTGCTGTCAATGGTGGGGTTAACGTTTATGTTGTCAATCTTTCCGAAAAGGACTGCATCGGCAATCCGCGAATGTATGCCTCGAAAGTCGATATCGGCGCATTTGAAAACCAGAACGCCAAAGACAGTCCTTACAATGCCGATGGAAGCGAAATTGTTGTTACTATTGCCGAAGATGTTGTGGCTGTTTCCGATGGTTACACTTCACTTCGTGAAGCCATTACGTTGGGCGAACGTCTTTATGATATCGGTGTCCGTGACAAGACGATCACCTTCTCAAGATCGTATCTTGGCGACAATCCGATCATGAAACTGAAGAATCAGTCGCTGTCGATTGCCCGGCCGCTGAAGATCAATGCTTCCTCAATTGGCTCGTTTACGATCGACTGCGAAGATAAAGACCGCGGTTTTATCGTCAATACAAAAGATACGGATAACTTCGCTGTAATCCAGAACATTGTGGTTAAGAACGGCAACAGTTACAAAGGCGCCGGGATCTTCCTTGAATCTGGAGCGTTGCAGTTACTCAACGTACTGGTTCATTCCAGTAAAGCGGTCAGTTCCGGGACAAGTTACGGCGGCGGTGTCTATGCCAATGAGAACACGTATTTGACTTTGGTCAACTGCACCGTGGCCAATAATACCGCCAACGAAGGCGCCGGTGTTTATGGCACAGCCAACTCTTATGTGACCGTTCTCAACTCGATCATCGCGCAAAACCGCGCCGACGGAACCAACGCGTCAAGTGATGGTGATATTATTCTGTCCGGTACGGTTAGTGAGCAGGCAAATGCCCAGAACAGAGTCGCCTACTCTTTGATCGGAAATTCCAAGTCGCTGTTCGATATTCTCGGAACAAAGACCGACGACAACGGAAAAACCAATGTTATCGGCTACGGTCCGGATAACCTTGTTAATCCTTACTTTAACAGTGTTACCAATTCCAATTATACCCTTAATCCGAAATACAATAGTGTCACAAGAGTTAATGATAATAAAGCCGCGGGATCGGCGGACAGATCAATCGCCGTTCAGTACGGTATTACCGTTGACCTGACCAAGGCGGGTTATAATAATCCGGCCGATATGGGAGCCTATCAAATCGCGACGGAACGTCCTTCGACTATCGTGACGACGGTCGATGATATTGTCAATCCTTACGACAATCTGATCTCTCTGCGTGAAGCGGTGATCTATTACTGTAAAGATAATATATACAGCGATATGTCCACTGATTCTGCTCATAACGGACCTATTGGTTTCTCCGAGTATTACAGTAACGGATTTATGCTTCCCGATTTGTCCCCCATTACTTTCTCGGAAGAACTTTTTGAAGGAACAACCGGCGGTATTACCATTAAGCTGAATAATATTGATTATTACGGCGCAATGAATGTTGACTGGTTCAATTACTCTAATATCGGTGGGGCTTCGCCTATTCCGATCATGGATATATTAATCGACGCTTCTTCCGTTGCCGCTTTGGGGGGAGTCACCATTGATGCGAACGGTACCTGCGAAAATATCTTTACCCTGACCGGTTTCTGCCGCGATAAAGATTATGCTGGTAAATATTCTGTTCAATTGGAGTTGATCGGTTTGACTCTGACCGGTGCCACGGGTTACGCAATTGATGTTGATCCTTACAGTATTATTGAAACTCATGACTGTCTGATCTACCGCAATGGCGGCGGTATTATGGTTTGGGATGAAAACAATGCCCTCAAAATGAATGTCGCGGACGGTGAAAATAAAGCCAGAGACAAATGGTACGGTATCGCCAATATCTGTAATACAACGATTGTCAACAATTATGGCGATGGTATTTATAACTGGGGCGAGACAAAACTGTATAATTCGATCGTTGTTCTCAACAATGTCGATTTGGATATGAAAGCAACCAAATCGGACGGTCAAATGCCGACTCCGGGTTATCGCGTTTATAAATTGTACAATACAATTTATGATACGATTGGAAGTTTTAATACCGGGGCCTATACCG
>CAZZEF010000113.1:0-3508 GCA_964652875.1 uncultured Planctomycetaceae bacterium
GGAAGAAGGCACGCGCTTTCCGATCGGTATTTTCCCAAATCGAAAAGATCCAGCATTTCTTCGACCGCCTTGATTCGCTCCTGTCGATTCAGACCGCAAATTCCGGCAAAAAAATTCAAATTTTGTCGGACGGTCAAGTCACCGTAAAGAGAAAATTTTTGCGCCATATATCCGAGAAATCGGCGGGCCTTGCCGGGTGAACGACGAAGATCGCGTCCGGCAATAGCCGCTTCTCCGCTGCTCGGTCGGAGGAGTCCGCAGAGCATTTTAAACGTCGTGCTTTTTCCCGCTCCGTTCGGACCGAGAAGGCCGAAGATCTCTCCGCGCCGAATGGCGAAATCAATATTGTCCGCCGCCGTAAAGTTGCCGAATCGCTTTGTCAATCCTTTCGCTGAAACAACCGTATCCGGCGGATCCGGGATCATTCCCGTTGATTTCCTTTTGGCTTCAGAAGTATTTGCGTGTATGAATGATCGCCGGGTTAATCCCGATTCCCCTTTGGGAATACCGCCAAGACGTTCAATAAAACAGTCTTCAAAACGCGGAGGAACAGGAACCAACGGATAACCGCCGACTGTTTCTCCCGGCTGGATCAATCGCTTTAAAGTTAAACGAATCGCGCTTCCTTGTAAGGTACCGTCAATAACATCCGTATTTTGAATTAATTGAGTGAGTGTTTTTTTTCGAACGGACTCACACAATCCGCGGATCTGAACGACTCTGTTTTTCATCGTATCGGTCAGTTGTTTCGGCGGTCCCGCGAAAAGCATTTTTCCTTCATTAATCAAGATCGTCTCATCACATTTTTCTGCTTCGTCCAGATAAGCGGTACTCCAAACAATGATCGTATCTTCTGTCAGAAGTTCACGAACCATACGCCAAAGTTCGCGGCGGCTGATCGGGTCAACACCAACCCCAGGTTCATCAAGTAAAAGGAGTTTGGGCACGGTAATCAGAGCGCAGGCCAACCCCAGTTTCTGTTTCATTCCGCCGGAGAGATGCCGGGCCAGCCGTTCGGTAAACCGGATCAGTCCGGTGAACCGCATTAGTTCATCAAACCGATCCGCTCTTTCTTTTTTGGACATTCCGCGCAGTTTAGAGTACAGTTCGAGATTTTCAAGAACGGTCAGATCTTCGTAAAGTCCGAATTTTTGCGGCATGTATCCAAGGATCTGACGCACTTTTTCCGTTTGTTCCGCGGCGTCGAACCCGAAGATTTCCGCCCGGCCCGATGTTGGTTCGAGAAGGCCCGCGATCAGACGCAAAAGAGTCGTTTTACCCGCTCCGTCCGGTCCAACCAGACCGGTGATCCGACCAGGTTGAATCGTCGCTGATATTT
Source organism: uncultured Planctomycetaceae bacterium (assembly GCA_964652875.1). Lineage (GTDB taxonomy): Bacteria > Planctomycetota > Planctomycetia > Pirellulales > Thermoguttaceae > JAUNBG01. The sequence continues at coordinate 1,340 of CAZZEF010000113.1, forward strand.
CGTCCAGGGCGGGTAACGCGCTTTTATCGAACCGTTTGGTCAGCTTGTCAAGGTGTATCATGACCGCCTCCCGATTCGGGCGTTTCGGAAAAAGTTTTTTTTGACATGCTCCCTGTTTCTTTGAAGTCCTTTTCTTTACTTAAGACCTGTTCGTTATTCAATGTATTTCCGGATTCATTTAACAGGTTTTGATCTTTTGAAGCGGACAAGTTATTTTCAAACGGAACCCGAACGGTTACCGGCATTCCCTGACGCAAACCGTCGTCGGGTGATTCAGCGATGATTCGGACACGATAGACCAAATTCGTCCGCAGGGTTGACGTTTCAACGTTTTTCGGAGTGAATTCCGCTTCAGGGGAAATATATCCGATTCGGCCTGAATAGACTTTATCGGTAGAGTCGGTTCGAATTTCAACTTTTCTTCCCGGTCCGATCTTTCCGAGATCCGGTTCATCAACATAAATATAGATCCAGACAACGTCTTTGAGCGAAAGAGTAATGACCGTTTGACCCGCTTGAACGACGGCGCCCGGTTCTTCGATTCGTGTCAGGAGAACACCATCGTTCGGGCAGATCAATTCCGTATCGGCCAGGGAGATCTCACTCTGTTTTCGATTCGCTTCCGCTTCAGACCGCTGAGCAAGGGCGGCCGCTATTTCTTCCTTTCGGGGGCCTTCCTTCAAAAGACTCAAAGTCTCTTCCGCGCGGTGAACTCTGGCGACGGCCGCGTCCCTTTTCGAAAGAGAGTTATCGTATTCGCTGTTACTGATCACTTTTTGCTTTACAAGAGATGAATCCCGTTCGAAATCGGCTTTCGCCAAGACCAGAGAAGCGCGGTATTCTTCCAGCTGCGCTTGGGCTTCTTTGATCTCCTGCGGCCGTGATCCGTTTTCCAGCCGTTCCAAAACGGCCGACGCGCTCTCCAGTTTGGCAGAGGCTGCCGCCAGGTTCGCCTCAAATGGTTTGCTGTCGAGTTTGGCGATTACTTTTCCTTGCGGAATAAAATCCCCCTCTTCATAATGAATCGTTTCAATTCTTCCAAAAGTACGGAATCCCAAGTTGGCCCGACGTATTTCGACATTTCCGTAAAAGATCATTGCCGTCCGATCCTGTTCCGGAATAAAATATTCCCGGCAGTAAGGAAACGCCAGCCAGCCGCCGATCCCCGCCGCAGTCAGAAACAGAAGCAGAAACAATTTTTTCATCATGATCTCCTTTGACCGTTTTATTTCGGCGTTTCGTTTGAATTTCGGTTTTTCGATCTGTTTTTTCTGTCTGAATCGTTATCCTGAATAATCAACAGAACAAGTACTTTTTCGGTCAATTCCAACATTGTTTTCTGTCGTTTTTGAGTATTTTCCGGATCAAGCAGCAATTCAAGCATACTGCCACGCAAAATACGAATCATAATCAAAACAATTTCATAAGGGGGAATAATAAAGCGGACATTATAATACTGTCGCAGTTTTTCCAGCCATTGAGTAAAAGGAACAATGATTTTTGTTTCAAACGTTTTGAGGATATCTCCTCGTATCGATAAAATATTAACCCCTTCGAAAAGAACCGGCCGCAACATACGGTAAGGCTGCAAACAATAGATCTTTTCAAGAAGAAATATCACGTCTTTAATCGCTCCCTTGCCAGTTACAGGAAATTCTTCAATGAACCGGCTTGACGTCTTCATGTTCTCTTTAAACGCCGCGAAAAAAAGTTCCTCTTTTCCTCCAAACCATTGATAAACGGTTGCCAGCGACCCCCCCGCCTTGCGGACAATTTCATTGATCGAAACATCGTTGAATCCCCGTTCAATAAAAAGCTCCGCCGCGGTCCGGAGCAATGCTTGCCGCCGCTCCTCGCACCGCTGGGTTACAGGCCCTCTTGTCTCAATTTCCATCTTTTCGATTTTTTTCGACATTATTTCTCCGATTCTGTTCCTGTTTCCATTTCTGTAATGTAACATACATTACAGAAATAAATTTGTCAAGAGCTTGGGGGGTAATTTTACCGTTTTATGCAAAGTTCATTAGGCGAACGTAAATATTTTCTCGCGTCATTTTCCATCTCTTCGTTAAAAAAGTGACCGCCTCCTCGAAAATACCTGTTTGAATCCAGAGCCAAAGCTTTTTATACAGGGAGATATTTGTCGCGGCCGTCAGAAGTCGATCAAGT
>CAZZEF010000113.1:3608-7085 GCA_964652875.1 uncultured Planctomycetaceae bacterium
ATGAATCAGAAGTCGATCAAGTATGAATCAGAAGTCGATCAAGTATGAATCAGAAGTCGATCAAGTATGAATCAGAATAAAAAACTTTTTATACCGTTTTCAATTTGGTTTCTTCCGCGATTTTCGCTGATAATCGGCATGAACCGGCAGTTCCTTTTATCCTGCTTTCGCGATGAATTTTCCGTTATAACGTCAAAAGAACAGCCGATTCATGTAATCAATCGGCGGAGATGACGAAATATTCAAAACAAGAGCGGTATAAATATACTTTGTCTGAAATGTTAAGCGGTTTTAACGTTGGAATGGAAACTGCCAGATAGAATCGCAATACACCCGAAACCATTCAGGATCGTTTCGGTCAGACCTGAATGAAGGACTGGTTATCGCATTCAGTCAATGGTCAAAAATTGTATTTATTCTTATAACAATAAGGGGAATATCGAAGGATATAAAAGCACGCGATGATAAGGACACAAAAAAATCCGGAGTCCGGAGAATCGCGGCGGAGAAAGCGATTTTCCGGACATTCACAAGTTTAAGATCAACCGGGGAAATTTCCCTGTTTCAGATAAGGTTTAATCGCTTCAAAACGCATGTCGATTTCATCTTTACTTTCTTGCGAAAGCTTCATTTCAGAAAGACTCGGTTTTTCAGGAATGGTGTTTTTGGGACCGTAATTTCTGGAAAGGGTGTTTTTGAAAACGCCTCTTTTCATCCAGACATAAAGATGAAAACCGCGCAGCTGATTGCAGGGAATCGTCTCTTTGAGATTGAGCATCAGAAGGATCTTGCTGTAAATATCGGCCGCGTCAACCCCTTTTCCTTCTTCGTAATATTTCCACATTTTGGCCAGCAGATCCGCGTAAACAGCCCGTTCGGTAATAAGACCTTCGGTTCCAATTCGACTTTCATGAAGCCAGCCGTACCCTCCCATTGCGGACATAACGCATTTAATGACCGGTTTGGCCGCGGCCAGCTTACGCATTCGTTCCTGAATAGGCGCCGTTTCTTCTTTGACATATCCGAAATAGGGAGATTCTTTGGCCAGATCGATCAGCAGTTTGAGGGACGGACCGTGTCCTTTGTATTTCGTTCCGCCGGAAGTTTGGATAATAACCGGCCGATGAACGACTTTGGCCAGAGCGCGCCAATATTGATACATATCCTCTTCCGTTTTTCCGTCATCCGGCGGTCGGGAAATAATTGCGGTTGGCGCCAGTTTTTCGACATGACGCGCATAAACCAGCATTTCTTCCGTATTACGGCCCTGAACGCCGAGACACAGCGCTGTTTTGCGGCCGCGCATTGTTTCGGAAAGAACTTCCATTCCCTTGAGTTTTTCATCCATTGTCAAAAGATCGACGCTGTCGCCGGACTGCGGCCAAATCATACCGGAACTTCCGCACCAGTCGACAAAGCGCGCCTGTTTGGCCAGAACGTCATAATCGACTGCGCCTGATTCAGTGAACGGGGTCGAAAGGATCGGGAAAGGTCCGCGAACATGAGGATCGCCCGGAATATTTTTACCGGTCGCCGCCTGAACAGATCCCCCGGCGGACCAGTTGCCCACCGCCGCTCCCGCCGCTCCGGCCATTAAGACGCCAAGCATGTTTCTTCTTGTCAAACTGTTTGATTTGTTCATCTTCGATTTCCTTTCAAGATCTGGTTGGCTTCCGACGGTTAAATGAACAATGCCGGAAACAATAAAATCCTACCGAATACGCCGCATGTTTTTCATTAAGTCCGCAGATCTTCTGCCGACTGCTGAAACGGATCCGGTTTTTTCCGTTTATTATGACTGATAAATCAAAGTTTAACTGATTGAAAACACGACTTCAAGTACCTGATTCGTTTTTTTAAAGAAATAAACGCGTGTCGGGCAATCTATCGGTTTCATATTCCTTTTTATTGTCATTGTATTATTTTTTGTATATTTTTATACTGCCGACATTTGAAATTTTCCGTCCTCTCTCCCGATTGCCTTCGTAAATCGAGAGGTTTTTCGGCTTCGTTCCGGAAAATTTATAATGGAATCGGTATAAGTCCGAACCGTTGCCCAAACGAATCATTAAGAGATCTTTATGTGACTGTTTGTTGCAAGGATCTCAATAATAATCGAGAGACAATATTTGTTTTGGGGCATCGATAAAAAAACTCAATTGCAGCAGTAGCGACGGAACGGCAGTCATCGGAACTTTGATTTCAAAAGTCAAAACAGGAAGTTGAATTGAATCGCCGAAGTTTGTTGTTTTATCAAGAAATAAAAAATCCCTGCCAATTACGGAGGATAAGGGCAGGGGATTCGATGTTTCGTCCGAACTCAATCAAAATTTGTCAGGATCTTTGGAATTATTAGAAATAGAAGCCGGACCGGATCGGCGGGTTGGTACCGCTCTCAATTTTCTCAATCAGTTCGAGATCCTTTTTACTCCAGGATTTGGGGAGTTGGACTTCGAATTCCGCGAACAGATCGCCGGGGTTTTCTCCTTGCTGCTGCGGTTTGATTCCGCGGTCCTTGAAACGAAGTTTCGTTCCGGTTGTTGATCCGGGAGGAACGGTCACGGTTACTGTTCCGTCCGGGGTTGGAATATCGACTTTTCCCCCCAAGGCCGCTTCCTTTAAAGTAATGGGGACTTTTACGTAAAGATTAAGGCCCTTACGGGTATAAAACGGATGATCTCCGACTTTGACTTCAATAATAAGATCGCCGGATTCTCCTCCGTTCGGACTTGGTTCACCGAGTCCGCGAAGTCTGATCTTCTTTCCGGTTTCGATTCCGGCGGGAACAGTAACGTCGACCGATTCAAACCGGCCATCATTCCGACGGAGATTCAGCGGGAGTTTGCCTCCATGTACCGCCGTTTGAAAAGGAACCGTAACCGACGAGGTCGCGTTTTCCCCTTTAATTGGTCCCTGTTTACGGCGACGGGTTCGGGACGAACCGGCCGATGCTCCGGCCGATCCGAACGGATTGCCTCCTCCTCCTCCTCCGAACATACCAAGGATATCGTCCAGATTTATGCCGCCTGCTCCCTGTCCGCCGCTGGTACTCCAATGAAAGTTTCCGCCCCCGAATGGATTGCCTCCCGCGCCGAACGGGTTGCCGCCTCCCCCAAACGGATTACCGCCGCTGAATCCCTGTCCGTCCGCGCTGCCGGTAAGATCATACATTTTTCTTTTTTCCGGATCTTTTAAAACATCAAAAGCGGCTTGAATTTCCTGAAACTTCTTTTTTGCGCCTTCCGGATCGTCGGGATTCATGTCCGGATGATATTTTCGGGCTAATTTTAAGTAAGCCTTTTGAATTTCGTCTTGCGTTGCTGTTTTTGAAACATTCAATGTCGAATAAAAATCTTCTGCCATTTTCTCACTAATAAATGAAAGTTTATTTGTTGTTTTTCGTTTTGAAATTTTAAGACCGGCAAGGCATTAAAATCTCGATCTGAAAAATTATTCTCTTGTTGTTTATTCAGTTGC
>CAZZEF010000113.1:7095-14683 GCA_964652875.1 uncultured Planctomycetaceae bacterium
ATACGTTCCGGTCAATTGTTTTGACGGTTATGTCCTTTCTGCGGTTTCCCGGGCTTGACAGCGTTTACTTGCATTTTGTATCAATGCGCCGCGCCAATATTGATATTATTCGGGTTGATTGCGGAAAGGTCAAATAAAAAAACGTTAAAATTTAAAAATTTGTATAAATATTTTTCATAAAATACTGGTAAGAAAGATAATTTTATTATAGAATTGTATTTTAGTCGGGAAAGGGGTTCTCCGTATTTTCCCGTCTAAAAGAATAAAAAAGTATTTCAAGATCCAGATGCGTGACTGTTTGTCCCCGAGGACGGATAAGAGCCGTTCCAACTGGTTCACGGATCAGGCGAAAAGTACCAATAAAGCCCGTTATAAATAATTGTATTACCGGCTTTTCGTTTTTTGTCAGGCTGCTTAATTAACAAGAGATCGAAAGTATTATGACTTGATAATAACGACAATAATATAACTTATATCATTGTTGTTTGTCGAAATATATTAAATCCATTATGCAAAAACGAACCTGATAAGTAAAAATGGGGAAAAGTATTATTTTACAAAAAATAATCAGTCCGGTTATCTCCAAATATAAAGAAAATTTTCGGCTATGAAGAATTCTGTATCGATTTCTCTTGGAATTTTAGGAATATTATCGGTCTTTATGCTTCAATCGGCAACGCCGGAAGAGACGTTGCCGGTGACCTCCTTTTTTTTGGCGATTCTGATTGTTTTCGCGATATGGCTGGTAGACATTAAAAAAATATTTGCCTTGACCAATTTATGGTGCAATATTTTAATCATTGGGCTTGTTCTTTTTCATCTTAATACTCTTCTTCATTCACCGGTTGAATTTATCGCGTTTTCGATCGCCAATATTCTTGGCTGGCTTCAGGTAATATTGTTTTTTCGGGAAAAACTGTTCCGCGTTCAGATCCATATATTGACATTGTCGTTTATATTGACCTGTGTCGGAGCGGTAACACAGCAGAGACTGTTTTTTGCGGTTCTTTTGATACTCTATTTTTTAACGTTTGTATGTACTGTTTCACTGATTTTACTGGAGCAGGAAAAGAAGTATTACGAAACGCACGCGTTCATGCGTCCTCCTTTCGGATTGGACAGCAAGGAAGCCAAGCAGTCGCCCTATCATTATTTGCGTTTGGCGTTTGGCACCTTGTTTTTAACGCCGATCTTGCTTCTTTTCGGTTATCGGACCGGCGATACGGAGAAGGCAGAACAGGAGCGGCTTGAGAAATTGCGCCGCCGGTCGATTCGTCAGAACAATCGTTCGTTCCATCATTTCAGACATAAAGAGTCGGTAATGGGGGATCGTATTTTCGGATTTTGGGAGAGTGCCGAAGAAAAATCGCTGCTGGAACCTTATAACCCTTCCTTGAACAAAACAAATCGGGAAGAACACACCCGGTTCGATTTACTTTATCGCAAACCGGTTTTTTCGGGATCAAGCAGAACGGATCGGGAGTTGACTTTTTCCAAAGAATTGGCCGTCAATCTTTTATGGAGCATTCTCTGTTCGTTTTTCTTTGCGCTGATTGTCTTTTACTTTTTTCCGCGATTCCAACGCATTGAAATTGGCGGATTTCAAGTCGGTCATGATCACTGGCAGGCTCGGGAATCGATTGTCCGCTCGACGATCGGTTTTAATGAGACAATGCATTTGGGAGAATTGGGCCCGACTCAAAGCAACTTTGAACCGGTACTTTCGATCCGTCTTGTCAAGGCGGAGAACAGCGAATCGTATTTTGCCGGATCCAACGGACCTGTTTACCTTCGGGGAACAACGCTTGCCTATTACAAAAACAAGCAGTGGAGCCGAAGAAACGATTATGAGGAACTGCGCCGTCTTCAGATCCATCAGGAGCCCGATTATTTGAGAATCGCCTATAATTTCGATGCGGATAATTACGCGAAAGAACTTGCTCTGTATGATACTTCCAGTGATTTTATCAAGCAAGAAGTGGAGATGCTGCCGACCAATTCCAATATTATTTTTGCGGTTTGGCCTTTCTTTCAGATCAATGCCCGGGAGAGCCGGTCCTATTTTGACGGGGAATGGTATGTGACGGACACACGTTTCAACTGGCGTCCGAGAAGAAGAAATTTTATCTTTTACACGAATACCTTTCGAAATGGAACACAGCTTCCGTTGACCCCAAATCAGGAATATTTTGAAGACATTAACGTTCTGCTGACGCTGGATCGGGAGATCTTTCCCGAACTGATCAAAAAAGCCCAGGATTGGGATAAAGAATCAGGACTCTCTCCGGAAGATTTTATCGGCAGAGCAAAATTTTTGGAAAAGAAACTCCGCGACTCCGGCCAGTTTACTTATACTCTTGAAGGAGTACTGCGGCAAAGGGACATCGATCCGCTGGAAGATTTTGTCAGTTTGCATCCTTCCGGGCACTGCGAGTATTTTGCGGGTGCACTGACACTTATGCTTCGAGCGATTGGTATTCCTTCCCGGGTTATTTTGGGGTTCGCTTATGATCCTGATCTTGACGTCAACTCCCGAACAACGGTCCGGCAATCCGACGCGCATGCCTGGGTTGAGGCATATATTCCCAATGAATGCCTGGTCAAAACAGACGCTCTCGGCGAACTGGCTCCCTCTAAAAAATCGACGGAAAGCATTTGGTGGAAAAATGGAGGCTGGCTGCGATTGGACGCTACCCCGTATTCACAAGATGAGTTTTTGACCTCCGCGGCAAAGAAGTATTATTCTCTCACTGAATTTTTCCAATCGTTTTGGGGAACTTATATTCTGAATTACAACAGTTACGTTCAATCGAAAGCGGTTTATTCCCCCTGTCAGGAATTATGGTCCTTTCTGCGCGAAAAATATCTGAATGTCAATTATTGGAAGAATCTGTTTCCGAGCATTAAATTCAGGGCCATTGCGTTTTATATCACTTTAAAGAGCGGCCGTTGGAGTACAGATCTGTTTTTGTCTTTTATTTTACCGATCATTTCAATGGCGGTCTTTCTGTTCACGTTTATTTGGATCTTTTATAAAATATACAAATTTATTAAACGAACAAGGAAAAGTATCCCTTCTGCCGAACAGGCTTTTTTGACAAGTTCTTATGGCAAGCTGGAGAAAATGTTTGCCCGGCGGGGAATATACAGAGAGCGCTGGGAAACTTCAAAAGAGTTTGTTGAACGAGCGATTCATGATTCCAGATTTCCGCTTCTTTTGGAAGATCGTTTTCGGGAAAAATATCCTGAAAAGGACCCCAACGAAAACGCCGGAATGATGTTTCATGTTCGAGAGATCTTTATTCAGGAAGCGTTTGAAGGGGTGCGTCAATGGTACAAACTTCGATTTGGAAAAAATGCTTAACGATGTCCACCCTTCTTTTTCGATTTATAGTGTGAATTTCTGTTGTTTAGATCGGTTTCGTTATTGATATTCCGCTCTTGCGTCAAAAGAAAAGAACGGGGCAGATATTCCATCATGAATTTTCCGCCATAACGTCAAAAGAACAGTCGATTCACGCAGTCAATCGGCGGAGATCACGGAAAATTTAAAATAAAAGCAGTATAAATAAAATCAGAAGAAAACTGAAAAATTTCGAAAGTATACCGACGTCTTGATCGATTTTTCATTTCAATGATAAAAGAACTGCCGATTCACAAAGTCAATCGGCACAGAGAGCAAAATTTAAATGCGGAATCAGTATAAAAATCAGATTTCCGGGGGATCGATACCAAAGTCGGTAATTTTAAGCAGTGATTGAAGTTTAATTCCCCGTTGAGCGAAAGCCTGTTCGCCCCCTTCCATTCGGTCGATAATGGCGATAACACCGTCAACGATCAGTCCGGCATCGGTAAGCCGGTCAATCGCGGTCAGGGAAGATCCTCCGGTTGTTACAACATCTTCAACGACGACGACATGATTGCCGGATTTAACAGGTCCTTCAACGAATTTATTTGTTCCGTGTCCTTTGCTTTCTTTGCGAACAAGAAATCCTTTCAGATCGGTGTACCCGTGAACTCCGGCCATGGTGATAACCGCGGCGGTTATCGGATCCGCTCCAATGGACATTCCGCCGACCGCGTTGGGAAGAGGCCCGTTTTTGAGAAGAAGATCAAGAATGCCTTCCCCGATCATTACGGCGCCCTTGGAATCAAGCGTTACTTGTTTGCCGTCAAGATAATACTTTGCTTTTCGGCCGGAAGCGAGAATAAAATCGCCAAATTTAAGGGATTTTTCGCGAATCAGCGTCTTCAGATCTTCTTTGTTATACATAAACAGTCTCCTTATCGAATTAATATTACTTTTGATCCGTTTTTAAAAACATGCGTTGCCGTTTGATTTTTCTGTTCTCTGTCAGGATTTGTTCTGACGATCGGCGGCAATAGAGAAACCGCGCGGAAAAATCGTTAGGCGTTTTAAATAACGTTTTATACAATACTCATTTTAAATTTCCCGTCTTTTTCTCCAACAGCCTGCGCAAATCGGCGGATTTTGTAAAATCAAACGGAAATTCCAATAATAGAATCGGTATAAAAATTGGGTGATGTGTTCAATTATCTAAAATTATACGTAATATTTAAAATAAGAACAGGCCCTTTTCCAACTCCGTAGCAAAGAAATATATTTTATACCGACAACAAGTTGAATTTTCGCAATTTCCGTCATTAATCGACTTTATGAGATCTCCAGTTCTTTGAACAAGCGAGAGTAAAAAACAGGCAAAAAGCCGCTGAAATATATTTTATTTCGAATAACTTTGATAATTTTTGATAATAAAATGGAAGAATACTTTCAGCGATTTGAACGATAAGTATTATTGTAACAATATGTTATTGCGACAGTAATTTTGATGGTTTTATTTTTGATTGTTTGGAAAGATCCAATGCTGAAAATTCAGCTCGGGGAAGATAAATTGCGTTTGTGTTCGAGGGTAAGCCAGGCGATATTAAGGAGATTTTCGCGCAGTGTGTCATAAAACTGGCGCGGAGTGATATTGGAAAGAAACGGAAGCGGACGCTGAAGATCGAATGTTCCGGCATAATGATACAAAGGACCGGCAAACAGATTAACATACAAAGCGGTTGTTTCGAGAAAAGAAAGACTGGGACAATAGATATTCAACATTTTAACGAAGCTTCGCCGGTTGGGAACAATAACGCGTTCAATAAATTTTTCTTTGCAGGCGGGCGGAGTGGACGAAGTCATAATTCGGCTGATATAGGCAAAGGCCCATTCCGGATATTTCGCGTTATTATTCATAAAAAACAAAAGAATATCGTAAGCCTGTCTCAAGATCTCGTGTCGCCCCTGGGCCGTTTTGAATTTCTGTTCCGATGTGTGAAGAATATAATCGATCAGATCCTCATGATTCCGCCAGCCTTGAGTCACAAATTCAAGAACCGCTTCATGAAGTTCTTCTTTTCCTCCAAAATGATAACGTATGCTGCCGAGACTTTGACCGGCCGCGCTGACGATCTGACGGAGTGTGACCTGAAGACCTTGATCAGCGAAAAGACGGCCCGCTGTTTTAATAAGAATCGTTCGGGTATTATTATCGCCGTCCTTACGGATCTTTACTGATTCATAAACTTTGTTTGCCATTACAAATAATCTTTCTCGTTCAATTTCTGCATGACACTCCTTACTATTTGTTTCAAATGGGAGCGGAATTCTTTTGTCAGCATCTTGAAATTACCGGTTCGAACGTTGCTTTTTAACCTTTTTTTCTCTATTTTACTTATCAATATTTCTACGCCGGTATCAATTAATATAGCAGATAATAATTTGGGAGTCAAGATCAATAAAAAATAAAAAATAATTTAGAAACTGTAATTATTTTTAAAATTTATATATTTTCAAGTGTTGTTATATAAAGACTTAAGAAGATATTATAAAAAATGACGAATTAATCGATAAAATTGATCTTGACAGGTTTACTAAAATTTCTATGATAAGAATTGATACAATTGTACTACTTTTGATCGAAAGAAAAGACCAAGAGAAAAAATTAAGAGTTATTGTTAACGATACCAAGATATTAATGGAGAAAAAGATGCGCGGAAAAATCTCGTTTACAGCGATGGCGGCTCTTTTGGCTGTCGCTTTGACCGTCGTTTTTTATTGTATGAAGACGGAACCCAACGTCCAGGCAAACAATGAGTCCGGCCCCGCAGTGAAAGAAAACGTTCAAAATGAAGCAGAAAAAAAAGAGACTTCATCGGATCTTTCGCAGGTCTCGGACAAGGGAGCCCCTTCAGCAGGGGCGAAGCCTTCGGGCGGTCCCAAAGGAGGGCCGGGTTCTGCAATGATGCAGATGAAAACGGTTGTCGTTCTCGGAAAAGTCGAGTCAACACTTCCTGTTTTGACAAAAAAATGCCGGGCGGTCATTGATCCGATCGAGAAAGTCCGATCTATTGCGCGGGTTGCCGGAAAAATAACAAAAATAGCTTTTAAAGAGGGCGATATTGTTCAAAAGGGAGATCTCCTTTTTGAGATTGAGCCGGACGATTATATAAATAACGTTGAAGCGGCTCAAGCTACTGTTGAATCGGCGGCCGCGTCCATTAAGGAATTTGAGGCGAAAATACGTCAGATCGATGCGCAGATCGTTTATAAAACAGCGGTTTACCGCCGGTATGACGATCTTTATCATAATCGGGACGGTGCCGCGTCTCTGGACGATTTTGAAAATGCCGCCAGCGCTCTTGAAGCGGCCAAAGCGGAAAAAGCAGGGGCGGAAGCTTCTCTTAAAGTCGCCCATGCCAATTTGAAATCGGCTCAAGCGGCACTGGCCCTGAAACAGTTGGATCTGGACCGGACGAAGATCCGTTCGGAAATTACCGGAAAGACCGGACGCCTGACCTATACACTTGGAAACTATGTTACCGCCGCAAGCGAACCGCTTATTACGGTTGCTCAGCTTGATCCGATTTATGTCAAATTCTTTTTAAGCGAAAGCGAATTTAATACCCTCGGCGCGGAAATGCAAAATGCCCGGTCGACCTCCATTCGCATTATGATGGCCAACGGAACCTTTTTTGATCATACCGGAAAAATTACCTTCTTTGACAACGAAGTCGATACGTCAACCGACAATATCGTTATTTGGGCCAAGGTCGATAATCCGAAAGGAATTCTTACTCCCGGCGCGATTGCCAAAGTTTATCTTGACATGAAAGGAAAAAAAGAACTGCCGTCGATTCCGGTTTCCGCTGTCATGCGCGACAACAAAGGGGAGTACGTCTGGTTCGTTAATACGGATAATAAAGTTACCAAACGAAGAATTGTTCTCGGACCGGAAACGGGCGGGAACATCCAGTGCATTATTTCCGGACTCAATGTCGGAGAAACCATTGTTTTTGATGGCGGACATAAGGTTTTGGAAGGAATATCGGTTACGGACGAATCGATTGCGATAAAACAGGCGGCTTCCGTTTCGGACAAAAAGGATCGTCAAGATATTCCGGAACAAGGAACGGACCAGAAAAAGCCTTCTGATGCGGCGGAGGGGCAAAATGTTCCGGACGCTCCAATGAACGCGGGGGATTTGTCGAAAAAAGAACCGGCTCTTCCTGACGGTAAAACGGA
>CAZZEF010000114.1:0-10399 GCA_964652875.1 uncultured Planctomycetaceae bacterium
AAGGGAAGTATCTAAACCGCCGTTATCAGTTGGAAGATCAGCTCGGCGCGGGTACCTGGCGGGCTTACGAACAGCTTAACAGCGAGTTTTATATTGTTCACTTTCTTCCCGGGTCGATTAGCGGCAGTCCGCAGGAATTTCTTAAATTCAAGAATGCAGCGGTTCGTCTCAAAACGCTTGGTCATCCGAATCTTGTATCGCCGATCGGAGTTGAAGAGGATCCTCTTTACGGAGCGTATCTTTTGACCGGTTCGCCGGTCGGACGGCCCCTGGATCAATTTGCGCCCGGGGAGATCGGTTCGGCGCTTATTCCGGATCTGATCGGTAAAATCGCCAACGCGCTTGATCATCTTCGTTCAAACGCGTTGTTTCATCTTCGCGTTAAGCCATCGAATATCATGGTCGATCTTCAAAACGGCGAGCTTAAAAATGTTTATCTGACCGATACCGTAACCGGCCGATTGATCGATGACGCCTTGGTTCGGGCCCGAATGAAAAACAATCAGTCGGACCGCGTTTTTTATTATGCCGCGCCGGAAGTCTGGAAGGGGCGCCCCGGCGCTTTTTCCGATCAATTTTCGCTGGCCTGTGTTGCGTATGAACTTTTAAACGGTTCACTTCCTTTTTCCGGATCGAATTTACGGGAGCTTCGGGACGCGATTCTTGGATCCGATCCGCCGGATCTGACCGGATCTCATCCAAGGGTCAACGAGGCCATTCAAAAGGCGCTCTCCAAAGATCCAACACAACGTTATGATCTTTGTCTTGACTTTGCCCGCGATCTTGTTCCGCCCGCGCCGGCCCCGATCAAAAAGAAAAAAAAGACCGCCGCCAAATTGGACCAGCAGGGAGTGATCGCGATTCAGGGAGAAGTGCCCGCTGATACAGGATCCGTATTAGATCAAATGAGAGTTTATCATGCGGGACAGGAGGAGGAAGAAGAACCCGACCATTCACGTTGGGTCAAATTGGGCGTTGTTCTCGGAAGTTGTCTGCTGCTTTTAATTGGCTCCTGGTTTTTTTGGAGCGGCGGATCATCCCGAAAGATGGAAATGAACCGCAATGGATCCCGACCCGGCGCGTCTGTTATGCAGAAAATCGGACTTGAAAAAGAAAACAGATCCGCGCTGAACGAAATCGATTCGGTGACTGTTATGAAGAAAAAATCCGCTGAAAATAAAGAGGCTCAACCGGGGACTGATTCCGAAAACAGCAGCGCAGATCCCCCTGATGATGACAATAATGCCAGTGACGGCAGCGTTGATACAAAGACGACGGGCAATTCGCAAACGAACAGCGGCGGAACGGATACCGTCGGTGAAAACAAGAAGACGAATCGGGTTCGATCCGCAAACGGAAAGAGCGGATCCTCCGCCGCCGATCATACGGAAGATCATTGAGAAGGGAGTGAAAAAATGAAAAAAACAGGATTTACTCTCGTTGAGCTTCTGGTGGTCATGGCTATAATCGGAACATTGATAGGGCTCCTCCTTCCGGCGGTTCAAGGAGCCCGGGAAGCGGCCCGGCGCATGAACTGTTCGAACAATCAGAAAAATATTGCATTGGCGGTTGTTCATTATGAGACGCAGTATAACGAATATCCGCATTATCGCTCCTTTCTGGAAAAGAGCAATGGCGATTCAGTTTTGATCAGCTGGCTGGGGACCATTCTTCCCTTTATGGAAAATGCGCAACTGCTGGAACGCTGGAAGGGAACCGGCTCTGAAGAGGTCGTTGAAGCGACACTGTCAAGTCTTCATTGTCCGAGTTCAGGAACACAGGAGGAGAACAGCAATTCATACGCGGCCAATTGCGGTTACGCTGACGGTCCGCTGGTTACGCAGAACGAACAAACCGGGTCACGGGACAAAATGAACGCTTACGGAATTTTTACCGATGGCGGCAAGAACAATATTGACTCACCCGATGAATGGGTTGACAATGGCGGCGCGATTCTTGGGCAAAATGCAATTCTCGACGGAACCACCAATACCATTTTACTCTCGGAAAATGTTCAGGCTGGTCCGATCTGGTCCGACGAAGAATTTCGAATCGGTTTTTGTTATCCTCGGGAAAAAGAGAATAATTACCGCGACGATCCTTCCTTTTTCGACGGGACAGAACTTTCAATTGCCCAAGATGAAAATTTTTGTTTTAATCTTGATGAGCATGAATTCGACTGGACCGGCTGCGCGACTTGTTTGAACGGACGAAAGACGAATGCGCTCGAAAACTGCAATCCGCTTCCGATCAATCGCTGCGTCATGGAACTGCTTTCGCATAAAGGCTGGATTTCTGCCCGGGCATCCTCCATGCATCCCGGCGTTATTATAGCCGCAATGGCCGATGGAAGTGTTAAGACGATTAGCGAAACGGTCAATCCGAAAGTTTTTCGCCAGGGAATGGCCCCCTGCGACGGCGGCGCCGGAATGGATATCGGTTTCAGTCTGCATGAACTGACTCATTAATAAAAAGAATCATCGCCGCGGTAAAACGTCAGCGATGATTCATAAGGAAGTTCGGAACGAAAACGAATTATTCGTCGATCAGAAAAGTTCGCGGCTGAAACGGAAAAACAGGCATGATTCCGGTCAGTCCAAGGTGGTTTATGTAATCGGAAAGAATTTATACTCCTCTCTTTTTATGCCGATTTTCTTTTATTTTCTCTTTTCGCGTTCGAAAAACTTTTCGATTTCCGAACGCGTTCGGTGAATAAAAAACAGAACGATTTTCTGTTTGCGGCGAATAAGCGATCGCGCCGAACTTTTTTGGCGATGCCCGGAATTACGGATTCATCTGTTGTTCCGGTTCCATTTCTTTCGGTTCAATGATTTTTCTGCTTTTTCGGTCGGACGGACTGGGATCTTTGGAGAGATCCTTTTTCAGATCGGCTTTAACGTTTCTTTTGATCTTTTTATTTTTACGTTCCGCCCGCGCTTCTTCGATAATTTCCGCCAATCGGTCGAGTTCTTCCGTTGAGATCGTTTTTTTCCCGTTTTCCAAAAGAACAATCGCCGCCTGGCCGATATTGCCGCCAAAAAGATTTCGTGTTATTTCCGCCAGAACAGCTTTTCGCGTCTTCTCAAGCGGAGTTACCGGTTTGTAAAAATACCGGTTCTTTATATTCCAATATTGAACGAGATCCTTTTTGGCCAATTCGCCGAGAGTGGCCCGGACAATGACATCACCCGGCGAATCAGGGATCGCAGCACTGATCTCCTTGACCGATCCTTCTCCAACTCTTAAGACCGCTTCCATTACCTGACGTTCCCGCGCTCCGAGATCCAGTATTGTTCGTTTTACTGCCATCTTTCTTTCCTTTCGTAAAATTTTTGTTTCAATGAAGACTTGATTAGATTTTTCGCTTTGGTTCGTTTATGAAAACGCAAGTATCCTAGCACAAAAATATTTCTTTTCAAGTTGTAAAAAATGAAATCTCCGCAAACCGGAAAAGAATCAAGGAAATCGGTAAAAAGATCTGTTTTGCGTTAAATCGAATCGGCAAAAAAGGACTGTATTTTATATGGTTTCCGAAAAAATATCCTGATAAAAAGAAATGATTTGTCCAACGAAATCTGCTGTTCACTGAAAAAGAACCGGTCTTATTTCGAAAAGAAATGCGGTATCAAGACCAATGAGACTTGACTTTTCGGTATAAAGATTAAAATAAACGAAGACCGCCGCGGACATGAGATCGGCTTTACGTTGTTTTTCCTGTTCCGGCCTTAATGGAATTGATTGTTTGCGAAGTCAATTGATAAATAACGATGAATGTTGACGGCATGAAAATTATTAAACCGTCGTTCTTGCCTGTTTTGAATTCGTTGGATGTTTTTTCGCGGCTCGTCGAGATCGGGAATAAAACCAACAGAATCGATCGGAAATGTTGATTATGATAATAAAAGTATTGATCGAAAATAATGCCTGTCAGGATAAATTCTGTTCGGAACACGGACTGTCGCTTTTTGTTGAACGGAAGGGTCGCCGCTATCTTTTTGATACAGGCGCATCCGGTCTTTTTATAAAAAACGCCGATCTTCTCGAAGTCGATATTTCCAGTATCGACGCCGTTTTTATTTCTCATGCTCATTATGATCATACCGGCGGTTTGGTCCACTTTTGTGAAGTCAACACGAAGGCGCCCATTTACATTCATAAAAAAGCCTTTCGAAACTATTTTGCCAAACGCCCAGACGGTTCGATCGAAAATATTGGACTTGATCTGCCGGAAAAGTATCTTTCCCGGATCGTTATGACCGAAGGAACCATCGATCCGTTTCCCGGACTGACGTTTTTTTCGGAAATAAAAACGAATGAGTTTTATTCAGAAGCCAATGATGTTCTGCTGGAAAAAATCAATGGTGAATTTGTTCCTGACCGTTTCGAACACGAACAGAATTTTGTACTTGAAACGGAATCAGGCCGTCCTGTTCTCATCGCCGGTTGCGCTCATTCGGGTATCGTCAATATCATTAATCGGTGCATTGAGGCGGTCGGCACTGTTCCCGAGATCGTGATCGGCGGTTTTCATTTAATGATCCCGTCGCTGAATAAAATGATCCCGGCCGAAAAAGTTGACGCAATTGCGGATCGTTTGATCCCGTATTCTGCAAAATATTATACCGGACACTGCACCGGACAGGAAGCGTTTCTCCGCCTTCGAAATAAGATGGGGGATCAAATTGAATCCTTTTCCGCGGGATCTGTTTGGGAAATCGACTGAACTGTCGTGTTCGATCAGATCAATTATTTTTATATCGGTCCGTCGATAAAATACTGAAACGTCGATCAATAATTCAAAAGATTGAACCTTACGATCATACAGTAAATAATATTCGGCAAAACGGTTTATTATATGTATATAATGTGAATATGAAGAGTATTAAATAAAGAGTGTCATTTCATGGAAGAATCATCAGGAAGACAGCGTTTGCTGGGATTGTTTTTTGTTGTTCTCGCGTTTACGATTTGGGGCATGTTTCCGATCTATTTTCATTTAATGGAAGCGGCGCCTCCGCTGGTGATCCTCGCATTTCGCGCCTTTTTTACAACGCTGCTGATCCTGCCGCTGGTTTTGATCCGCGGGAAAGGTCCGGTTATTTTAAAAACCTTGCGCAATAGAAAATACTGTCTCGGACTTCTTTTGACTTCCATTTTGATCTGTGTTAACTGGGGAATTTTTATTTGGCTTGTACTCCGGCATAAAACACTTTACGCCAGCCTCGCGAATTATGTAACGCCGCTCTTTACTGTTTTTCTCGGGTTTCTTTTTTTAAAAGAACGACTCAACCGCTGGAGTGTCTCGGCGATTTTCCTTGCTCTTATTGCCGCGGGGATCTTCGCTTGCGGTATCGGACGGCTCCCTTGGGAAAGCGTCGCCTGCGCTCTTTCTTTCGGTCTGTATTCTCTCTTTCGAAAAATGATCCCCGTCGATTCTCTTTCCGCACTCAGTATTGAGACGATCTTTTCCGCTCCTGTTGCTCTCGGTTATATTTTTTACGCTGCCGAAAATCTGCCGCATCCGGAAGTTTGGAATCACGGAATTATTCTGATCCTTTTACTCGGAAGCGGAATATTAACCGCTCTCCCGTTGATCTTTTACGGATCTGGAATGCGCCGTATTGATCTGACGGTTGTCGGAACGGCTCATTATATCACCCCCACCCTGCAGTTTCTTTGCGCTATTACTGTTATTAATGAAAAAATGGATCTCTTTCAATGGATCAGTTTTCTGCTCGTCTGGCTCGCGCTGGCGATCTTTACCTGGGGGACTTGGAGAGACGAAACCGCGAAAATCACGGGATAGAAAATGATCGTTCGAAGACAAATATAAAGAAAAGAAGAATGTATGCTTTTATTTTAAATTTTCCGTCATTACCGCCGATTGACCGCGTGAATCGACGGTTCTTTTGACGTTATAACGGAAAATTCATGATGAAATCGGTATAAAACGAAAAGATTACAAGAGAAAAAATACAAACACGAAATAGATAAAAAAGGGAAATCGGTTTGACAATAATAACGACCGCCTCTTTTTAATAAACGGACATTCATCAAGAGAGAGTTTTTCTTCTGATCCGGACATGTACATGTTGGATCTTTCGTTCTCGCTTCGTTGACTTTAGAGCCGGGAGGACCAATGACCTGCAACGGGGGCGCCGCAATAACGGCAGTTTCCATTTTCGTCGATATTAACGGAGTCGGGCTGAAACAGGCCGCGGGTTACGATCTGTTTGCTGCATTGTTCGCAGTAGGTCGCGGCGCTCTGATCATGCCGAACGTTTCCGAGATAGACATGTTTCAACCCGGCGGCCTTGGCGATTCGGTAAGCGTTAAGAAGGGTTGAAAGACTTGTCTGTTTTCGATCGGAAAATTTCCAGGCGGGCCTGAAAGCGCTGAAGTGCAGCGGGGTTGTTGTTCCGATCTTTTCGGCGACCCAGTCGCATTCCTGCCGGATCTCGTCCGGATCATCATTTTCGCCTTCGATGATCAGAGTTGTCAGTTCGAGCCAAGTTTCCGTTTCGTTCTTTATGTATTCAATCGTTTCAAGAACCGGTTCAAGAGACGCAAAACAGTTGCGCCGGTAAAAGTCGGACTGAAAAGCTTTTAGATCGACATTAACCGCGTCGATCAGACGATAAAATTCGCGCCGGGGTTCCGAATTCATGTAGCCCGCGGTTACAGCGATGGTTTTTATTCCGCGGCTTCGGCATTCCCGGGCGGTATCAAGAGCGTATTCATAAAAAACAACCGGATCATTATAAGTAAACGCAACGCTTTGACAGCCATTGGACAGGGCCGTTTCCGCAATGGTTTGCGGCATTGCCCGATATTGTCCTTCGTTACCCGCTTTCGATTTGGATATAGACCAGTTTTGACAGAACAAACAACCCATATTGCAGCCGAGAGTTCCAAAAGAGAGAACTTTCGAGCCGGGCAGAAAATGATACAGAGGTTTCTTCTCGATCGGATCAATCGCCAGCCCGGTCGTATATCCGTAAGCGGTCAGTTCGATCTGTTCGCCGGTATTCTGACGGACATGACAGAACCCCCGCTGATTACTCGAAAGAAGACATTTTCGAGGACAGATCAGACATTGGACTTGTCCGTTTTCATGACGAAACTGAAAAACGCCGTTGGGATCCATAATAAAAACTCCAGGTAAATTTTTCTGTTTTTTATTGGAAAGAAGTTGACAAAGACATTATATTTTAGTATACCGAATTATACATTATTGTGTGTGTCCGCCCAAGAGCGGTTTTTCTAAAAAAAGGAAAGGTGTCATGGATAAGATCAAAAAACCTTCGGTCGCCGGTCAATTTTATACCGGTAACGCGGAACAGCTTTCGACTCAATTACGCGAATTCTCGGACAATCGGCTAAAAGACCGCGATGTTGAGAGCCGTTTGGTAATTGTTCCGCATGCGGGATACGTCTATTCCGGACAACTCATGAGTGAAGGAGTTGGTTATCTTGCCAACGGACTCAAAACGATTTTTATTTTCGCGCCATCTCATCATTATCCGTTCAATGGACTTGTTTTATCCGATTACGATCAATGGCGCACCCCGCTCGGGGATGTTCCGCTTGACCGGGAAATTATTCAGGAAGTATCCGAAAATTTCGATTGTCCTTTTCTTGACAATGCGTTCGCGCCGGAACATTCGGCGGAAGTCGAAGTCCCATTTCTTCAATATCGTTATGAAAACGGAATTAAAATCGTTCCGATTCTGGTCGGTCGGGCTGCTGCCTGTCAGATCTCGGAGATCATTGCGCACTTTTATGACCGGCCGGAGATCGGCTTTGTGATCTCCTCCGATTTGAGTCATTTTCTCACTTCCGCAAAGGCAAAAGATCTTGACTCATTAACGGCTCAAATGATCGAATCGGGCGATATTTCCCATTTTCGACAGGATCAGGCTTGCGGAGCAATTGGTATTTGCGGAGCAGTTGAATTTGCTCAAAAAAGGAAATTTTCACTGATCCGCGCCGGGATGACGAATTCGGGCGAAATCACCGGCGATCGGGATCGGGTGGTCGGTTACGGATCCTGGTTTCTTTATGAAGGATCTTGCGGTGAATATCTTAAACGGTATTATTCCGAATACATTCTTGATATGGTTCGTTTGAGTATAACAACGAATTTTCAGAAAAAGGTTCATGTCAGCCGTGACTGGTTCGGGTCGGTTCCGCCTGTTTTGGAACAGGACGGCGCCTGCTTTGTTACGTTGGAAATTGACAAGAAACTCCGCGGCTGCATCGGATCCATTACCGCGCATTCCGCACTGGCGGAAGATCTCGTTTCAAACGCACAAAACGCGGCCTTTGGTGATCCCCGCTTTCGGCCTCTGACCGTTTCGGAATACAACCGACTGACGATTTCCGTTTCGATTTTAACTCCGCAAATCCCCCTTAATTTCGAAACGGAAGAAGAAATGATGGCGCAGATCCGACCCTTTAAAGACGGACTTGTTATCGCGGACAACTATTTACGGGCCGTTTATCTCCCCTCCGTTTGGGAACAGATCCCCAATAAAGCCGAGTTCCTTCGCTCGCTCAAACTCAAAGCCGGCATGAGTCCCCATCATTTTTCAAAAACATTTCAAGCCTGGACCTTTACAACCGAGTATATTTCCGGTCCGGTCAAGCCGATTTCTGAACCTGAAATATCGCATCCGACCTATATTTGGAAGGGCGGTCTCGGTTTCTAACGATCTTTTTATACCGCTCTCGTTTTGGTTTTTTCGTTATTGGGCCGAGTCCGTTTTGTGACTCCGGCTGTTTTTTAATGCTGGAACAAAAAATCGGTAATGAAATCGGAATAATCGCCGTTGATCGTCAATACGGACCTGAAAACGGGTAAATTTATGTCGATTTTTATTTTATGAATTCGTTTCCCCTTGTTTCGATTGGCGGACGGGATAAAATGAGAAATAATAAAAAAAATTTTTCGCGAAACAAGACGCGGAATGACATTTTCAACAGACAATCCGTCAAATAAAAAAATGACCGTCAAACGCGGCCAATGAACCCAAAGGAGACAAATTCATGAAGATCGGTACCAAATGCGTTCAGGCGGGATACAAGCCGGGCAACGGAGATCCGCGGCAGATCCCGATTATCCAAAGTACGACGTTTAAATATGATTCCAGCGAAGAGATGGGCAAACTGTTCGATCTTCAAGCGTCAGGTTATTTTTATACCCGGCTTCAGAATCCGACGAACGATTTTGTCGCGGGAAAAATCGCCGCGCTCGAAGGAGGAACGGCCGCCGTTCTGACTTCTTCCGGTCAGATGGCAAATTTCTTTTCCATCTTTAACATCGCTTCCTGCGGCGATCATATTATTGCGTCCTCCGCCATTTACGGAGGTACGTTCAATCTGTTTGCTGTTACAATGAAACGAATGGGAATCGATTTTACTTTTATCGCGCCGGACAGTACCAACGAACAGATCGAGGCGGCATTTCGTCCCAATACGAAAGCGGTCTTCGGCGAAACAATTGCCAATCCGGCACTGGATATTTTTGATATTGAACGGTTTGCCGAAGTTGCTCATCAACACGGTGTTCCGCTGATCGTCGATAATACGTTTCCGACTCCGATCAACTGCCGTCCGTTCGAATGGGGCGCCGATATCGTAACGCATTCGACGACTAAATACATGGACGGACACGCGACAAGCGTCGGCGGAGTTGTTGTTGACAGCGGTAATTTCAATTGGGACGAACATGCCGACAAGTTTCCCGGTCTGACAACTCCCGACGAAAGCTATCATGGAATCGTTTACACCAAACAGTTCGGACTCGGCGGCGCTTATATTACCAAATGTGTTGCCCAGCTCATGCGCGATCTCGGCGGAATTCCAAGTCCGCATAACAGTTTTCTGCTGAATTTGGGACTGGAAACACTGCATGTCCGTATGCCCCGGCATTGCGCCAACGGTCAGGCGGTCGCCGAATTTCTGAACGATCACGAAAAAGTCGCCTGGGTCAATTTCAGCGGCCTGCCGAATAATAAGTATTATCAGCTGGCAAAAAAATATATGCCCAATGGATCCTGCGGCGTTGTCTCTTTCGGACTCAAAGGAGGCCGAAAGGCGGCCGAAGAATTCATGAGGCATTTGGAAATCGCTCAAATCGCAACTCACGTCGCCGATGCGCACAGTTGCATTCTGCATCCGGCCAACTCAACACATCGTCAGCTCAGCGAGGCTGAACTCGATGCTTGCGGCGTCCGCCCTGATCTGATCCGTCTGTCCGTCGGTATCGAAGATATTAATGATATTCTCGCCGATCTGAAAAATTCTCTTGATCAGATTAAATAATACCAAATAACATTAACTTCCCGCACCAGCGCAAGGGCGCTGGACCCCGGTTAGCGCTGACGCGCTGAAGACA
>CAZZEF010000114.1:10499-14655 GCA_964652875.1 uncultured Planctomycetaceae bacterium
ATTCCCGCTCCCGTTGGTCGCTTGCCGAACAATCATTATGACTTGTTAAGAGCGATCAGCGGAAGCGAGTTTGTTTTCAGCGGGGGGGTAAATCGTTAATTTCATAGATTTTTTTGGAGAACCAGTATAATAACGGGGCATTATACCGCTTATATTGATTGGCATTGAGCGTTAAAAATTCATGCCAGGGTTTTGTTGTTGAGCCGCGAAAACAGATCAAGCACTCCGTTGCCCGGTCGAAAACGTTATTTTGAACGAAGATATTTCTGGAGGGCGCCGTATTGCTTGAAAACATGCAATGGCATCCGATCGGATCGGGCCGCTGATCGTGTCCCCAGCCGAATCCGGCGTTTCGGCAGATATTATTTTCAAAGCGGATATTTTCGGAAACGGCATTATCGCCGCGATTCCAATATTCAAAAGAATACTCGCAGTTCCAGACGGTATTGTTTCGATAGATCAAATTTTTCTGATAAGATCCTGATTGGCCGGGATAACCGTATCCCTGATTGGTTAAAGCGGCATCATAAATTTCCCAAAGACGATTGTTTTCAACGAGATTGCCGTCACAGTTCCCCCAAAATTCAATACCGTTTCCAAATCGAACCGGCATTCCATTTTCGCGAGTATGCTGATGACCGCCGCCGATATAATAAATATCGCAGTTTCGAATGGTCAGCCGTTTGGTCTCACCTCCGCCGAATCCGTGAGCCGCTCCGTAAGCAACGGACAGATCCTCAAAAACAATATCATGACAGCCGGCTTCGTTGACGATTGTTTCCCGTAACGCCAGCTCAATTGACCGGCATTCTTTGGCCGGATTACCATTCCAACGGAGATGAACCTGTTTTGAAACAGGATCATACCAATACTGACCCGATCTTTTCAGATCATTGAGCGACCATTTTTTTATTCCGCACCGGAAATACTTTTTTTCGCTTTCATCACTGTTCGCATGAATTTTATTCTTTGATTCGCTGCTTGTTGCGCTAGTGTTTATTTTTTCTTTTTTTATTGCGGGCTCTGTTATACTGTCGAAAAAGAGATCGGCGGATCTCGGACAGAACGTTCCGTGATCGAAAATGATATTGCCGACATCGGCACGCAGAAGACGGGACGAATCAATAACAGCCGATTGCAGATCGATCAGTTCGAACTCGAAAACGGAATTATCGGGAAGGGCCCCCAAACTGAAATGATACCGCAGCTGATCAGCAATTATCGGACCCAAAAAATTTCTTCTTGACAGGAAAACGGAAAATTTTCGCCAATTTTGATCTGTTTCAAAAGGACCGGCATCATAATAAAGCGCGGTATAAGGTTTTTCCGCGAGCATCATTGAGATCCCCGTCAAATTGAATTTTTTTGAACATTTTGCCCGAAAAGTAATTAAGAGTCCATCGGAAAAGATGGGATCTCCGACCGATCCCCAGATCTGAATGGAATTGCTTCCGTTTTTACCTTTACGGTATTGAACGCGGAATCCGTTTACGGTTTCGGTAAAATCAGCGTCAACGGAGCGCTCTTTATACATTTTCCAAGAGAGCCGGGGCAGATCGAATTGGGTATGTTGCCCGAACTGATTGATCGTATTGTCAGATCGGCGATCATTAACGGTGTTCGTTTTGTGTTCTGCCTGTCCGAAGGAGGACAAAGAAGAGTCGGCTCGGAAAGAATTTTTCAAAGTGCGCATAAAAGGACCGATAGGATTGGGAGCAATCTTTTTTGTTGTCCAGATCCCCGGTTTTGTTTCAGTCCAATATTCAGGATCGGACGCGTCGATGGATCCGTAAAGTTTCGGTTTCGGCCCGGATCCGTAAGCGCCGTAACAGACAGCTCGTCCTTCTTCTCCGGAATGCGGCCGCAAAATTTCCCGCCAAAGACCGCCTCGCGCCAAAAGAATACGGTCGCCCGGTTTGATCTGCGCTTTACTGGAACGCTCAATTGTTTTCCAGGCAAATTCGGGCGCGGTGCCCGTATTCTGATCGGATCCTGATCGGCTGTCAATATAATAGACGGCCGCCTGGATTTCAACAGAGCAAGCCAAAAGAATAAAAAAGAGAGTTCCCCAACACATGCAGTATCGCATTGTTTCGTTCCTGTATTTTCTGATTTCTGTTTTATTTTGCCCATTTTCCTGATCGGGAACCGTTATTCATTTCAGATCCAACGATCAGGGGTGTCAGTAAAAATTTTAAAATAGACTGCTTCTATTTTAAATCTTCCGTCGTCGCCGCCAATTGACTGCGTGAATCGGCTGTTCTTTTGACGTTATAACGGAAAATTCATCATGGAATCGGTATAACAGACAGATCTGAACAGGAAGACGGGGGGGACGCTGCCATTAAACTTTCAATTCGTCGCCGGTAAATTAATCAATATCGAATTCAAATTCATTGTAATCAGCATGATCAATTGCCATAAACCGGGTATTGGGAGAGATCTCGAAAAAGGGCGAAACTGTTTTTACTTTAACGTGTTTCATGTCTTTGGAGAATTCGAGTAAACGCAGCCAGCCATCGCCGCCGTTTCCGCCAAAGCCGCCGCCGAGCGCTTGGGTATCGAACACCATTTGATAAACGGTTTTTCCAGCGGAATTTTTATCGGTTCGAAAACCGGAGCAGCCTTTAAAAAGATCGACGGTCGAATGGTGACCGCAGAGGACCAAGCGGATATTTTTCGACGGTTTAACCAGTTTTTCCCAAATTTGCAGACCGGTGTTTCCGTCTTCTTTGAGAAGTTTATAATGTCGGTCGTTATCGTGTCGATTCTCGCGATCGGCCGGAAAAATATAACAATGAGTAACAACGGCAACGAAAGCGTCTTTGTATTTTTCCTGTCCGGCGACCTTTTTGGCCCATTCAAGATTAGCGTCAGTTGGAGCGAACGGCAGCGCAATAACGACTAATTTATTATTGTTCGGGAGCGCGGTTTCGTAAGCGGCGTTTTCAAGATTTTTTTCGCCGAACGAATTGGTTCCCAGTTCCGCGAGCGCCGTTTTCCAAAGCGGATTCCGATTGACGGGAAAGTATTTATTGAAATTGGTTTTCCGGGAATCGGCCGTTGCTTTCGGTCCTCCGTAATCATGATTGCCAGTTGCGAGAACATAGGGATAAACCCCGTCGAGCATTGCGAAAAATTTCGAAGTAAAGTTCCATTGACGATCCGAGTTATTTTGATTGACCAGATCTCCAACGCAAACCGCCTGCAGAATATTCAGTTTTTGTTTATGCTCGATCAGCCAGTTCATCATGATCACGCAGATCGGAAAATTTCTTTGAGAGGTGTATTGCTGAACATCCGGAATGACCGCAAGAGTCCATCCGCCTTCCTGATCCAATTTCAGCGGCGCGTATTTATTTTGAGCATCGTCCGAAAAAGCCGGACAAGTCAGCGTTGAGATCAGAAGCAATGCGGAAAGTAACAGCAGCGCGAAATTTTTAACTTTTCTTTTCATGATTTTTACCTTGAGATTGAAGATGAAACAGATCTTTTTTTTCGGAAAAAAACGAAGGACTCTTTCGAAAGGATCTGTCTGAAAAAGGCCGGAACCAGAAAATTCAGATCTTCGAGTCCTTCTGATCTTCAGAGAAAACCGGAAGACGGAAAATCCTGATCCTGAAATCAACGGCTTGAGAGCCCCATTATACAATTAATATTTTGAAAAGTAAAGAAGCGGAATGGTTCAAAGCGGGATCCTGAAATTGTTTTATCGCCGTTATTTTTAACTTTCCGCAATTCCTGCCAGTTGAATTTATGACTTGTCTGTTCTTAAGGTATTATATTCTGCTTTCATTTTAAATTTTCCGTCATCTCCGCCGATTGACTGCGTGAATCGGGCTGTTCTTTTGACGTTATAACGGAAAATTCATGATGGAATCGGTATAACAGAAAAAAGTAAAAAAGCCGAAGAGGGATCTCTTCGGCTTTGATGTTGAAATGACAAGACAAAAATATTTTCAAGCGGTCCATTTAAAGAAACGGATGAATTTCCAAACTTGCCGCGAAAACAGGATCCAGAGAGGGCCGTTTTAACGGACTTTGCAGATAAATTTAATAACGCCGAATTCCCCTTTGGGCAGCGGGTCGCTGATCTCCCAGCGCAGCGTCTGTGAGCCGACCGAATTGCTTCGAACCAGAAATTCACCTTTTCTCG